>NZ_JACUUA010000128.1 GCF_014859565.1 Marinospirillum sp. | reverse complement strand
GTCAGACCGATGCACCCTGGCTGATTCAGGGGATTGAGCAGGTCGAAAGCTGATCCTGCTGAACAAACAGGCACCCCTGAGGTGCCTGTTGCTTTATATAGGACTCAAACTTCTTTACGGGTGAAAACCCAGCTATCCCCTTCACTCATACTGGCAGAGAAGTTGTAACCACCCAGATCAAAATCCTTTAAACCATCGGGTTGATCAATCCTGTTGCTGATCAGGTAACGACACATCATGCCGCGCGCTTTTTTGGCATAAAAGCTGATGATCTTGTACTGCCCATTTTTCCAGTCCTTGAATACCGGTGTGATGATGCGGGCATTCAGACGGGACGTATCCACCGACTTAAAATACTCCTGTGATGCCAGATTGATCAGCACTGGTTGTGTCTGGGTTTGTAATTGTTGCTGGAGCTGCTCGGCTATCAGTGGACGCCAGAAACTATAAAGATCCTTGCCGCGTTTGTTATTAAAAGCAGTGCCCATTTCCAGTCGGTAGGGCTGGATTAAATCCATGGGTTTCAGCAAACCATACAGCCCAGAAAGAATACACAGATGCTCCTGTGCAAAACTCAGCTGTTCATCATCCAGGCTTGTGGCATCCAGTCCCGTGTAAACATCACCGGTAAAAGCCAGCACTGCTGCTTTGGCATTCTCTAGTGTGACGGGGAGGCACCACTGTTCAAAACGAGCCGCATTTAATGTGCCCAGCTTGTCGCTAATGCCCATCAAATCACTGAGCTGCTGAGGTGATAAGGGCTTTAACTGTTCAACCAGCTCCTGAGCTTCCTGCAGAAAACAGGGCTGGGTATTCAGGTGGCTAGGTGCCGGGGTCTCAAAATCAAGCGACTTGGCAGGAGAAATCAGACTGAGCATATCAAGGGTGCTCCAGATTAAGGGTGGTCAAAGTGAAATAATTGCTGCAATTATACCAGCCGCAGAAGAGCACCGTATCGGCGCAAAGTGATTGATATGGCTGGAGTTTGCCTTTTATTGGTGCTTGGTTGGGCATATCGCTGCTATAAAATATCAAAAATACCTTATCAAAAGCCTTCAAGATGATTACAATCCGCACACTTTACGCACTTGGGAGATGTTAGCCGATACTTCTGGTAACACTCCATCAAGAGGTTTTCCTGTATATGTCACCATCCAATCAGTTGCTGGCAAGTCTGGAGTTCTCACTGGCTGACCGCTTTTACAAGCTGGCCTGCAAACCGGGACTGAAGCTTCTTCGGCACATGACACGGGGATTGATGCATCATGCAGCAGGTCTTGGCCATCAGCGTACCCTGCTGGTGTTTGGTCAACGACTATTGCAGGATGGTCTCACCAACCGGGAGCGGATGCTGGGCGCTGAATATCTGTTAAAAGCTGCGCAGCAGGGCAATGCTGAGGCGCAGTGGTTAACGGGTGGTATCTACGAAAAAGGTATGGCTCCTTTTGTGCAAAGTGACTCCAATGCTGTCACCTGGTATGCACGTGCTGCTCAACAAGGACATCCTCTGGCCTGTGAACGTCTTGCTCAGGCTTATCGACAAGGTGAGCTTAACTTGCCCGCCAGTTCCGAAAAAGCCAGCTACTGGGATCAGGCAGCCTGATTGTCCCCTCTTGTGTTATTGCAGTAAACTGGCTCACTATTTGCTGGTAAGGTCGGAATCTCATCCTTTTGCTGCCAGTTGTGATTTACAAGACAAGGGTCCTGAATGGTCATGCCGTTCATTATAGATGTTGAAGCCTCTGGCTTTGGTCGTGGAAGTTATCCCATCGAAGTTGGCTTTGCCCGCCCTGATGGAACAACCGCTGCCCGCCTGATACGGCCAGAGCCTGAATGGATCCACTGGAATACCGAAGCAGAAGCGGTTCATGGCATCAGTCGAGAACAGCTGCAGCAGGAAGGTTTGTCTGTTGTAGAAGTGGCTGACTGGCTGAATGCAGAGCTGGAAGGCTTAACTGTTTACAGTGATAGCTGGGGTTTTGACAGCAGCTGGGTTGCGCTGCTTTTTGATCAGGCTAGTCGTCGGCAAAAGTTTCGGGTGGATACCCTCAATAAGCTGTTGAATGAACAACAGCTGGCCTCCTGGGCAAAAATGAAACAGCAGGTGCTGCAGGAGCTGCAACTGGTGCGCCATCGTGCTGCGGATGATGCTTATATGTTGCAACGTACTTTTCGTCTGACTTCTGGCTGCTAAATCTGCAGTAAAAAAACACTCGTTTGACTTGCTGCTGCAGTTTCCCTAGTCTCGACTGTCTCGACCCACTTAATCTCCCGAGGCTTTCTTTAATGACCACTCCTCCCACCGATCAAGAAACACAACCCCGTGTACTGTTATCACTGAATGATGGCATTGCACAGGTGGTGTTGAATCGCCCGGATAAACACAACAGCCTGGATATGGATTTGATCACTGCGCTGCTGGAGGTTTTATCCACCCTTAATAATACCCGTGACTTGCGTGTTGTGATTCTGTCCGGCAGTGGGCAGAGTTTCTGCAGCGGGCTGGATGTTGCGGGTGTGATGTCCGATCCAAAAAATATCCAGTGGCTGCTGAGTGGTTGCGATGGTTACCCGCATAACAAGGTTCAGCATCTGGCGCTTGGCTGGCGATCCTTGCAGGTTCCGGTGATTGCAGTGGTGGAAGGTTATTGTTATGGCGGTGGTTTGCAGATGATTATGGGAGCCGATTTGCGTATTGCTCACCCAGAGGCGCGTCTGTCGGTGATGGAAGGGCGCTGGGGCATTATCCCGGATATGGGTATCAGTGTGACTGCTCGGGGTTGTGTGCGTGAAGACGTGCTGATGCGGATGACACTGACAGCAGAAGTCATCAGTGGAGAAACCGCCTTGCAGGAAGGCATGGTGACAGAAGTAGCGGTTGATCCCATGCAGCGTGCACAACAGCTGGCGGTAGAGATCTGCAAACGCTCACCGGATATGGTCAAGTCAACCAAGCGCCTGCTGCGTGACTCCTACACCCAGACTGATGATGAGCGCCTGGCGATGGAAGAAAAACTGCAGCGCCGATTGCTGGGTTCACCCAATCAGATGGAAGCGGTGATGGCCAACCTGCAGAAGCGTGACCCGATTTTTAACACAGACTGAGCTTAAAATAGACCGATGTCAGCACCCGTACAACTGCGCCCCTACCAGCAGGAAGCCGTACAGCGGGTGCTGGAGTGGTTTCGTTCAACCAGTGACCCAGCGTTGTTATGCTTGCCAACCGGTGCCGGAAAAAGCCTGGTGATTGCCGAGCTGGCACACCTTGCTCGTGGGCGGGTGCTGGTGCTAGCGCATGTACGAGAACTGGTTGAACAAAATCATGCCAAATATGCTGCGTACGGATTACAGGCAGATGTTTTCAGTGCCGGTCTGGGCTCAAAAAATGCTGAATGTCAGGTAGTTTTTGGCTCGGTACAATCGGTCAGTCGCCATTTGACGCGTTTTGATGATGCGGGTTTTACCCTGCTGGTGATTGATGAATGCCATCGTGTCAGCCTGAGTGAAGATACCGCCTACCAGAAAATCATCACACACCTGCAACAACTCAATCCCAACATAAAAATCCTCGGACTGACCGCAACTCCTTATCGTCTTGGGCATGGATTTATTTATCACCGTCATCTGCAACAACAAGCCGCTCGTGGTGATGAACAGAGCTTTTTTAAAGCCTGCATTTATGAATTACCACTGCGCTGGATGGTGAAAAAAGGTTATCTGGTCATGCCGGTACGCCTGGACATGGCTATGCTGGCTTATGACTTCTCTGCTTTGATCCCTACGGCTTCCGGTTATTACATTGAAAACGAACTGGATCAGGTGGTTCGATCCAGCCGCGTCACACCGGGTATTGTTGAAGATATCCAGCAGCGGGCAGCAACCCGGCGCGGTGTGATGATCTTCTGTGCCAGTGTGCGCCATGCTGAAGAGGTGACCTCGCTGTTGCCAGCAGCACAAACCGCCCTGATCACTGGAGCCTTGCCCGGCAAAGAGCGTGAACAGATCATTTGTGCATTCAAGGCACAACAACTCAAATATCTGGTGAATGTGTCGGTGTTAACCACCGGTTTTGATGCACCCCATGTGGATTTGATTGCTCTGCTGCGCCCGACGGAATCCGTCAGTCTGTATCAACAGATTCTTGGCCGTGGACTGCGGCTTTCGCCGGAAACTGGCAAAAAGGATTGCCTGCTATTGGATTATGCCGGTAATCCCTGGGATCTCTGGGCACCGGAAGTTAACTCACCCCGCCCAGCCAGTGATACACAACTGGTACAGGTGACTTGTCCGGCCTGTGGTTTTGCCAACAGCTTCTGGGGGCGTACCACGGCGGAGGGTGAGGTGCTGGAACATTTTGGGCGGCGTTGTCAGGGGTGGCTGGAATCGGATCAAGGCTCCGGCAGCCAGTGTGATTTCCGTTTCCGGTTTCGGATCTGTGATGCCTGCGGGGGTGAGGCCGATATTGCTGCACGGGTTTGCCCCCATTGTGATGCCACCTTGGTGGATGCAGACAAACGCCTGAAAGAAGCCTTGCAGTTGCGTGATGCACGGGTGTTACGGGTCAGTGGCATGACACTGGAGGCAAGTGTTAATGGCCGGGGATTACCCCGCCTGAAAGTCACCTACCATGATGAAGATGGCACCGAACTCAGTGACTGGTATGCACTGGAAACACCAGCACAGCGTTATGTCTTTGAGCAGGTGTTTCTGCGTGATCACTTAAAAGCACCCGGTTGTGGCTGGAGTCCTGCTACTGCTGAAGAGGCAGCAGCAGGCACTGAGCGCCTGCGCCATCCTGATTTTGTTATTGCCCGCAAGATGCACCGCAAACACTGGCGCATCCAGCAGAAGTTATTTGATTATCAGGGGCGTTATCGCCGCGCTGATCAGGCCTCTTGATTCAGATAACGCGCATGAAAACGCAGGTGGTCTTCGATAAAACTGGCGATAAAATAGTAGCTGTGGTCATAACCCGGCTGGATACGCAATTCGAGTGCGGAACCACTGGCCGCACTGGCGGCTTGTAAAACGTCTGGTTTCAGCTGTTCGGTAAGGAACTGATCAGCATCACCTTGATCCACCAATATTGGTAAATCAGACTTTTGCTGAGCCAGCAGCAGCGAAGCATCATATTGCCGCCAGTTGGTTTCATTTTCGCCAAGATAACCGCTTAGTATCCTGAGGCTTACGGATTCAGGCCAAAAGCCGGTACGACTTAAATTGACGCACCTCTGCGATATGCTCTGTAAATCATCACGATTCAGGAGGACGTCATGCTCTGGAAAACCCTTCAAAAAACCAGCTTGCCCAACCAGGAAGACATGGATGCCGTTGACCAGCAGGAGTTGTTGCTGGCTCGTATGGTTGCGGCACGTTTAATTCTGCTGGCTGAGCGCCAACAAATGCTGGAGGCAGATATCGAATGGTCGGATTTTTTTCTGTGGTTTGGTATTGAACAGGAGCAGTCAGATTCAGAGGAAGATGAATTTGATATGCCTCATCGCAGGTTTCCCCGTGGAGCACACCGCCACCATCAAACGATTACGGGTCGGCACCCTGAAGAAGCTCGGCTGGTGGGTCAGTGGCTTAAAAGTCAGAAACCACCAACAAAAAGCTATGATGGAGCGCTTCTCCAGGCTACTACAATGCTGTCATCCCGCATGAGTCTGAACCCCGCTGAAGAAACCCTGTTATTTTTTATCTGGCTCAAAGCACGTCACGAAATGTTGCACCAGCTCTGTAGTCAGATTAAAACCAACAATGTCCGTCGAAGCCTGAATCTGATGGAGCAAGTGTTCAGCTTAAAAGCAGGAAGCCTGTACTCCGTCAGCCATGAAACCCATGTTTTATGCCGTTTCAGGCTTATAGAGCGCAACATGCATGTGACAACTCTGCAAGATGCACTTGATACAGGAACCTTTCTGCAAACACTCAACCACGTGATCAATTTAGATCAGATTGATAAGCGACCTTTGAGCGAACAGTTGGATGCTGTGTGCGAAGGGATATGCCCTAAAATTGATGCGATCAGCTTGCCTCCCCGCTCATTCAGTTATGTACCTCAACTGCAACTGTTGCGAAATCACCTGCATGAAGCGATGGTAGCAAAACGCACGGGGCTGAATATTCTTTTGTACGGTGCTCCTGGTGTTGGCAAGACGCTGCTGGCATCCAGTTTGGCGCATTGGATGCAATGTGATTTACATGCAGTGCCTGTTGAAGATGACGACGGTGTGATGATTCTACCGGAGCGTCGTATTGATCAGTTACTACTCGGACAACTGTTGCTGAAAAATAAAACCAATGCGCTGGTGCTGTTTGATGAGATTGAAGATGTGTTTATGCCTGCCCAACGTAAACCTTCCAAAGCCTGGATTAATCAGCAGCTAGAGCATAATGCGCGCCCGACCATTTGGCTGAGCAATCAGATTGATATGATTGATCCTGCCTATTTGCGCCGCTTTGATTTGATTCTTGAAGTCCCTGTACCAGAGGCTGCTGCTTTGCGTATGCAGCGCACTGAGTTGTTAAAAGCACTGCCTGTTACAACGCACTTTATCGAGTGGTTGGCGGGTGCTGAGTGGATGACACCGGCCATGATGATGCAGCTGCAAAGACTTGCGAGAACCATGCAAACCAAGCAACCGTTGCAAAATGAAAAGGCGATGCTAAAACTGTTAGAGCAGCGCTTCAAAGCAGAAGGTCGTCTTCAGCCCAAAGATTGGTATCAGGCTGGGGTGAAGTCCACCACGGTCAACAAAGCCCTTTTATTCCCTGCCTACAATCCAGACTGGTTAAACACTAACCCAGGCTTGAATCGTGTGGTGCGTCAGGTTCAGCGCATTACCAATGCACGTTTATGCCTGCATGGTTACCCTGGAACAGGTAAAACAGATTTTGCTGGGTTTCTGGCTAAGCAGTTGGATCGTCCATTGCTGGTGAAATCTGCCAGCGATTTGCTGAATATGTTTGTCGGCGGTACTGAAAAGCGCGTGGCTGCCATGTTCAGGGAGGCCCAGGAGAGCCATTCCATTCTGCTGCTAGATGAGGCCGATACCTTTTTACATGCGCGAAACGTTGGTGATCAGCGCAGCTGGGAGATCAGCATGGTAAACGAAATGCTGGTGCAGATGGAGCGTTTCGAAGGGCTATTCATTGCAACCAGTAACCGTTTTGAAACCATGGATACCGCTGTTATGCGTCGGTTTGATCTCAAGGTGCGTTTCGACTGGCTCAGCACCAGTCAGCTGCTGGCTTTGATCGAGCAAGTTTTGCGGGAGCAGCATGGACAAGAGCCCGGTCTTGATCATTTGCAGCAGGAGCGACTGCAGCGCCTTAAAGTTAGCCCCGGCAACGTGAAAACTGCATTACGCCGTTTGTACCTGGAAGGGCGACGCATCAGCGGCAATAATTTACTGATGGCACTGGAAGCTGAGATGCAAGCGCAGCAGCAAGGGCAGAAACAGCCTATTGGGTTTGTGCAGCCCGGCAGCCCAGTTAAAGCTCTCTACTCTGCGGATCAGCCAGCTGCACATCACGTAAAGTTTGAATGATGTCGCCAAAAAATATGTGCGGCATGTTAAGGTCAATTTTGTGAGTCTTGTACATCAACCCACTACACAGGGAAGTCAGCGCATGTCAGAAGCGAAAGACACCATTTACCGCCACTTAACACTGTTGAGACTGATACCCCGTCACCCGGCAAGTATCAGCACTTCTGATCTGATCGAAAAGCTGAAAGATCATGGTTTTAAAGTGACACAGCGAACCTTGCAGAGAGATCTGAGTTCGCGTTTGTCCGTACTCTTTCCATTAATCAGTGATGAAACAGAAAAGCCTTATCGCTGGTCGTTCAGCCCTGATATCCACATGGATTTGCCGAGCATGGACACTGCTACGGCTCTGACCTTTTATCTGGCTGAGCAGCAGCTGCTGGGGCAGTTGCCAATGGCAGTGGTTAATCAATTACGTCCACAGTTTAATCATGCACGTAAGGTGTTGGAACAACTGCATCACAACAATCTAACCCACTGGCTCAAGAGTGTAAGAGCTATTCCAAATGGCAAAACACTGATTCCTGCGGCTATTGCACAATCCGTCTGGAAGGAGGTCACTTCGGCACTGCTCGAACAGCGTTGCCTGCAAGTGGAGTATCTAAGCCGCACCTCCGAAAGTCTGAAAACCTTTCAGCTGCATATTCATGGTTTGGTGACACGTTATTCCAGTTCTTATCTGGTTGCCAGAGTCGATGGCTACGAAGATTTACGCCAGTTTGCCTTGCATCGAATTCAGCAGGCCAAGGCTGGCGAACAAAAGGCTGTTATCGACCCAAATTTTGATATTGATCAGTACATCAACAAAGGCGCTTTTGCCGGTGCTAATGAAGGTGAGCTCATCACCTTGGTGGCAGACATTCATCCGCAGGTCGGCTGGTTGTTGAGTGAAACTCCGCTGAGTAACGATCAGGAGATCACTGAACTACCAGGGGATACTGAGTGGAAACGCCTGACAGCGAAAGTACAGAAGGATCAGGAAACACTCTGGTGGATTCATGGGCTGAATGCCAACATTCGTGTCCATGAACCAATAGAGTGGGTGGAGCAAATCAAGAACAGTCTGGATCAGCTGCAGAACCTATATGGTTGATTCTGCCTGATCAACCAGGGTAGCACCGAGTGAATGCATGGTCTCAGCAAAAGGTGTGAAGGTGTCACGCTCAGGGTGGCTGGAGCGAATTGCAAAAGCAACACAGTCAAAATGCTCCAGTCGCTGCTCAAGCTCTTGGCGATATATTGCTGCAACTTCATTGGCAGGGTTGAGAAAAGCACCACAGCCAAAGGCACCAAAGACTACATGCCGAATCTGGTGGCGTTGCAGTGTATTGAACTGTGCAGCAATACGACGACGCGCTTCCAGAACATCAAAGCTGCGCCCATCCCTCAGATCTTGTGCCGATGCCCGCAACTCATAGAAGGGAAAAACCTCATGGTTGGCTAACCATTCATAACCCAGATCAGGTTTTGAGGGATCTTCCGGGCCACGAATACAGATTCTTGGATGCTGGGTATCCAAATAAACGTAACCAGTATGCCCCTGCAGCAAGCGAGTCATACGCGGGTAGTATTGATCACGCTGGGCATCATAGTCCGTGGGTGTGATGCTGAAATGGCAATTGCTTCTGCGGTACATGTTTTCTTCCTGAGCAGCTGCACCCTCCACATATCCACCACCGGGTATAAAGGCATTGGCCATGTTCAATACAGCAAAGCACCGTCCAAATCGCTGGGTGAGTTGTTGTGTAACGACACCCCAGTCATCTGCATGAACAAAAATGCAGGTATCCTTGGGAGCATTTTGGGACGAATTTTGCCATTCAATCAAGTTTGTCTCAGCCAATCGATGATAGCGCCTAGATTTCTCAGCCAATATAAAGGCATTCACAGTATCTCTTAAAACCTTTCGTCGAACAGCGCTGGCAGGAGACATAAATCCACGACTATGGGCATCGCTTGTTGCACAGAGTTTACGGCCAAAGCGGATCACAATTTAACTCCAAAAAAATCATCTTGTTAATTGTCAATAGTTCGCAATAGTTCGGACAGTTTTAAAGAAAGCCTGCTACCCGGATAATGGGGTTGTCAAACACAACCATCACCCGAGCGCAGGCTTTCATGGAAATAGTCAATACGGTTTTGCAGAAAATGTCCAGTGTTAGAAAACCTCAGCGCCAGTTTATGCTGATGCTTTTGCCCTTGTGGCTGTGCCTGAGAGGTCGTGCCAATTTTCGTAACCTGAGCCGTTATAGCCATTACCATGAGAAAAGTTTTTCGCGTTGGTATCGCCGTGACTTTGATTTCACCGAATTCAACCGACTGGCTTTGCAGCCACTCAGTCAACCTGCCTTATTCATGAGGCATAGCTGAAAAGTGGGTGTGGCTTTGGTATCCTGTTGAAATATAACGTGTTCCGGCAAGAACGGTTTGTCTCAACCACCACCGCCACGGGTGAAACTATACCACCATGAAAACCTCATTCAATGCCTCCGTAAATCTTTCGCTCAGCAACCAAGCCAACAGCAGCGATGCCGGTGGGGCGATATGACTCGCCACCACGGTACTGTCGATGCGCAGCTTATCCAGTG
>NZ_JACUUA010000422.1 GCF_014859565.1 Marinospirillum sp. | reverse complement strand
ATGCAAATTTTCCCAACCCCCAGTAGCACCAGCAGGCCAAGCGCCAGCTGCTGGGGGTTGGGAAAGCATAGATGACGAAATACCGTTTTGAGTCAAATCGGGCAGGCTGATCCTGCCCATTTAATCCAACTGGAAAAACACAGGAAAAATAAATGATTATTCACCGCGAAACCGATATTTTACGCTGGGCTACTGACCGTAACATTATCGGAGAAAATGCCCAGGCAACGATTGCAGGGCAGTTCAGAAAAACGCTTGAAGAATGGGCAGAGTGGGATCGTGACCGCAATCAGGATGCTATCGGGGATACAGTGGTGACGCTGATCCTGCTGACCGAGCTTTGCGGACGCCAACTTGGAACCCTGAGCGACACCGTTGATCTGCCAAAAGAACACCCGCAGGCCACAATGAACAGCCTTTTTGAAGCGGTTTCTTCAGGCACCCATGAGGATATTGCTCACCGGGCGGCAGGAATGCTGCATCAGCTGGATAAAATCGCCCAGGAGCAAACCTGGTCACTGGAGCAGTGCATTGAAGTGGCATGGAATGAAATCAAGGAGCGCAAGGGCATGATGCTCCACGGTGTTTTTGTGAAGCAGTCCGACCTTGATCTACTCGCAGCAGACAGTATCAGGCCGGTCGGTGCAAGGCTGGAGATTGTTGTCGATAGTGCTGATGGTCGTACAGCTGCCATCAGCAAGTTATGCTCACATGGCTGGAATTGTGATAGCAAGTTCAGCGAATGCCGCTGGACAGTATTCAGCACGGAGAAATCAGAATGATCAGTGATATTACAATACACATGAAGCGCGATTCAGGCACCGTAGTTCAAACTCTATCTAATCCTGCGATAGAGCATGACTGGACCGTTATTGGTATCAGCAATCCTGCGGCGGGATCAATTTGCAGCGTATCAATCCACTTTGAAGACCATGAGCATTATCGCCAGTGGGCAGCCAGCCTGCCAAATGTAGAGCGCAATCTTATGACTCAGGACGATTGCAACCAGAAGGTCGAGAAAGCGGTAAAGGCAGCACGTATAGCCTGGATGCGGCAGGCCAAGCCGGACACCTATAAGCGCTTGGCAGAGTGGTTTATCAGTGGTGATGTGGGCGCGTCATCAAGGGCTATTGCCGCCACATTAACCGGATCTGACTCAACCTATCCGCTCTACCACCCAGCTGATAGTAGCGACTTTGGACGCTGCCACAAACTCCTGAAAGTCGTACCGGAATTTCGAGCGCGTATCACAGAAATGGCTGGATTATCAGAGCAATGGGCAGCACTGGTAAGACGCTGGGATGATCTGGAGGCGGCTTATGAAGAAGATCCGCGTAAGTGCTGGAGCATGATGTGTGAGATACTTTACAAATAACAAAACGCTCAGCGGTGCTTTGCGTCCGACCGAGCTACCTGTTATTAAAAACAACCGTCCACCGTGCCGGTTTTAAGTATTATAGGTTTACATGATTGGAGCGGTTAATCACAAGCCGAAGGATCAACCAATGAAAGAGTTTTTTGCGGTGGAATTTGACCCTGGAAGTGCCGAATTTAAGATCAAGGAAACACTGGTGACGTGTGTGCACAAGGCACCCTGCCGGTTGCGCCGGTTCAGCTCACTGATAATCCGTGACCAGTTTGTCAGCGGCAAGCCGCGCAACCGTTACAGTATTGACTATTATCAAGCGCAAAGGCTGGGTCTGCTATGAGTGTAATACCCGATGGAA
>NZ_JACUUA010000421.1 GCF_014859565.1 Marinospirillum sp. | reverse complement strand
TGAGCTGGGACAGCAGGGAGTTGTTTTTCAGCAGAGCATTTTGCATTTAAAAAAACCTGTCGGACGGCAAAGTAAGGGGCACACTATAACCCCTGAAAGGGTGGTTTCAAGCTCGGACTGGTAAAAGCTCAGTCCTGTTTTGTATCAGGCACCATGTATTGCTGGATCTGCATCTGGCGCATTTCGCTGGGGCTGGGTGCCATAAAATGGCCGTACCACACCGGCCAGGTGCCGATTAAAAAACCGGCAATGGCGATGGTGATACCCAGAGCCTTGCGTTTTTCCTTGAGGTTAAGCCCGATGATCACAATCACTACACCAATAAAGTGCAGGAAAAAAATACTGGGAGCCATAGATAAAGATTCCGTGTTGTTGGGTGGTGCGCTTCACAAGTAAACTGGGATTTTACCCTATTCTGCTTTTTCATTTCAGTGTTGGAGTCAGTAATGTTGCATCCCCGTAGTTTTTCTCATCAACAGGCTGAAACCCGACTGGCTGCAGTACAGATGACTTCTGGCCCTGAATGGTTTGCTAATCGTGATCGGGCGGCGGTTTTGCTGGCACAGGCCGCTGATGCTGGGGCTGAATTGGTGGCCTTGCCGGAATTTTTTCCGATGATCAACCCAGATGTTCCTGCCCGCTTTGTGCTGGCAGAAGAAGACGGTGCCGGTCCCATGCAGGATTTTCTGGCTGAACAGGCACAAAAGCTGGGCATCTGGCTGGTGGGTGGCAGCCTGCCGTTAAAAAGTTACTGCGCCGATAAACTGACCAACACCTGTTTGGTGTATGGGCCTGATGGTGGTCGCGTGGCACGTTATGACAAGATTCATCTGTTCGGTTTTCAGCAGGGCGAAGAGCGTTATGATGAAGCCGCAACACTGGTGCCGGGTCATCAGCCGGTGACTTTTGATACTCCATTTGGGCGGGTTGGGCTGGGCATCTGTTACGATTTGCGTTTTCCAGAGCTGTTTCGTCAGCTGGATGCAGTGGATCTGCTGGTTTTACCCTCGGCTTTTACTGTGCCGACGGGTCAGGCACACTGGTCTTTGTTGTTGCGTGCCCGTGCGGTTGAAAACCTCTGTTATGTGCTGGCTCCTGCTCAGACTGGCACCCATGCCGGAGGCCGTAAAACCTTTGGTCATTCGATGCTGATTGATCCCTGGGGTGAGGTGCTGGATTGCTTGTCGGAAGGTGAAGGGGTGGTGAGTGGTGTTTTAAATGCCGCACGCTTGCAGGAAGTTCGCAGCCAGTTACCGGCGCTGGAGCACCGGCGACTGTGATAAAAAAAGGGTGCATCAGAAGGGTTTTGGTGGCACCCCGTTGCTGATCCATAATTCCAGCTGTTCTTTCAGCAGCTGCACCCAGGATTGTTCCGGGTCACGTTCAGCAGTCAGCAGAGTCAGGTTGTTCTGCTCAATGCTTTCTAGCAGCAGTTGAATTTTTTCCGGACGCTGGTGCAGTTCATCCCGATAAGAGCGGGCAAAGTTTTTCCAGTCCAGCTCACCCTTGGTCAACTGACGTTTGAGGCCACTGCTGGGTGCAGCCTGCCGACACCAGTGGTGAACACCCAGCTCATCCTGATCCCGGCCATGTGGCCAGAGACTGTCGACCAGTACGCGTGTGCCGTCCTGTTCTTCAGGGGGTGCGTAGATCCATTTGATGGTCAGCTTGTGTTTCATGTTGAGTTCCCTGTTCATTTGCCTGACGCTGGCGCTTGTCTCAGTTAGAATAGGCCACTTTTGT
>NZ_JACUUA010000127.1 GCF_014859565.1 Marinospirillum sp. | reverse complement strand
GGAGCTTTGCAACTACGGTGCTATTGCATCATGAAACTGTCTGAACCATTGAGTGGACAGTCTGGAAACTGCTCCGCCTTTGAAGTCGAGTGGAATGATCTGGATGGCAATCTACCCGCTGCCGCGTGGAGTTGCCCACCCCTCTAACACACCCTCAACGTGGCGTTGTTGATTATCCAGATCAACAGCGCCACTAACCCGACTCCAGCCGCGCCAACCACCACCCATTGCAGCCAGCTGAGATCCATTTTGATGTTCAGGCTACTTTTAGGGCGTACAGCTACTTCTCGTTTGTCGGTCCGCAGGCCGTCTTTTTCCATCTGGATCTGGGCGGCAGCTTCCACCAGCAGTTTTACATCCGGGGCGGCGCGTTCCAGTAAAAACTCTGCCGCAGCCTGCCAGTTGGGGTTGCTCTTTCCGGTTCTCAGGGTGCGCAGTGCAGATCCTGATGAGGTGAAGGTGGGTACATAACCGCTGGTTTCTTTGGGTGTCCTGCTCATGTGCGCTCTGCTTTGGGTTGTTCAAGATTGCGGATGGGTAGCTGTAAGGTGACTCGACAGCCCTGCCCGCTGGGGTTACTGCCTAAATGCAGCTCGGCTTTTAATTCTGTTGCTCGATGATGCAGGTTATTCAGTCCTCTGCCGCAGCTGTCTGCTGCTTCATGTAATCCCTGCCCATTATCACTGATACAAATGCACAGGGTAGCCAGATTCTCCATTCGGGCGCTCAATTCCACACGGGTCGCTGCAGCGTGTTTAATCACGTTCACCAGCGCTTCCTGCACTATACGCTGCAGGTTCAGGGCATCCTGGGGTGTCATCCCGGGGAAGTCCGGCAAATCATCCACCCGCCAGACCAATTCCAGCCCTGCACTTTGTAGTCTGCGTTCCATGCGGTAACGCAGTTGCCCAAGCAAAGTAGCCACATCACCATCAAAGGTTTGCAGCGAGTCCATCATCATGCGCAGGTCATCCAGCGCCAGCTGCAGATAATCAGCCAGCTCAGTGACACTGGCATGATCACCTTTGGCAGCATAAAGTGCGGTAGTCAGTTGAGCACCCAAACCATCATGCATTTCCCGCAGCAGGCGATTGCGTTCTTTTTCTATGGCTTCTCGTTCCTTGCTGTGGCGTAGTTTGGCAACGGCCTCATGGCGGCTTTTTTCATAAAAGTAGACCAGCGCTGTTAGTGCCAATGAAGCAATGACAATATTGGATAGAGAAACAATGTTGTAGGGTGCCGGTTCCCAACGCTCTAGCCCAGTCAGCAGCAGCAGGTAAACTGGTAAAAACACCAGCAGTACAGCATAACTGCCACGCCTTAATCCGTTCAAAAAATAGGCAAAGGGTGGAAAAGTGGCCAGCCAGAACAGACTGTATTGGTAGTGCTGCTCTATATACAGATAACTGACCAGTGCCATGCCAATAATCACAGTGGTGTAAAAACCCCCTCTGACAATATTTCGACTGCGGCGAAAATAAACCGCTGCCCCCAGTGAGCCAATAAAAGCAAAAAGGTTTAATAAGCCGGGTGCCAACAAATCAAACACCAGAAAATTCAGCAGTACAAAAAGGCCAAAATTCGCCAGGGCTGCCAGTAACATGGCATTAATCAGATAAGCACGACGGTAGTGGCGGCTTTCTGGATGAAAACCGCCCCCACAGGTGACATAGTTTTGCCAGATTTTTTTCATGCTTTTTTAACTCAGGTTCCGCATATCTAATAATCCCTGACGTGTTGCAGCAAACACCGCTTCATTTTTGGTTTTGACCGACAACTTGCGGTAGAGATTTTTGATGTGGGAGTTAACGGTGTGGCTGGACACTTTTAAATCATCAGCCACCTCCCGGTAGGTATAACCCCGCGCCAGCAGTTTCAGCAGTTCCATTTCGCGCTTGGTTAGTGCCACCGTATCCTGTTCTTCAGTATTTTGTTGTTTATGGCCGCTATCACTGCCCTGCATTTTTTTCAGCAGGTGCCGCGCAATCATTGGGCTCATCGGGCTGCCACCATCACACAGCTGGATAATGTGCTCTGCTAAACTGGCTTCATCAGTATCTTTGAGAATATACCCACTGGCACCGGCTTCAATGGCCTGAATCACATGACCCTCATCACCAAACATGCTGACCACCATAATTTCCGTAGCGGGCAGTTTCTGGCTGATTTCATCAATAATTTCCAATCCGGAGCCATCCGGTAATCCAAGATCTACCAGCAGCACTCTTGGACACTCACTAAGCACCAGCTCTTTGCCCTGCTTAACACCACTGGCTTCACCGACCCACTCCAACGCCGGGTTTTTCTGGATGGAGGCTTTAAAGCGCTGGCGGACTGCTGGATCATCATCCACCAGCACCACGGTGATTTTTTCTCGATTCATACCAACTACTCTCCCTGGTTTTTTACCTTTAAATTTCTTGCCTGTAGTTTGTTTTAATCAGCAGGTTAAATCAAACCCTTGAATCAGTGAGTTTTTTGCAGTGGAAAGGTTTTTGGAAAGGTTTTTGGAAAGGTTTGTTGCAGGTTGTTTTGTAATTCTAAAGCCAGTTCTGCAGCCGGGGTTTGTCTTAAATCTGCCCAGCAGTTCAGCACCTTAACAATATTGGCCGGTTCATTGCGCTGTCCTTGCTGGCCTGCCAGCGGCATATCCGGGCTGTCGGTTTCCAGTAAAAAAGCAGTGGCCGGCAGCTGACTGGCAATGTGCCGTAAACGTCTGGCGCGGGGATAGGTCAGGCTGCCGCCCAAACCCAATCGAAATCCAAGATTCACCAGTTGTTGAGCCTGTTGCAGGCTGCCGGAAAAAGCATGAACCAGACCACCACAGGTCAGGTGCTTTTTTCTGAGCCGCCGGATGACTTCGTCCATACCCTTGCGGATATGCAGTACCACCGGCAGGTTAAAGTCTTTTGCCAGATCCAGCTGTGCATCCAGCAGTTGCCATTGTTGTGTCTGCTGCTCCGCTGTGGGGTCGTGCCAGAAATCCACACCAATTTCTCCCACTGCCACTACCTGCGGGTTCTGTTGCAGTGCTTGTTTTAAGGCATCCAGATCTTCTGACCGATGCTGAGTCATAAACATCGGATGCAAGCCCAAACAGGGGTAAAGCTGGGGGTCAGTGCTGGCCAGTTTTAACAGTCCATCCCAGCGCTTTGCGGTGGTGGCGGGTAGGATGATTTGCCGGATGCCTGCTGCGCGGGCTTTAATCAGCACCTGATCCCGATCAGCATCAAACTCAGGAAAGTCCAGATGGCAGTGGGCATCCGCCAGTTGCATGTTAATGCACCGCAAACAGCAGATAACCCACAATTTGCAACAGGCCAAATCCCGCCAGCAGGCGGCCAGTCAGGGGTGTTAGGGGTTTGCGTGTTTTGGGTTCTGCGGTTAAGAGTTGCAGGGGCTTGATGATCAGTGGCAGTGCCAGCAGGGTTAGCCAGATGCCGGGGGCCACGCCTTGCAGCCAGAGCAGCAGTGGCAGTGCAAACACCGTCAGCAGCAGCACACGGTAAATTTGTGCCACGCGCTGATAACCCAATCGTACAGTCAGGGTGCGCTGGCCTTCCAGTTGATCCAGTTCATAATCCCGCAGTTCATTCGCCAGCAGCAATAATGCCACCAGTAGACTTAATGGCAGGGATAACCAGAAAATCTGCCAGCTGAGTGAGTGAGCCATGACATAGTAGGCACCCTGCACCATCAACACACCCATCAGCAGAAAAACCGCCAGAGCACCCAGACCACGGCGTTTAAAGTCTACCGGCGGCTGGGAATAACAGAACACACCGATCACTCCCAGTAGGCCGATCCAGATCAGTAATGGGCCGGACAGGATCACCAGCCACAGACCCAGCAAGACACCGGCCAGAATGGCAAACAGACCATAATTAAAGTTGAGTCGGATACTGGTGGATATCTGATGTTGCTGTTCGCTGCTGAGGTGCCCAAAGCGTTCTGCAACCAGATCACGATCACCATAATCGTTGATCAGATTAACACCCGATTGCAGCAGCAGGCTGGCCAGCAGGGTGAGCAGTGCCACCAGCCAGGGAGAACCCGACTCATGCCAGCCCAGCGCCAGCCCCAGACCACTGCTCATTACACCAACCACCAGTGAGAAGGGGCGTAGTGCGGCTTTAAAGCGGTATTTATCCACCGACCAGATGCGCGTGAAAGCGGAGCTGCCGTTTAAAGTCTGCGCCATGTTGCGTCCTGAATAATTACATTGAGCCGTTTGGTAAATCCCTCATCACCATAGCATATTTGAGGTTTTCACCGTCCAGCAATTCACCGGGTAGAGGAAGACGAACGAAGTAACCCGTACCCGGCGCCACACTCATTGCCTGACCATTTTTAATGTTTTCCATGGCATCCAGTTTAAAGCGGCGATTACCCGCCGGAGTCATCAGTTCCAGTGTGTCGCCCAGCTCAAATTTGTTTTTCACTTCAACATCAATCCAGCCACGATTATCCGCTGCCAGCACTTCACCCACAAACTGCTGGTGGATACCCACCGAGTTGCCGGTTTCGTAGTTCTGGTATTCATCATGCACATGGCGGCGATAAAAACCTTCGGTATAACCCCGGTTGGCAAGGTTTTCCAGCGCATTCATCAGATCCATGTCAAACGGGCGACCAGCTACGGCATCATCTATGGCACGGCGATAAACCTGAGTGGTGCGAGCAACGTAATAATGGCTTTTGGTACGTCCTTCAATCTTGAGGGAATCAATACCCATTTCCGCCAGACGCGCCACATGTTGTACCGCACGCAGATCACGGGAGTTCATGATGTAGGTGCCGTGTTCGTCTTCATAAATGGGCATGTATTCACCCGGACGATTGGCTTCTTCGATCAATGCCGAAAGTTCTTCTTGCCCCTCTGTGCCGCCCGCCGTTTTGGTGGAAGCAATGTCCTGCCCCGGTGTCCAGATACCCTGATCACTGGCCTGTGCCAGCGGAATCAGGTCACCTGTGGCATCGGTGGTGGTCTGGATGGTGTTGTATTTCCAGCGACAAGCGTTGGTGCAGGTGCCCTGATTCGGATCGCGATGATTAAAATAACCCGACAACAAACAGCGACCTGAGTAAGCAATGCACAATGCACCATGGACAAAGGTTTCCAGCTCCATGGTTGGGCATTCCTGGCGGATTTCTGCAATCTCGTCCAGCGACAACTCCCGCGATAAAATAATGCGCTGAATACCCAGCTGCTCCCAGAAACGCACTGCGGCATAGTTCACCACGTTGGCCTGTACCGACAGGTGGATCACCTGATCCGGCCATTTTTCCCGCACCATCATGATCAAACCGGGATCAGACATGATCAAGGCATCAGGTTTCATCTCGATGACAGGCGCCATGTCTTTGAGATAACTGCGAACTTTGCTGTTATGGGGGGCAATATTGCTGGCAACAAAAAACAGCTTGCCGCGCTGGTGAGCGTATTCTATGCCTTCACCCAGCTTGTCCAGCTTGAAGTCATTGTTGCGCACGCGCAGACTATAACGCGGCTGACCGGCATACACGGCATCAGCGCCGTAAGCAAAGGCATATTGCATGTTGCGGAAGGTGCCCGCAGGGGAAAGTAGCTCGGGGGATTTCATTAAACTGAATACCTGACTATTAAGCTGGGAATAACCATCTATATTAACAAAGCCGGAAGTGAAAAAATACCATGATTCCCCTGAAAAACCCTGATGAGTCGAGCCTGGATGAATCACTGGTCATTGCGACTAGCCATGGTTGTCGTCCCGGTTGTGGTGCTTGTTGTATAGCACCCTCCATCACCTCTGCCATCGCCGGAATGCCGGAGGGCAAACCAGCCGGTACTGCCTGCATCCACCTGACGCAAGATCAGCTGTGTGGTATTTTTAAACAGCCGGGACGCCCAAAGGTTTGCAGTGATTTTGAGTTTGATCCGAGTGTTTGTGGCACCTGCAGGGAAGAAGCACTGGAAGGATTAAACTGGCTGGAAGAAGCAACAGGCAGTGTATCCGCCATGAATGACGGGGTTTTACGGTTCATTTGATAAAAAAGGTAATACCATGCATCAGGCTTACATCATTGCTGCAGCAGGTCGTCAGGATGGTCAGGGCAGTCTGGCAGAGCTGGATTCCATGCGTGAACAGGTAACCGAAGCCGGTCTGAAGTTGGAGCATCTGGTGATCGACCCGATGGGGGCTGGCTGGGACACCCCCATCGCGCGTAATCACTTTCGTTCCGGTTGTGGCCCGCTGGAAGCGCTGGCTTACGCTCAAACTCAGTTGCGTGAAGGTGCCTTTGAAGCGGTATTCATTGAAGGCAGTGATGCCATTAAAACGGGTTATTCCCGCGAGGAACGCACTAGCCTAATGCAGGTGTACGGCAAGGATTACCCGCTGACAGAAGCCTACACCGATCTGGCACGTTATTTCTGCCGTGAGCAGGGTATGACTTTTGATGATTTTCGTCAGCTGCGTGATGCCTTGTTCAGCAACTACCAGCGTTCGGCTCCTGATACCCACCTTAACCCTGAGTGGCTGGAGCCCCAGACCGAACTCTTTCGGGGTGTGGACTGCGCCAACCCTTATACCGACTATACCGGCGGTCTGCTGCTGACCCGTGATGATCTGCTGGGTAGTTTTGATTTGACACAACCCGCTATTGAAGTAGCCGGTGTGGGTATCGGTTATGCCCAGGGTGATGGTGCTGATTATCTGGATGAACTGGCCAGCTACTGGCATCTGGAAAAAGCCCTGCATTATGCCAACTTACAGGCAGAAATGGAGTTTGCTGAGCTGTTTAACAGTGGTGATGCACTGCTGGAAGCCTATACCTGTTATCCGGTAGTACCATTAGCCTTGTTGCTGCATGGCAAGTTTGTGGATGCCTGGCAAGCCATCCCCGCCTGGCTAGCGCAGCATCCATTAACATTAAAAGGTGGTATGAATTTAAATCGTGCACCCTGGAATCTGCCCGCCCTGCGCGCTTTGATCGAAATGACCCAGACTTTACACCACCACCCAATCACGATGGGTGGTGTACACGGTAATGGTGGGCTGGGATATAAACAGGGCTTTGCCATTCTGCGCCGGAACCCGTAAGCTTGGACGTTGTCATATTTCCGGACATTTGATTTTAACCGAGCAGGAGACTTAACCCATGCGTTACGACGCTTCCACCACACAAACGGGTACTCGCACGCTGAGTGTTGAGGCTCACAAGGTTCTGCGTAACACTTACATGCTGCTGGGCATGACTCTGGCATTCAGTGCCCTGACGGCTTTCTTTGCACTGGTAACCGGCCTGCGTTTGAACATTTTTGTCTTTTTCATCGGTGCTTATGGCCTGATGTTCCTGACTCACAAGCTGGCTGATTCTGCCTGGGGTCTGCTGAGTGTTTTTGGTTTTACCGGTTTTATGGGGCTTTCTCTGGGACCCATCCTGAACATGTACCTGGGTGCAGGTATGGGCGGTGTAGTGGTTTCTGCTCTGAGCATGACTGCACTGGTGTTTTTTGGTCTGTCTGCTTTTGCACTGGTCACCAAAAAAGACTTCAGTTTTATGGGCAAGTTTTTGCTGGTGGGTGGTCTGGTGCTGATTGCCGGTGTACTGGCTAATCTGTTCCTGGGGCTGACTGGTCTGCATCTGGCAATCAGTGCCGGTTTTGTGATCTTCTCCTCAGCACTGATTCTGTATCAGACCAGTGAAATCATCCACGGCGGTGAAACCAACTACATTCGTGCCACTGTTGGCCTGTTTGTTGCCATCTACAACCTGTTCCTCAGCCTGCTGTCTCTGCTGGGCATGAGCAACGACTGATTAGAATCTGACTCAGTGGCTGATTTTGTTCTGAACATCTGTGGGGCGCCCTACTCCAGTTTGGCGCCCCTTTCTGCTTTGCGTTTTGCCCGTGCCGCACTGGCTGCAGGGTATCAGATCCGTCGGGTGTTTTTTTATCAGGAAGGTGTACATCTTGCCAATGGTTTGGTGTGCCCACCCCAGGATGAAATCAACCTGACCCGCGAATGGCAACAACTGGCGGCAGAACATCAACTGGAGCTGCTGGTGTGTGTTGCAGCCGCCTTAAAGCGCGGTATTGTGGATCAAAAAGAAGCCACACGTTTTGGGCTGGAACACCACAATCTTGCTGAGGGTTTTGTGCTGGCCGGCCTTGGGCAACTGGTGGATGGCATGGCACAAGCTGACCGAACCCTGACGTTTACCCGATGAAACCTTCTTCCTTTGATTTGCTGGTGATTTTCACCCAGCCACCTCTGAGTGCCACCAGCGCCAAAGAAGCACTGGATGTTGCACTGGTCAGCGCCACTTTTGATCAGACCACCGCTTTGGTTTTTGTGGCTGAAGGGGTGTTGCAGCTGGTGAAAGATCAACAGCCGGATGAGCTGCGTTTAAAAGGCATCCAGGCCATGTTAAAAGCCTTACCCTTGTATGATCTTGATCAGGTGTTTGTACAACAAGAGGCACTAACCCGTTATGGGCTGGAATCCAGCGATCTGCTGCTGCCGGTAAAGGTGCTGAACTCATCCGATCTGCAACAGATCATGGCCTGCAGCCGTAACCTGCTCAGCTTCTGAGGTCATCAATATCCCATGCCCACCCTGCATCAACTGAATAACAGCCACAAACTCGAAAGCTGCCTGCCTTTGCTGGCTGCTGGTGATCAACTGCTGTTGATTGAATCTGCTGTGACCTTGCTGCAGGATCAGCTTTTTCTGCAACGCCTGTCACCACAAATTCAGCTAATGGCACTCAGCAGTGATGTCAAAGCCAGGGGTTTGATGAACACCTGCACAGCTTCTGTCCAGCTGCTATCGGATGAAGAGTGGGTAAATGCCTGTCTGGAGGCTGATCGTGTCTGCAGCTGGTAAATGCCCACCGCTTGATCCGGAAGGTTATCTGGTTAATCTGTCTGACTGGAGCACTGAAGTTGCCGAATTGCTGGCGACACAGGATCAACGCCAGCTGACTGCAGCTCACCATGAAGTGATTCAACAGCTGCGTGATTTTTACCAACAATATGAACTCTCACCCGCCATGCGACCGCTGGTAAAACACCTGCACCAGCAACTAGGTGCAGAAAAAGCCAGCAGCATCTACCTGATGCAACTCTTTGGTGAAAGCCCCGCCAAAACCGCCGCTCGTTACGCGGGACTGCCAAAACCGGATAACTGCCTTTAGAACTCCACCCCTTCCAGTTCTGCCAGAGAATCAGGAGTCACATAGATGGCTTCATTGGCATGAGGGAATTGCGTGTAAAACTCCTCAAGTGCATCTTCATGCCGTAGTTTTGGCTCTCCATAGGTGACCTGGATTGGTGTGAGGCCGTTACGCCCATTAACAACAAAGTCCACTTCACCCTTGCCTTTCCAGTAACTGATATCCTGAACTTTACGACGCAATATCAGATAAACCAGATTCTCAAAGTCCTTGCCAAGATCCTCACCCACTCGGGTACTGATGGCTCGTCTCATTCCTGTATCAACAGCATAATACTTGCGGTTATGTCGAATACGTTTAGCTTCTGAATAAGCAAAGTAGGGGCAACTGAATATCAGGTAAGCATCTTCACAGGCTTGCAAGTAATGACTGACTGTTTCCGGGCTTAACTGCACACTTCCTGCAATTCGGCGCAGACTGATTTCTGATCCAACAGACTCCATCACCATCTTGGCCACGGCTTGCAAAGGACGACTTGATTTTGCGGCTACACGTTCACGAATATCCTTCTCAACAATATCCAGAAAATACTGCTGCAACAATTTTTCCGGCTGAGGAAAATCCAGTACTGCAGGAAAACCACCGGACCGGATAAATTGTTCGAGATTTCCGGCAGTCATCAGTTGCTGGAACTCAGCAAAATCAAATGGAAAAAGCTCATGGCGAAGATGCCGCCCCGTCAGTGAGCTTGCCAGCTCGCCACCTAACAGTTGACTGTTGGAGCCAGTTACAACAAAGCAATGTCCACTGTTCATTTCAAGCTGGGTATTCAGCCACTTTTGCCAGTTGCTGACGTTTTGTATTTCATCCAGAAAGAAAGTCCGCTTCTGGCTGATATCTCGGGCGACCAGCTGAAATAACTGCTCTAACAAGGAGGAGTCCAGATCACTCACCAGTCGCGGATCTTCAAAATTGATGAATACAGCTTGCTGATCCGAAATCTGATTGCTCTGCATCAGTTGATGTAACAAAGTGGACTTACCGCAACGTCTTACACCCTGTATCACGGTAACCACTTCCGGGCTGATGACACATTCGCGGGACAGCGCTCTTGGTACATGTCTGTCTGACTGCAATGTCCAGCTCGACCAGTCATTCAGCAGTTGCTGTAAAGCGGCTTCGGTAATCATTTTT
>NZ_JACUUA010000126.1 GCF_014859565.1 Marinospirillum sp. | reverse complement strand
CTACTCGGTGAGTACACTGGTTGAAGCCATTAAGCAGCCATCAGTTAAGCTGGAAGCTCAGGTGGTGTGAATGAAGTCAGAGCGCTCCTGAAAAAGAGGCGTTTTTGCAGGAGCGACTAGTTATCAAGATTTGGCTTGCAGCATGTTATCGCGCTGGTTTTGTGCCCGTGCAGCACCTATGGCACTTTCAACCGCTTTAATTTCTTCAGGTGGTGGCAGAACCGCAGGTAAACCTAAGGATGCAATCCACAATTCACGGGTAAATCCCTTGGTGTGGTAGAGGTGATGATCTTCTTCCTCACCAATTGTTTCGAAGGCAGTTTTAAGTGCTTCAGTTTCTTCACCCTGCCCATTTTCTGCCAAATGTCCGATCAACTCCCAGTTCATGTGATCCTTGGTCTCTGCAAGAACCACACATTCACCTGCTACCAGTTGTGCTGCGGTTGGATCCCCTTGTGCTTTTGCCATTTTCATTGCCGTGACCAGCGAATCACCAATGTGTGCCACCACTTTGCGACCCGGGGTTATAGTGTTCGGATCGAGATTTAATTCTTTAAATACTTTCAGTAGTACCTGCTCATGCTTGAGTGTTTGTTCGAGGTACTCTTCCCATTCGTCTGACAGATCCTCGTTTAACACACAGGTCAGTGCAGTTTCGTAGATCTTTATGCCCCCGCGTTCTGTTTCGAGTGCCTGATACAACAACTCGTGCAGTCGCTTCTTGATATAGGGTTTCTTGTTCATAAATTCCTCTTGAATGTGCGATGTTAGTTAAGGCTCACCCATCAGCCGGTGTGGCCGATGGGTTTACAAATTGTAGGAAGGAGGCACTGCTGAGTCGGTATGCTAGCGAACGGTAACTAAAACAATAGCTGCAGGCTGCATCATTGGGTTGGTGATTCACTGCTGTGAAATGGGTATCGGTGACCAGCAACTGCCTCAATAAATGCAGGTGTGATCTCAGCGATATTGGTGCTCTCTGCCAGCAGGATACCCTTGTCTTTATTCATGGTTGGTTTGATACCTGCCAGTTCCAGCAGCTTCTTCCCGGCACCCAAAGCAAGAATTGTTTTACTGTGTTTGACCTGATCTTTTATAAACTCCATGGTGTGCTCATTGTCAGTCAGTGCCTGAACTGCGTCTTTGCCATCAGGCAGCACCAGTGCATCAAACAGAAAGCCCGGAGTGTTTTCCATCGACTTGCCCGCTTCGATTTTTTCACCGGATGAACTGACAAACCTACCCACTCGTGACCCCACAAAATGTACCACTGTCCCAGCATCAACCAGCAGAGCATTAAGATTAACAAGTGAAGTTTGATCAACACCATCCTCAACCAGTACAGCAATCTGGCGTGTACGAATACCACACTCACCTGGTAGTGCAGTTAGTGACAAGGTCGGTGAAACGGTGATTTCCGGTGGTTGTGAGTTACTGCTGACTTTTGGCATGGCATCGGGAACCTCCATACCCAAACCGGCTGCAATCTTGGCGGCCAGCTCTGTTGAAACGTTGACTAATGAAGACAGCATCCGTTCACGTATGGCAACTACTTCGACCTTACTCAGCTCGAAGCGAAAGGCTGCAATAATATGGTCTTTCTCAACAGGGGTCTGACTGTCAAAAAACAGAGTGGCTTGTGCATAGTGCTCAGTAAATTTTGTCGATTTTCCTCGGACTTTGTCTTCACCCGTAGTCTCTGGGAAGGATACAAACCCGCTTGCCCCACCCTGAAAAGGACAGCCACCCGCCAAGGAATTCGGCTCGTAAGCCACACGTCCGTGATTCACCGCCTGACGATGTATACCGTCACGTTGATTGTTTTGTACCGAGGCAAGTGGTGCGTTGATGGGGATCTCGTGGAAATTTGCCCCACCAAGGCGGGTGATTTGTGTATCCACATAAGAATGGATTCGACCGGCAAGTAACGGATCGTTGGAGAAGTCGATACCGGGAATAATGTGAGCGGTACAGAAGGCCACCTGCTCAGTTTCTGAAAAAAAATTATCAGGGTTACGGTTCAGCACCATGCGTCCGACTGGTGTCAGTGGTACCAATTCTTCCGGTATCAGCTTGGTTGAGTCGAGCACATCAAAACTGAAAGCTTCTGCTTGTTCTTCGGTAAATATCTGCAACCCCAGCTCCCATTCCGGGAACTCACCCGACTCAATGGCTTCCCACAAATCCCGTCGATGAAAATCTGGATCTGCTCCCGATATTTTTACTGCCTCATCCCAGACCAGTGAGTGAGTTCCCTGTAGTGGTTTCCAGTGGAACTTACAAAATACCGATTCATTAAGGTCATTAACCAAGCGAAAGGTATGCACACCAAAACCTTGCATCATCCGATAACTGCGCGGTATACCACGATCCGACATCACCCACATCAACATATGTGTTGATTCTGGCATCAGAGAGACAAAATCCCAGAAGGTGTCATGCGCTGAGGCCGCTTGTGGCATGCCGTGATGAGGTTCCGGTTTGAGAGCGTGCACCAGATCGGGAAACTTGATTGCATCCTGAATAAAAAACACCGGTATGTTATTGCCGACCAGATCCCAATTGCCTTCATCACTATAAAACTTCACCGCAAAACCGCGCGCATCACGGGCGGTATCTTTTGAACCTCGTTCACCAGCGACAGTTGAAAAACGCACAAACACAGGTGTGATTTTACCCTTCTCTGCAAACGGCGCGGCTCGGGTGTACTCAGTCAGTGTGTCGTAGGCTTCAAAATAACCATGAGCTGCTGAACCACGGGCATGAACAACTCGCTCCGGGATGCGCTCATGGTCAAAATGGGTGATTTTTTCACGCAAAATAAAATCTTCGAGTAACGAAGGCCCGCGTAGCCCGGCTTTTAAGCTGTGCTGATTGTCACTGACCTGAACACCCTGGTTAGTTGTTAACGGTCCAGTGCTGGCATCAACCCGTGCCCGGTCTAGTGAAGTAACATCTGTGTCGGAATTATCACCTTTGTTTTTTACGTGTGACGCTGCAGTTTTTTGTTTGTTTGTAGCCATAATTTTTACCCCGCGTGGAAAGGAGAGTGGATCATCGGAACGCCTCTTGAACTGCCAACTCAATCGATTTTTACGTTGTGGGTGGGATTCGTCTGTTCGATAACAAACGTTGGTCGAGCAGCTGATCTGTGTGGCAACGCACCGATGTAACCCTCTCTATCTGCGATCCTTACTCCTTAAAGTCCAGCTATCGCACTTTTTCATTTTCCCGGCTTGGTGGTTAAGCGCACAGATGCTTGTGCTGATTCAAGTCATGCTGGAGTCTCGCGCAATACACACTGCCTTTTGTACCACTGCTGGCGGACTCGATCTCTACTGGAGAAAAACCTGATGCTGCAAAACATCCACCTGTCACCACCCGACCAATCAGTGTGTGATCACTTGATGGGCAAGTTATCAGGCCAGATGCAATGACCTACTGTGTTGGGGTAAAGCTGGATGAAGGGCTGATCTTTGCTTCGGATTCACGCACCCATGCCGGTGTTGATAACTTTGCCAGCTTCAGCAAATTGAGTCTTTTTGAGCAGGCCGGAGATCGAGTGATCATCCTGCTTAGTTCCGGAAGTCTGGCGGGCACTCAGGCAGTGATCAGTATGCTCAGACAGAACGAAACCCAACCTGAAATCGCCAGCTTGCAAAATGCTAAATCCATGTTTGACGCTGCCTTGCTGGTTTCGGATGCCATGCGGTTAGTAGACAAACGCGACGCTCAGTACCTATCCAAAAATGATGGTGGTTTTCAGTCATCGTTTATCCTGGGCGGTCAGATCAAAGGGGAGGCACCAAGGCTCTTCCGCCTTTATTCCGAAGGAAACTTTATTGAAGCAGGCGATCAGACCCCCTTCTTTCAAACCGGTGAAACCAAGTACGGCAAACCCATTATTGATTGGGCAATAACTCGCTCAACCAACCTGAATGACGCAACAAAATGTGTCCTGGTGTCTTTTGATTCCACCATGAACAGTAACTTGTCTGTTGGTATGCCCATCGATCTGATCTGCTACAAACGCGACAGTCTGGAGGTGACCATGCGCCGCCGCTTTGATTCTGGTGATCCATATTTTGATGCGCTGAGCACAGACTGGAATGCAGGAATCCGGGATGTTTTCAGTCGACTGACCAATCTGGAGTGGTAGTGTTGTTGAATAGCGCGGAAAACCTACCTAACCCAAACAACAGCCTGACACCGGCAGCGATGGCTCTGGTTATTACCTGTGAACACGGTGGCAACCGGATTCCGCGACCCTATCATCACTGGTTCCGTCACTGTCAAAAACTGCTGGAAAGTCATCGTGGTTTTGATCCCGGTGCTCTGGTCATGGCGGGGGCACTGGCTGGAGATTTTGCTGCGCCTTTGGTGACATCCACTGTAAGTCGTCTGCTGGTGGATCTGAATCGCTCCATTGGCCATCAACACCTGCATATGGAAGAAATCCGCACACTGCCGGACAAAATCAGGCAAGAGATCATTGCAGAGCATTATCAACCCTATCGTAAGGAAGCGGAGCAACAAATTGCCCAGGCGATTGCCCGGCATGGTCGAGTTACTCATATCTCTTGCCACAGTTTTACCAACAACCTTGATGGCCAGGTGCGCCACGTCGACATTGGTCTGCTTTATGATCCGGCTCGAAAAGGAGAGCGTGCCCTGTGTGCAAACTGGAAGTCTGCTCTTAAAGCCTGTGCTCCGAACCTTGATGTCCGCCGTAATTTTCCCTACGACGGCCGCAACGATGGCCTCACTACCTCACTGAGAAAACTCTACCCGCCCGATGCCTATCTGGGTATCGAGCTGGAACTGAATCAGAAAAACACCTTGCTTCCTACAGATCAATGGGCGGCCCTGCGGGCAGCCGTTATCACCTCTTTGCATACAACTCTCAGGGGCCTTCAGCCATGACAACAATCCAGAAAACCTCCACCCAGTACAGAGTCAGCACTATGAAAATTCGCCTTGGTTATGAAATGATATTCGACTGTTTCCAGGCCACCCCAATCATTCTGATGCTGAAGGTGCACCCTAGCCGCACTCAGGATCTGATTGTCCCTGATCTGGTGGTGGTTTCACCATCAGTTCCCATTACCAGCTATTACGACAGTTACGGTAACCAGTGCACACGTATACTTGCCCCCCAAGGCCTGTTGCGTGTATCAACGGATGCTGTGATTAATGACAACGGGCTGACTGATGTGGTGAACCCGGAAGCAAAACAAACCCCCGTTGAGCAACTCCCTGACGAAGCACTACTGTTTCTGCTCGGTAGCCGTTACTGCGAAATGGATCCTCTAGCGGATATTGCCTGGCAACTTTTCAGTGATCATGCCACGGGTTGGTTACGAGTCCAGGCAATCTGTGACTATGTTCATCAGCATATTGAATTTGGTTACCACCATGCATCCAGTACAAGAACGGCCAGTGATGTTTTTCAGGAGAGAAAAGGTGTGTGTCGCGACTACGCACATCTTGCCATCACACTGTGCCGCTGCATAAATATTCCCGCCCGTTATTGCACAGGTTATCTGGGTGATATGGGGATTCCGCCACCCTATGGAGAAATGGATTTTGCCGCCTGGTTTGAGGCCTACCTTGATGGTCAGTGGTACATCTTTGACCCACGCAACAACATGCCCCGCATGGGCCGTATTCTTATCGCTCGTGGCCGTGATGCTGCTGATGTTGCCATCAGCACAACATTCGGACCCAGCAACCTGACCTATTTTAAAGTGCGTACCGACGAAATTCCTGAAGTTTGCCCCAGCTCAACAAATCGAGATGCCGTGTAACCAGGGTCCGCCAAGGCTGGCAGGCTAAAGTGTGAATATCTCGTAACACCTTCCTGAGGCCGTTTGTAATGTCATTTACTGGGAGCCGAAAATCTATGTTTTGGGTTATCGGAATTACCGCACTGGTCACCAGCCTGGTGCTGGTGTTGTTGCAGAACTTCAAGTCACCTGAAAAGGTACTGGAGCGTAACGTTGAGCATCGTTATGTCATCTCTGATCCGCAGTTTAGGCGCGAAATGTCCGTCCTGCTTGGCCCGGCGATTGTTGAGGGCAACCATGTAACCGCGTTGCAAAATGGTGATGAAATTTTTCCGGCGATGTTACTGGCGATTCGCTCAGCACAAACTTCAATCACTTTTGAAACCTTTATTTACTGGTCAGGGGAGATGGGTGAAACCTTCTCAGAGGCACTTTCTGAACGTGCCCGTGCAGGTGTACCGGTTAGTGTAATTATTGACTGGGTTGGCAGTACCCGTATGGAGCATGCACCTGATGTATCTGCTTGCCATCATGGCGGCTGAGACAAGTATTGATCTGGCGGCCTCCTATTTTGTACCCGACAAACTGCTGATTGAGGCATTAATTGCTGCTCGTAAACGTGATGTTCGTGTTCGGATTCTGTTACCTGGGCCGCACATTGATGCATTTACGGTCAAAATAGCTTCCAAGATGGACTGGGGTGCGCTACTAGGCGCAGGTGCTGAGATACACATCTATCAACCAACCATGCTGCATACCAAGTTGCTGGTCATTGATACCGAGTTTGTCTCCGTGGGTTCCACCAACTTTGATATGCGTTCAATTCGACTTAATGATGAAGCCAGTTTGAACATCTACAACCGTGATTTTGCCGCCCAGATGACAGCAGTATTTGAGGATGACCTGTTGTCGGCTAAGTCCTATTCCCTTACCCGCTGGAACAAGCGTCCGTTGCGCGAAAAACTCTCCGAACTCATTTTACTGCCCATCAAATCTCAACTTTGATTCAGGCGTGGTTAAGTTAGACACCGCACTGACTCGGTCTGGAGCTTCAACTATTTTGGAGGTTCACTCTGTCTCACCATGAGTTTATGGCAAGAGGCAGAGCCCGAAAGAAATAAATATCTGGAGTAGCACATGAACAAGAATCCGATCAAGAGTAATCCTTCCAACGAAAAGGGTAAGACCAAACCCGCTGCTGACAAGAGCAAGCCCCAGCAACAAGGTGGCAAGGATGACACAGTGTTAAGTGATGTTAATAACAACGCTCGGAAGGAGAAAAAATGAATAATCCAACAGCACCACTAACAATGGATAGCCGTGCCGTTGAAGGCACCTTGCCCGGAACTGCGTTGCTGAGTGCCGCTACAGTTACCGGCAACGAAGTCTGCAACCTGCAAGATGAAAAGCTCGGAAAAATTCAGGACATTATGCTTGATCTGACTGAAGGCAAAATTCGTTACGCTGTTTTGTCTTCAGGTGGATTTTTGGGCATGGGTGACCGTCTGTTTGCCGTGCCATGGAAGGCATTAAAGCTGGACAGGGAAAATCATCGGTTTTTGCTCAACGTGGACATTGAGCGCCTGAAGAATGCACCAGGTTTTGACAAAGACCAATGGCCAGATATGGCTGACTCCACTTGGAGTTCAAAAATTGAGTCCTACTACATCCGGTAATTTGACTGCTCAGTAGGTTGAGCACATCAGTGAAAAAGAATAACGCTGGCCAATACCAGCGTTATCTTTAAGTAACAACTTTGACAGTGGAAGAAATATTCCACTCCCCCGAAAAGGAGATTGAAATGACAAGAAGTATAGTTCCTGCTCTTGTACTACTGGTTGTGGGTTTAATCCTGCTTTTCTTTGCGTATCAGTCATCTCAGAGTGTGGGTGATCAGGTGGCCGAGGCAGTCACAGGACGTTTTACTGACTCTACCATCTGGTTCCTAGTTCTTGAAGCGGCTGCTGCCGTGGCTGGTGTTGCACTGCTGTTGTTTGGTAAACCCGCAAGAAGTTAACCCAGGAATATGTAATGCCCCACGATATGGATGAAAACCCGTTGTTGTGTCCGGATAAACGACTCTTCACCGCAGGTGAGCTGCGCCTGTTTCGTTATACAGCGGTGCTCTTGTCTCTGGTTGCGCTGGTTGGATTAATCGGCATTATTGTGTGGGCATTCAGCTGGACACTGGGTGTATTCTACAACCTGCTGTTATCACTTTCCCTTGCCGGTATCCTAGCTCTGGTGCTTTACCCGGTGGTGAGGTTTCTCGAAAGACGGCTTCACCTCTCACACTTGCTGGCAGTTATTCTGGTGCTGGTGGTCTTTTTTCTGGGCGTGGGTGGTTTGATGCTGTTGCTGGTTCCCATTCTGGTCAGCCAGGGCGTACAACTTTTGACTGCCTTGCCCGATCAATTGGCAAGCTGGCAGGCACATTTTTCTTCCAGCTTTCCGGAAATCAGCTCGATGATTTCATCCAATATCGAGAGTAATGGCAAGGAGGTGACCAAATCAGTCATGCCAGACCTGGAAGGCACAGGCAGCACCATTGTTGGTTATATGGGGCTGTTGGCGGGTCTCGGTTTTGTACCCCTGTTCCTGTTTTTTGCCCTGCTCTCTGGACGTTCACTCCGGGGCAAGGTATCCAAACAACTATCAATTTTCCATGCGTCTACCCAGCAGAAAATACTCTATTTTATGGATGTTTTTGTGGGATACATCACTGCCTTCTTTCAGGGTCAACTGATCATTGCGGTGAGCATGGGTGGCTTGTATGCCATAAGTTTTATGCTGATCGGCCTGAAGTTTGGTGTGCTGATTGGCCTGGTGCTGGGGTTGTTGAATATTGTCCCTTTTCTTGGTTCGTTAATCGGCTTGATGGTGGTGTTGCCCATGGCCTATCTGCAGCCAGAGGGTGGTGTTCAGTTATTGCTACTGGCAGGACTGGTGTTTGCGGCGGTGCAACTGATTGAAAGCTGGTTATTAACACCCAAAATCATGGCCAATCGCTCGGGTTTACATCCGGCGCTGGTGATGATCTCGCTGTTTTTGTGGGGCACCATCCTGGGCGGTATTATTGGTATGGTGCTTGCTGTACCCCTGACAGCCTTTTTTGTAGCCATCTGGGGTGAAGCCAAAACCAGCCTAGAAAAAAGGCTGGATGCTCAGAATGTCAGGTCATAAAGGTTGGTATTATCTGATCCAGCCTCGACTGATACGGCGGAAAGTATCTGTTCCTGCCTTTTCCAGCCACTCAAAAGCAACCATTTCTCTGCTGACTACCTGAGCGCCAAACTGCTTAAGACGCTCCAGTGCCAGTTCTTTGTCACGCTGGTAACGTGAACCGATTGCTTCATCCACCAAATAAACTTCATAACCCTGCTCCAGCAATTCTGACGCAGTCTGGAAGCAACAAACATGGGCTTCTGTCCCTGTTAACACAATTTGCTGGCGATCCAGGTCAGCCAAGTGATTTTTGATGCTTTCTTCCTTTAAGGCGCTGAAATGCATTTTCTGCAGGACTTCTTCACTTCGAAGGCGCTCCATAATCGGGGCTACGGTAGCACCCAGACCGGCAGGATATTGCTCAGTTGCTCGAATAGGGACACCCAACTCTCTGGCAACTTCGAGCAACCAGCAGTTATTGTTGATGATTTGTGATGCCTGATGAATGTGGGGTGCAAGTTTACTCTGCACATCGATCACTAACAGAAGGCTTCGAGAGGCTTGTAGTAACATGTAAAACTCCCATTAAAAGGTATTTGTTGTTAGACTTGTGTCTAATGAGGCAGGAGTGCACTGTGTCAACTTTCACCTTAACTCAAGCAGCGCACTCATTCCAGCGGCCTTGTATGAACAATAAACAATACCGGAGGTTTTATCTGTGGCACGTTTCCTTGCATTGAGTATGAGTTGTCTCTTCGTTTTTGCTCTTGGCATCAGTGAGGCAGATGCTCGGCGGATGGGTGGTGGAGCTTCTTCCGGGACCTTCTCTCGTCAGGCATCTCCTCCACCAGCACAAACAGCGCCACGCCAAGCTGCCCAGCCACAACGTCAGCAACAGCCTGCAGCTGCCAGCAGAGGTTTTGGTGGTATGTTGATGGGTCTGGCTGCCGGTGGCTTGCTGGCTGCCTTGTTTATGGGTGGTGCGTTTGAAGGCCTGCAGATGTTCGACATTATTCTGATGCTGTTGATTGGTGGTGGACTGATTATGTTTTTGCGCAGCCGCGCAACGCGTCAGGTGCCTGCTGAGGTTGCTGCCAGTGGTTATCAGCGGCAGAACGCCAACTATGAATCTGTTTCAACTTCTGAGCCTGTAGCCGAAGTTGCAGACACTGACTCAACACCGGATGGCATACGTTTTGGTGCTCCCGATTGGTTTGATGAAGAAGGCTTTTTGCAGCGCGCTCGTACACACTTTCTTGAGTTGCAGGCTGCGTGGGATGCCAATGATTTATCAGGTATCCAAGAGTATGTAACACCGCAGCTGTACAAATTCCTGTGTGAAGAGCGCAGTCGTCAGCCTGCAGTTGTTAAAACTGAAGTGCGCAAGCTGGCAGCCGAAGTGACCAATATCCAACAGATTGACCAATCAGTTGAGCTGGCGGTGATGTTCCATGGTGTGATCAGTGAGAGTGGATCACAA
>NZ_JACUUA010000125.1 GCF_014859565.1 Marinospirillum sp. | reverse complement strand
TAACGCTGCCAAGAACCTTCTCGCGCTCGGGCATGAGCGTCCTGTAGAGGGAATCCCCGCCCTTTAGGGCGGGGAGGATGTCAATTAACGGAAAGCTTAGCCAGACCCTGCCGTTGGCCAGCAACGCCCTTGCCATTCGGATTGTCTTCCCCTCAGTCAGGGTGACACTACCTTCTTTCAGGTGACCGGGTTTGCCGGCTTCGCCGGGCAAACAAAAAAACCGAAGGCTGTTAACCTTCGGTTTTTTAATATGCTGCTTAAAACAGTGTAACTTCAGAACACCCGATTCAGACCATTGATGGCTGCTACACGATAGGCTTCTGCCATGGTCGGGTAGTTAAAGGTGGTGTTGATGAAGTACTTGAGGGTATTACCCTCACCCTTCTGCGCCATAACCGCCTGGCCGATGTGTACTATCTCGGAGGCCTGGTCACCAAAGCAGTGGATGCCCAGAATTTCCAGAGTTTCGCGGTGGAACAGAATTTTCAGCATACCCACGGGTTCACCGGTGATCTGAGCACGCGCCAAGGTACGGAAAAAAGCCTGACCCACTTCGTAGGGGACTTTGGCCTCAGTCAGTTCACGCTCGGTTTTTCCGATGGAGCTGATTTCTGGAATGGTGTAAATACCAGTGGGTACGTCATCAATAAAACGGAAATCCGGTTCTTCCAGGAAGTCTGCAGCAGCGGAACGCCCTTGGTCATAAGAGGCAGAAGCCAAACTTGGCCAGCCAATCACATCACCCGCCGCATAAATGTGAGGAATGGCGGTACGGTAGTGGTCATCCACCTGTAGCTGACCACGGGAATTAGCTTCCAGTCCGATATTTTCCAGTGCCAGTTCTGCGGTGTTGCCGGTACGGCCATTACACCACATAAAGGCATCCGCTTTCAGTTTTTTGCCGCTTTGCAGGTGCAGGGTGACACCCTGCTCAACCACTTCCACTTTTTCGTATTCTTCGTTATGTCGGATCAGCACCCCGTTGTTACGCAGGTGGTAACTGAGGCCATCAGAAATCTCATCATCCAGGAAAGACAGCAGGCGGTCGCGGTTGTCGATCAGATCCACCTTAACACCCAGCCCGCTGAAAATAGAGGCATACTCACAACCGATGACACCGGCACCATAAATAATGATGGAACGCGGGGTGTGTGACAGGCTCAAAATGGAGTCGGAGCAATAAATACGCGGGTGATCAAAATTGATGTCAGCCGGACGATAAGGGCTGGAACCGGAAGCAATAATGATTTTCTGAGCTTTCAGGAACTCAATGCCACCATGAAAATCCCGCACTTCAATGGTGTGGGGATCAACAAAGCGTGCCTTGCCAAAAAACACATCGGCACGGTTACGGGCATAAAAACCGGTGCGCAGCGATACCTGTTTTTCAATTACCCGCTTGGAGCGCTCCAGTACCTTGGGAAAAGAAAACCAGCGTGGCTCACCAATATCGCGGAACATGCGGTTGGTGTTGAACTGAATGATTTGTTTGACGGCATGACGCAATGCCTTGGAAGGAATGGTGCCTTTATGGGTGCAGTTACCACCCACCGAACGTTGGTCTTCAACCACGGCCACTTTTTTACCGTGCTTGGCTGCGTTCATGGCAGCGCCTTCACCGGCAGGTCCGGTACCTATAACAATCACATCATAATTATAAACGGCCATTCACTACCCCTTTTATTCGTTTTACCCTTGATTTGCTTCATATAATGACCAAACAGTCACTACAGGGCAATAAGGCTTTGGAAGCAGGTTACTTTTTACTGCCAACATCATAGGCAAGATCAGTTTTCCCACTTTTGGCAGCACGGTTTTTCTGCTGTTCTGTTTCGCAGATTTCCTGATTACCGCCACAAATATCACATTCGGTATCCATACCCAGTGCACTCATGCCACCACAGGATCCGGCAATGGGTTTACGTCCCATCAGCACACCCACGGACATTATCAGGATGATACTGCCAAGTACCACCAGGGTTAATAAAAACATTTGCATGATGTTTCTCCGCATTGATTTTGAGTCAGATCCGTTTGACGCCATAAAGGAAAAAGGGTTGCCTCTGGTCAAGAGACAACCCCATCCCACTAACTATTTCTGAAGATGAAACGGTCAGTTTCAGGCATCAGCCACCAAAATCATCCAGCAGGATATTTTCTGGCTCTACACCCATGTCTTCCAGCATTTTAATGACCGCTGCGTTCATCATGGGCGGCCCACACATATAGTACTCACAGTCTTCCGGCGCAACGTGGCTCTTCAGGTAGTTCTCGTAGAGTACGTTGTGGATGAAACCTGTTGGACCTGTCCAGTTATCTTCCGGCAGCGGATCCGACAGCGCCAGATGCCAGGTGAAGTTTTCATTCTCTGCAGCCAGTTGATCAAACTCTTCAACGTAGAAGGCTTCACGCAGTGAACGTGCTCCATACCAGAAGGTGATCTTGCGTTTGGACTTCAAACGCTTGAGCTGGTCGAAAATATGCGAGCGCATTGGAGCCATACCGGCACCACCACCCACAAACACCATCTCGGCATCAGTATCCTTGGCAAAGAACTCACCAAACGGACCATATACATCGATCTTGTCGCCGGGCTTCAGGCTGAAGACGTAGGATGACATGATACCGGGTGGCAGATCATCACGGCCAGGAGGCGGAGAAGCAATACGGATATTGAACTTCACCAGACCTTTTTCTTCCGGATAGTTTGCCATCGAGTAAGCACGGATGGTGGTTTCAGTGCACTTGGAAACGTATTTCCAGACATTGAACTTATCCCAGTCCGGGCGGTACTCTTCCTGAATATCAAAGTCCTTGTAGTGTACTTCGTGCGGCGGGCACTCCAGCTGCACATAACCACCAGCACGGAACTCCACGTTTTCACCTTCAGGCAACTTCAGTGTTAATTCTTTGATGAAGGTGGCTACGTTAGGGTTGGATACCACTGTGCAAACCCACTTTTTGACGCCGAATACTTCTTCATCGACTTCAATTTTCATGTTTTGCTTCACCGGCACCTGACAAGACAGGCGCCAGCCTTCTTTTTTCTCACGCATGGTGAAAGCAGATTCTTCGGTAGGAAGAATTGAGCCGCCACCTTCCAGCACCTTACAGGTGCACTGGGCACAGGAACCGCCGCCACCACAAGCAGACGACAAGAAAATGCCGTTGGCTGCCAGAGTATTCAGCAGTTTGCCACCCGCTGCGGTAGTAATTGTATGTTCAGGTTCACCATTGATTTCAATGGTGACATCACCTGAACTGACGAGCTTGCTGCGAGCTGCCAGGATCACCAGGACGAGACTAAGCACGACCACAGTGAACATGACGACACCGAGCATAATGATGGTAGAGTCGACCATGTTAATACCCTTTTCTTAACCTGTTCGTCGGCGGCTTACAGCTGCACGCCGGAGAAAGACATAAAGCCCAGAGACATCAGACCCACCACAATAAAGGTGATGCCCAGACCCTGCAGACCTGCAGGTACATCGCTGTACTTCAGCTTCTCACGGATACCTGCCAGAGCCACAATGGCCAGCGCCCAGCCAACACCGGCACCGGCACCATATACAACAGACTCACCAAAGTTGTAATCCCGCTCCACCATGAACAGTGAAGCACCTAGAATGGCGCAGTTCACGGTAATCAGTGGCAGGAACACACCCAGCGCGTTGTAGAGAGCAGGTACATACTTGTCCAGGAACATTTCCAGAATCTGCACCAGTGCGGCAATTACGCCGATGTAGCTGAGCAGTCCCAGGAACGACAGGTCAATGTTTTCTGCACCGGCAATACCCGTCCAGGTGAGTGCACCTTCACGCAGCAACAGGTTAAAGATCAGGTTGTTGACTGGCACAGTAATGGCCAGTACCACAACCACCGCTACACCCAGACCAAAAGCAGCATCCACTTTCTTGGATACCGCCAGGAAGGTGCACATGCCCAGGAAAAAGGCCAGTGCCATGTTTTCCACGAACACAGCGGTGATGAACAGCGACAGATAATGTTCAAACATGATTTACATCGCCTCCCCGGATTTGGTGTTGTGAGTGATTTTGAACTCCGGCACTTCATTCTGGTTCGGATACCAGGAGCGAATCGCCCAGATCAGCAAACCAATAATAAAGAAGGCAGAAGGTGGCAGCAGCATCAGGCCGTTGGCCAGATACCAGCCACCATCCTTGGTCAGTGACAGAATCTGGACGCCAAACAGGCTGCCGGCACCAAAGAGTTCGCGGAAGAAACCAACAATCAGCAGAACCACGCCGTAACCCAGACCATTACCGATACCGTCCACAAAACTCATGCCGGGGCCGTTTTTCATGGCGTAGGCTTCAGCACGACCCATAACAATACAGTTGGTGATGATCAAACCCACAAACACCGACAGCTGACGACTGATGTCATAAGCAAAGGCTTTGAGCACTTGATCCACCACAATAACCAGTGAAGCAATGATGGTCATCTGCACAATAATCCGGATACTGCTGGGGATATGATTGCGGATCAAGGACACAAAGAAGTTGGAGAAAGCTGTTACAAAAATAACTGCCAATGTCATCACCAGCGCTACATTCATGCTGGTGGTCACCGCCAGAGCGGAACACACACCCAGAACCTGCAGAGCAATGGGGTTATTTTTGAATACAGGATTCAGCAGTACTGTTTTTGGCGTTTCAGTTGCCATGTTTATACTCCTCCCTGCCGGAACTTAGCCAGAAATGCACCATAGCCACGCTCACCAGCCCAGAATTGCAACAAGTTGGTAACACCACGTGATGTCAGTGTTGCACCTGAAAGTGTGTCCACTTCGTGCTCCTGACTTGGATTTTTGGAAAGACCCAACTGAGGCTGCATGGAGTCTGCAGCATAGACCTTTTTACCAGGCCACTGGGCTTTCCAGTTGGGGTTATCAACCTCACCACCCAAGCCGGGGGTTTCAGCGTGCTGATAAAAACCCAGACCAGCGATGGTATTACCATCCCCTTCCAGCGCCAGAAAACCGTGCAGGGTCGACCAGAGACCAGAACCTCGCACTGGAATAATGATGCGATCAGGGTTTTCCAGATCACCAACCAGGTACACCAAGCCGAAATGCTCCAGGCGGCGAATACCCGCAGGATCAACAGCCAGACGCTCAGAGGTCGCTGGTTCAGCAGCAGCACGCAGCTGGTCATATTCAGCCGGACTGACTTCGTTGGTGAATTCACCGGTGCGCAGATCAACAACCTTGACCTGAATTTTGTCAAATTCAGCGTTCACCCGTTCACGGGTGGCTTCACGCGGCTGGATCAGACCGGCAGCGACCAGAATATTGCTGCGGCGATCCAGCTCCTGGTTAGCCAGTTGCAGAGGCTTGAGTGCCACCGCAGCAGACGAAACAATCACCGCACAAACCAGACAGAGCAGGAAAGCAACGGTCAGTGTCTTTTTGATGGAGTCATTACTTTTAGACATTGCGCAAGACCCTCCGCTTGATGTTTGCCTTGATCACCAGGCTATCAATCAACGGGGCAAACAGGTTGGCAAACAGGATTGCCAGCATGATGCCTTCCGGAAAGGCCGGGTTAATCACACGGATCAGTACGGTCATGATGCCGATGAGAGCACCAAACACCAGTTTGCCCTGATTGGTCATGGAGGCAGACACGGGGTCTGTTGCCATGAACACCATACCAAAGGCAAAACCGCCAATCACCAGATGCCAGTACCAGGGCATGGCAAACATGGCGTTGGTTTCAGATCCAACCATGTTAAACAGGGTGGCAGTGAACATCATACCCAGCATAACGCCCGCCATGATGCGCCAGGAGGCAATGCGGGTCAGCAGCAGGATGGCACCACCGATAAAAATTGCCAGGGTAGAGGTTTCACCCACCGAACCTGGCATGATGCCTACAAAAGCATCCCACCAGCTCAGCTGTTGCTGCAGGGTGGCCATGCCATCCTGATAAGCAACGGACAGAGCCGTGGCACCGGTATAGCCATCAGCAGCCACCCAGATTGCATCACCGGAGATTTCTGCCGGATAAGCAAAGTAGAGGAAAGCACGACCGGTCAGTGCCGGGTTGAGGAAGTTCTTGCCGGTACCACCAAAAATTTCCTTACCAATCACCACACCAAAGGTGATACCCAGCGCCACTTGCCACAGGGGAATGGTGGACGGCAGGATCAGGGCAAACAGCACGGAAGTGACGAAGAAACCTTCGTTGACCTCATGACCACGACGCATGGCAAACAACACTTCCCAGAAGCCGCCCACAATAAAGGTGACCGCATAGATGGGAATGAAGAAGGTTGCCCCGTGAATCAGGTTGTCCCAGATGCTGTTCGGGTCATAACTGCCTGCACCGAGCAACACTACAAAGCTTTCACGCAGACCGCCCAGTGAACTGAAGCCTGAGTCAATCGCCAGATTGGCGTGATAACCGGCGTTCCACATACCAAAGAACATGGCTGGGAAAGTACAGAACCATACTGTGATCATGATGCGTTTTAGATCCACACCATCACGAACAAAAGCAGTGGTTTTGGCTACACTCGGAGGAGAGTAGAAAATAGTGTCGACTGCTTCATAAAGCGCATACCACTTTTCATATTGACCACCTTTATGAAAGTGAGGCTCCATGGCATCCAGAAGTTTACGTATCGCCTTCATTATCAGCCCTCTTTCTCGATCAGCGTCAGGTTGTCACGCAGAATCGGACCGTATTCGTACTTACCTGGGCACACATAGGTGCACAGCGCGAGGTCTTCTTCATCCAGCTCCAGACAACCCAGCTGCATGGCTACTTCCACATCACCAACAATCAGTGAGCGCAGCAGTTGCGTGGGCAGAATATCCAGCGGCATGACGGTTTCGTAAGCGCCCACCGGCACCATCGCTCGTTCGGAACCATTGGTGGAGGTATTCGGCGCAAAACGCTGTCCCAGTCCAAAAAAGCTGGACAGGTAGATACCCATGACCGAATGACGATTGCTGCCGGGTAGACCCGGAGACAACCAGCCGAGGAACTGACGGTTGCTGCCGTCTTCCAGTACCGAAACCTGATTGTGGTAACGACCCAGATAAGCCAGTGCACCGTCGGCAGCACGACCACCGAATACGGAACCGGAAATCACCTGTATACCGTTGGGGCTGTTCACTTCACCGGCCAGCAGATCATTCAGATCCGCACCCGCACGAGTACGCACCAGACGCGGCTGTTTGACCAGCGGACCACCCAAAGCAATCACACGGTTCGGGTTCAGCTTGCCAGTCAGGAATAACTGACCGATGGCAATCACATCCTGATAACCCAGATACCAGACCTGCTTTTTGGCACTGACTGGATCAAGGAAATGAATATGCGTACCGACCAGACCCGCAGGATGCACCCCTTCAAACTCAGCGACTTCAAAAGAGCCACCGGAGATGACAGGTATGTCCTTGCCTGCCTGTTTGCAGATGAAGGTTTTGCCTTCGGTGAGTTTGCTGACGACTTTCAGACCCGCCAGGAAGGCGTCTTTCTGTGCCGCAATAACAACGGCAGGATCAGCAGCCAGAGGATGGGTATCCATCGCGGTGACAAACACCGAGCTGGGTTTGGCATCCAGAGCTGGAACACGGCTGAAAGGCCGGGTTCTGAGGGCAGTCCACTGGCCGGAATCCACCAGTTGCTGCTGTACTTGTTCACGAGTCAGGTTGTCGAGTTGAGCTTCACTGTACGCAGTGAATTCAACAGCCTGCTCCTGTTTTGCCACTTCGATCACAACGGACTGCAGTACTCGACGGTGGCCACGGTTGATGGCTACCACCTTGCCTGCTGCGGGTGCCGTGTACTGCACACCTGCGGTTTTTTTATCCGTAAATAGGATCTGACCCAGTTTCACCTCGTCACCTTCCTGAACCGCCATGGTGGGTTTCATACCAACATAGTCTGGTCCAAGGACTGCAACTGAGCGCACTGCCTTGCCGTCCGTAATGGACTGCTGCGGTGCGCCGGCGATGGGTAGATCAAGGCCACGCTTGATTTTAATCATAGGTCTCGCCCAATCACCAAGTTAAAAGACACAGCTTTTTACAGCTAAGGTTTTACATCTGAAAAAAATCGTGAGCCGCTTTGGCGGCAAAAGTATCTGCTGGAAGCTTGTTATCCGCGTCAATATGCCGCATAGCAGTTAAGTCTAAAATTGCAGGCATTATAAAGACCCCATCCCCGAATGGCTACTCGACTCATGGATCATTTGACCTGAAACACAAAAAAAATGGCTGCAAGCCAAAAGCTTACAGCCATTTATGCATCGCAGCATCAGGGATGCCGCGACCTAGAGAAGATGACCAGAGGGTCAGCCGCGATCTGCTGGGAAGTAGGGGAATTTCACGTTGGAAATATCCTGCAGAATCCGCACCACCTGACAGCTGTAACCAAACTCATTGTCATACCAAACATAAAGCACCACCTGCTTGCCATTCGCTATGGTGGCTTTGCCATCCACGATACCGGCATGACGGTTGCCGACAAAGTCAGAAGACACCACTTCTGGCGAGTCAATAAAGTCGATCTGCTTCTGCATGGGTGAATAGAGCGCAGACCAGCTGAGGTACTTGTTCAGCGCCTCAACATCTGTGCCTTTTTCCAGTGTCAGGTTCAGAATTGCCATAGAAACATTCGGTGTAGGTACACGAATGGCATTACCGGTCAGCTTACCGGCCAGCTCTGGCAGCGCCTTGGCAACGGCCTTGGCAGCGCCGGTTTCAGTCAGCACCATGTTCAGTGGTGCAGAACGGCCACGACGATCACCCTTGTGGAAGTTGTCGATCAGGTTCTGGTCATTGGTGTAAGCATGAACTGTTTCAACGTGACCACTCACCACACCAAACTGATCATTCATCGCTTTCAGAATCGGCACAATCGCGTTGGTGGTGCAGGAGGCCGCAGAGATGATTTTGTCTTCTTCGGTCAGATCACCGTGGTTGATGCCATACACAATGTTCTTGATGTCACCTTTACCCGGCGCAGTCAGCAGCACGCGTGAAGTGCCTTTGCAAGCCAGATGCTGACTCAGACCCTTGTCATCACGCCAGATGCCGGTGTTGTCGACTACCAGTGCATTGTTGATGCCGTAAGTCGTGTAATCCACCTCTTCTGGAGAATTGGCATAGATGAACTGGACATAGTTACCGTTAACAATCAGTGCTTTATTTTCCGCATCCACGGAGATGGTGCCATTAAAAGGACCATGTACGGAATCACGACGCAGCAGGCTGGCACGTTTTTCCAGATCACCATTCTTGCCACCACGCACCACTACGGCACGCAGGCGCAGCAGGCTGCCACCACCGGCCTTTTCGACCAGGATACGCGCCACCAGACGACCGATACGGCCAAAGCCATACAACACCACATCCTGAGGATCACCGCCCAGGTCAGCTTCTTTGTGCTTGCCCAGCACCGATGCCATTTCAGCCTGTAAAAAGGCTTCCATGTCACCACCGCCCTGCTTGCGGAACTGTGCTGCCAGCTTGCCGATATCCACATGCGCTGGGCCGGGCTTGAGCTTCAGCAGGGTTTCCAGCAGCAGATGGGTGTCACGCACATCCAGCTCTTCACCTTCCACCTGACGTACAAAACGGTGATCTTTCAGAATGCGGATCACGGAACGGTTAACCAGGGCGCGACCAAAAATGGAAGTCACCACATTGTACTTGCGGTACAAGCGTCCGATCAGCGGAATCATTGCCTCCGCAATGGTTTCACGCTCCTGCCAGTCTTCAAAATAGGAATCCAGTTTGGTGTCAGTCACAGGCTGTGCCTCTCAGATTTTTTGATTGCCGGTTATCGGTCAGATGCCAAGGCAGCTGATTACGCGCGCTATTATGCTTGCCGGACTCCCCTTAGGCAAATCATCAGACCCTGTCTGCGTTCATACTTTAGCAAAATCCGCGTAAACCCTCGCCCAATCGGGCGGGGATATAAGCGGGAACCGCGCAGCGGTTCTATTCAGGCGAACAGTTTTCGCCGGTACTTGGTGGTAAAGACCAGATGGACAACCAGCTTGGTGACGCTGTGGCGTTTTCGAAGGTAATCTGATAGCAATTCTTTATGATGTTCACTCACTTGAAATATGACCTTGACGGTTTATAATGAAAGAAGTATATCAATGAGCACTGAAATGTTAAAGGCCACAAAAGTACGCATTTATCCCATACCTGAGCAGGCGGAATTTTTAAACCGCCAGTTCGGTGCTGTGCGTTTTGCGTACAACAAGGCGTTGCATACCATCAGCTCACAATACAAGCGTCATGGCCTGAAATTCAATAGTTCGGACAGTTTTAAAGAAAGCCTGCTACCCGGATAATGGGGTTACCAAACACAACCATCACCCGAGTGCAGGCTTTCATGGAAATAGTCAATACGGTTTTGCAGAAAATGTCCAGTGTTAGAAAACCTCAGCGCAGGGCAATTGGGCTTAATTCTGCTTGCAAAATACGTTGCTTCACTGTAATAA
>NZ_JACUUA010000124.1 GCF_014859565.1 Marinospirillum sp. | reverse complement strand
TGCTGGTTCGCCCATCTTTTGTAACCAACCATGTGGCTTCCAGCTTGGGCATCGGCCAGCAGCTGTTGCCTATATCCACAATCTGGCTATGGCTGGCGAGTACATCCAAAAGCAAGAGGCTCCAGCCCTGCCGGAAATAGCAAGGCTGGATGAGCTGAAAGGCCAGGGTCAGCTGATTGCCATTACCGAACTTGAGCTTCTGCACATTCACCGGCTGATGGGTCGCATGGTGCTGACCAATAAGATTTTTAATCGGTATGAGCTGTACAAAGTCAGCAAGGCGCTGGGTTCACGGTTCGGCGGGGAAATGCTGGATATCAGGTGGGGGAAGGCAGTTGTGATGCCCACAAACTCAAGCATCTGGAACCGCTGATGAGCAGCATCTACGCCAAGCGGTTTGGTGCTGCTGCGGGGTCGGTGTTTGGGTGAGATTAAACCCGGCAAGCGCGGATGATTCGCTCTTGCCGGGGAGTTATGTCGTCACTGTTCAGGGCGCAATCTTGCAGCTCGCGGGTGATCTGCTCGGTCAGGCAGATCCAGGTGGGCTTTTTCAGGTAGCAGCTATTCAGTGGCAGGTAAAAATTAGGTATCCGGTCGCTGTTCTGGCACCCGTAAGTAATGCCTTTTCCGTAATTCTGCGATGTGGTTTTACAGACCAGAGTCGTGCTTTTTTCTGATCCAAGAATAACAATCAGCTTTTCACCAATCTCACCATCGTGAAACTGGAAAGCCCGATCAAAGTACACGTCCCCAGCGCTCATGCAATCGCCTGCATAAACTCCTGGCGCTCACCAACCATCTGCATCATTTCTTCTGCTTCGCTGGCACGTAGCGCATAGCTGTATGGAATCTCAGCCTGCTTCTTCCCTTCCTTGTTGAACACCCTGTCCCAGGGCAGGTTTTCAAGGTGGGTCGCTTCTATGATTTCTTCTGATTTGCAATCGGCGTATTCATGCGCCAGCTGCTGCATCAGCTTCATTTCTCGCCTGGTAAAATGATCGGCAGAAAAATCCACCAGCGGATCAAAAGAAAGCATGGGCATCCGGCCTGTGGCTATCTCGCTGATCTTAACGGCCTCAGCAAGATCTGGCTCAGGGCAATCCAGCTCACCATACAAGGCAACAGGCACCGGCCCCATCGGCCACGCAGAATACGTTAACCCTGTTACGCTGCGGCCAGTGGTTTTGAAGTGTTCAAAATCAAGAAAGTACAGCAGCTTAAACAGCTTAACTTTGCCGCAGTAACGGGTGTTCTTGGCAAAAAAAATGATCGCCTGGATCATCTTCTCTCGCTCGTGCGTAATCAGCATACCAGCCTCATGAATGCGTCTATGCAATTAAGTATGGTGATTTACTACCGCCTGCGCAATGGTAGCGTATTCTAAAGGCTTTGGTTAATCAGTGCCAGAATAACGCTGGATGATAGCCAGAAGAATGCGCCGGATGAAATCAGTAGCAGACTGATACCGGCGCAGAAGTTAATAAAAGGGCTTGCGGGCATGGTGATCCCTCCAGGTATCATCATCTAAAAACATGCTCTGCCAGTGCTGCAATCAGCTCTGGCAATCTTGCGGTGACGATAATCACACACAAGGCAGCAGCAAAGTGCCAAATGGTTTTGTGTGCCTGATTCGGTTTGATGTTCTCTGTTTTCATGGTGGCACCTAGAAATTTAACCAGTAGTCGTTTATTCTTCGCTTATCGCCTCCTGTTCAGGCGTGTGCTTAATGCCTCACGGCATGAAAAACCCCCGAAGGTGCCAGCCTGTCGGGGGTTTGTTTTTTTCAGGTTCTGATATCCAGCCTATCCACCACCATCTTTTGCAGCCGGTTCTGCATGGCACGAATCCTGTCCAGCTCTGCGCGTTTTTCCTCCGGGCTTAGGTTATGGTTATTCCGCACAATGTTTGCTCTGGCGCGTAGCGCGGTCAGCTGCCTGCTGGCACGCTCCATTACTTGCCGCTGCCCCAGTTCGCTGCGGTGGCGGTTTGCCATTTCCCTTGCGCGTTCCAGCTCTCCTATTTTCTGGTAATTCTGGATATCCGCGTGCACGCGCCGCACCTCAGTCAGCCGGTCATAAAACAGGGTTCCGTATTTCTCATAACCGGGGATGGTGGTGTCCTGGTAAAAGCGGCGGAAGGGCTGGTATTCATGCCAGCGTTTTTCTGGCTGGGTTTCTCCCAGCGCACTGCGAAAGATCACATCAGCTGTGCTGCTGGCCGACGCTCCGATTTGCCCAAGGTAGCCGCCTATCAGGTGGTCGATCTGCACCGGGCTGAGCACCAGGCTGGAATCCTTGCCAAAGGCTGCGCCCAGCGTTCCTTCCAGTCCACGGCTGATCCACTGGGCGTGCTTGGTTGTGTTCGGGTTCACTCGCTGGCTGGGGCTTAACCGCTGATGCGCCATGCTTTCAATCTGGCGGCCAGTGAATTTGTTTTTGTTCGCCCACACTTCCATCATCGGGTTAATCGCTTGCGGCGTGGGGTCCATGCTGAAGGTGTAGGCCAGCATGTGCCCAAGGCGCTGAGCAAACAGTTTGCCGGTGGCCTTCTCGTCAACAAATTGCTGTGTGATGCGCTCCACCAGGGTGGCGATTGCGCCAACCTCAAAGGGCTTATGTAGGCGGAAGTGTGCACCGCCAACAAAGAAGTGCCAGTAAGTGTCCTTATCCCAGTCCTCCAGCTTCTCGTATTCCTCGTTGTCTTTGTTGTTCAGGTACAGGGCAACAGTTGCCAAAGATAGCGCCCCAACAACCAGGCTGAAGCGCTTGGCTGCGGCCTTGTCGCTGGCATCGGCAGTGGCGCCACCAAACACAGAGCGCACCACCTTGGCCGTGGGTTTAAATCCAGACCGGTACAGTTTGTCCAAGCCTTGAATACGGGCGTTCAGGAAAGGCACCACATCAATAAAGAATCGCAGCACAGCAGAGCTGCCGTGCTGGCTGTAGTCGATCAGATCCCGCGCCTCCCATGCAGCCTTCAGTTTGCTCTGGTCGTAGTTGTGTTCAAAAATGGCGGTGCGGTTAATGTTCTCCGCAGTGTTGGTTACCTCCATCCAATAATCCCAGCTTTTACGCAGCACCTTACCAGCATTGTCTGTGCTGATCAGGTTGGCTCGGCGCATGTTGCGCTCCATGTTCAGCTTGGCCGCTTCGGGGTCTGCACCCAGCATATTGCCAAAGCTCATGCTGCCGCCCGTTGCCATCATTCGGGCTTTGGTCAGGCTGGTTTTATTGTTCACGCCGTAAGCTATCGCGCCTTTCAGGATGTTCTTGGGCACGTTATACGGCATCTTGCTGGTGGCAATGGCCTGCATGGAATCCCGCATCAGGATAGAAAACTGAAACTGGGGGGTTGCTGTAATGGCCTGGGTGAATACCCGCTTGAATTTACGCATCAACCCCATGCCAGGGAAGTTGATCGGCGGATCTTGCATGGCGATCAGCGCGTTGTACACCATCGGGTCGTTGATCTGGTACCAGGTTTTCTGTCCGTCACGCAGAACAAACGTGCTGGTTTTGGTGTCGCGTCCTGCCTCGTTCACCTGCTCAGCAATGCCCAGTTGGGCAGCGTTATCCATGGCTTGCGTGGCGGCCACATTCTTCAAGCTGGCTTCGATCAGGTGGTTGAAGTTCATCAGGGTGTTTTGCAGCAGATCATTCAACTGGGTGTTGCCACCCTTTAGGCGCTTGTAGGCTTCCTGCCGGGTTAAGCCTTTGCCGGTGCGCACGCCTTTAACCTCTGTATCCATCTCCTGTTGCACGCGGTAGAAGGGCACATAAAATTCATCCTTCCACATTTTGCGGTTTTCAGGGGTGATGATTCCAGAGGCTTCGGCAATCTGTAGCACATCATCCCGGTACTGCTGAAACTCTTTGAATACCTTTTTGTACAGCTCTGCGCGGTCACGGTTGGATTCGGTTTTACCTTGGTTCAGGCGTACACCCGCTTCAATTTCTTCCGGTGTAAACAGGTTCTCCCTGCCTTCTGCTGCCAGCTTTTTACTGCGATTGGCAGCCACCCACCCCATAAAGCGCTCGATTTCCGCAGCGCTGCCCAGCTGGTAAAGCACGCCAGCAAGACCGCCCTTGCCTGCGCTGTCTTCCTGTACGTCAATCACCTTGTTCTTGGCATCCCAGTACACTCGCCCCATCTCCATCATGGTGCCCACAACACTTCCTGCGCTGGTTGCCATTCTTGCCAGCACCCAGCTGGATGACTGAATGTTTTCATCGGTGATACTTTCGCCGAACAGCTTTTTGTCCATCTCCATCAGGGCTGCATATTTGTCGATGGCTCCCTGGCGGAATCTCAGGCCAATGCGATCAAAGGTTTTCTTCAACCATTCGCCTGCCCGCTCCATTGCCCCAGGCTTGTCTGCGCCGATCTTGCCAAGAAAGCTCTGCTGGTCGGCATCAGTATCTGGGAACCGCTCTGCAATGGTTTGCCGCTTCTTCAGAAGGGTTGGCCGATTGACAAGATCCTCTGGAGTGACTACATTGAAGCCCTGACCCTGAACCGGTGAACCACTTGCGGGCAATTGGAGCCCCATCAGTCGTACCAGTTCAGGGTTTTTCTTTTTGTTCAGGTAAAGCAGCTTGTTCTTGCTCAATGCGCCAGGACGGTCTTTTCCATAAACGCTGGCGAGACTATTAACCTCCAGCCGCCCCTGTCGCTTACTGAAATGAATGGCGCTGACAATCGGCGCACCATTGCTGTCTATGCTGTCCACCAACACCAGCAGGCTGTCTTTTTCTGATCCCTCAAAAACTGCAACCGGGTCATGCAGCAGTTCAGGGAGCTGCTCAATAACGGCCATCGGCACATCATGCTTCACGCCGTTGGTGGCTTTGCGTACCACATCACGACTTATTCCAATCGGCAAATCGGGTGTATTCAGTTCACGCAATGCTGGTGGAGTTCTGCCCAGGGTAATTGGCGGCACCAAGGTTTTTTTGCTTTCCAGCATTTTCCGTAATGCGTCACGATAGGCTTCAGCCTCTTCTGTGATCGGCTTGAATACATCGGGCCTCAAGCTTGTTCTGGTCGCACTGTCTGCCCGACTGAAGTTTTCACGCTCAGCATAACGCCGGGCAGAATCAATCAATGCGTACACATCAGGACCCGTCCAGCGGATATTCGGGAAGACCTGACGCAAGGCGGCACGTATGGCGCTGATCACCCGCTGCAGCAGCTTGGGCTTGCTCTGCTGCTCTGCAAGGTGGGCAATCAGCTCCTCGGCGAGAATGCGCTGGTCTGCTTTTTTACGATAATCCAGGTGGTCGTAATGCTCGCGCAGCTGCTTCATCTGCTGGCTGCCTTGGTGAGATTGATACACCTGATCCATCACGGCATCCAGTCGCTCACCCAGCAGGCCGCGCAAACCTTCGTGTCCCACCACCTCATGGATTGCGGTATCAATGGCGTTCTGAATGCTGTCCAGATTACTGGCAATGGCGTACACCTGCCCATCATGGTAGATGCCCTGCGCGTTGGCAGGATCAACACCCTGAATATGCAGCGCCAGTTGAGCGGCCAGCGGCAGCTGATCCGGTGTATCAATCACGTTCACGCGGCTGGCCAGCTTGCCCAGCTGATCCTTAATGGCGGCAGCGGCTTGCTCACGGGGAATGCCGGTGGCGCCACCTGAGTCCAGCTTGAACAAGGCCACACCCTCTGGGGTTTCGCGTGTTTCCAGGGTTTCAAAAAGCTTGTCAAAGGCTTCATTGATTGGCTTTTGCTCAGCTTCCGTCAGGTATGGATAGCGATCTGGATTGCGTGCAAATTCCTCTACTGGCACCACGTTGGACAGAAAGTCGTTGCGGAAACCTTGATCTGCCATGCTGGTTATCACGTAGGTTTCAAAGGCTCTTGCCCCGCGCTCAATGATCCGAGACCAGTAACCGTCAGATTTACCTTTGTCGATAATGCTGGAGCGTGACCGCATCGGTGATTCATCCAGCTTATGCACAATGTCAGCAAAGGCTTTTTCAACTTCCGGACGGATGCCTTGTGGGTGGTCAGGATCTAGCATCCAGTCGTCGGCTTTGATGACGTTATTCTTCACCCTTTGATCATATTCGGCCTTGGTTATGCGGTTAATCCTGCCCTTCTCGTAAGATGGCTTGTACACCATCGTCGGCTCTGGCTGATACGTCACATAAGACTTTCTTCTGAACTCGTTTTGATCACCATCAAATACAGGCTCTCCGCGCTGACGGGCAAAGTAGTTGTCCAGTGCGTGAAACCATTCATGAGCCAGCGCGCCAGCGCCTTTCGTTTTGGTAAGGTTGATGACGTGCCGGACAGACTCAAAGTGTGCGTTTGCTGATCCGCTTCCGCGTGAGCCTAAGCCAATGCCAAGGCGTCCGTTCAGGCTCAATGCTTCTGGTGGAATGTTCAGCACGTCGGCCAGATCCATGAAAGCATCGTAGGTATCATTCAGCATATCCTGGCGCTCTCTGGCGTTCTTGCCAGACTGCTTAACCCAGTTGCCAAACTCGACGCCACGGAAGCCAAAGGCTTGCAAGAACTCGTCTGCAGTAACATCCTTGCCTTGCCGGTGATCCTTGCCGGTGCGAGGAAGGTTGTCATTACTGCGCACATCAGCCTTGGCAACATTGTCCCGGTTTTTTACAGCATCCCATGCCTGCACCAATTCGTCGTAATTGGTGTTCATGAATGCTCGGGCAGCCGCTACGCTATCAAAGGTTTTCAGGCGGCGTCTTTCGCTGTCTCCAGCCTTGTTTATAAAGACCTCTCCGGTTTTAGTCACCCGCCTGATTTCAAACTTCATCTTGCTGGCTGTGGGCTGATTTTCTTCCAGGGCAGCTTTTATTTCCGGGATAACGGTTTCAGTTTTTTCGTGGCCGTAAAAAGTCTGTCTGCGATTGTCGATTTCTACAATAAACCAGCTGCCTTTGACCCAGTTGTCATTCTGCATATATTCGCCAGTTGCTAACTCGACTCGCCCTATCCTGACCCATTGATCGCGTGGCAGTCCTGCAAGAACTTCGATTTTCCTGAGGAAGGGTAACAACTTCCAGTTGCCGTGCATTTTTTGCAAGACAGTTTCTCCGCCCCTTTCCTCCGTAATGGATACCAGCTCCCTTGCCAGCTTCACGCTTTCAACCCATCGCTTTACCAGGTGTGGCTTGCGGGGTTTGCTGGGTATGTGGTCGCGTGCAGTTTGATAGATGGCAGCTGCGGCATTGTCCTGAATGTTGTTGATTTCATTTTTAGGCCACAGTTTTGACAGGGTGCTGCTGGCTATCTCGGCATCATCCATGCTTTCCAGTCGCTCGCGCACAGTACGCATTTCATCCTTTCGCGCACCGCCCAGCTTCTCGCCTGCATCCTCAATGGGAGTGGCGGCTTGCTCGCGGGACACGCCGGTTGCCGGTTCTGCTCCCGGCTTGGCTTCGGCGGGGCTGGTGTCAACTTCCTGCGCATCCTGGTCAAACAGGTTGTTCTGGCCTCTGGCTTCTGCCTGGTCGGTCTGGCTGTTGCTGCCAGCCAGTACAAAGTCATCGGCTTCACGGTCGGCTTGTTCGCGCTGCTCTGCTTCTCGCTCTGCTTTGGCTTGGCTGGCCTGCAGCTGTCGCTGTTCTTGCGCCTGCTGCTCGATCTCCTGCTGGGTGTAGGATTCCAGCAGGGGTTGATCTGATTCTGCTTCTGGCGTTACTTCTGCGGCTTCTGGCTGGGCTTGTTCTGGTGCGTCTGCGACGGTTGCAGTTCTTTGGGTAGAGGTGTCAACTTCGCCTCGTCCGTCTGGATCTGGTTGGCGTGGCTGTGCGCCTGTTCCAGCATCTGTTTCATTGTTTCGCTCAGTCCGGCTTGCTGCTTCATTGATGATCTCCTGCGGGGTTAGGGGTTGGTCGCCGAACAGGTTTTCTGTCGTGCCTTGCTCGGCCTGCTGGCGGGTGATTGCAGCCAGCTCTGTAAACATAGCAGAAAGCCGGGTGGGTTTGCTGCGGTTCACGCTGATAAAGGTGGCAAGGGTTTTGACTTCTGCCGGTGTGGCTTCGCTGAATGCGTCACCCTGGGCAATCAGTTGATTGATGGTTAAGCCTTTGCTGCGTGCGCTTTCTGCCATTTCAAAGGCGCTACCGATAAAGTCCGCCATCTTTCCGCTCAGTTCCGGGTTGTATTCCCGTGCCACCGCAAAATCTGGCGCTGCTTTGCTGAGTGCTCTCATCAGATTTTTGTAAGGGCCTTCAATGTCGGTCTGCATCTCTACCAGCGCATCATTCTGGTATGCCTTGTGAAATACTGCCGCCTCAATCCTGCGCCCCATATCAGCATTGGCACGGCCATCATTGCGCATCAGGCTGGCGGCTTCCTCCTGCCCAAGCTCTTGCGCAAAGGCGCGAACAAAGTCCTGGTTGCTGGCGGCCAGTGCACCATCAGTATCAGATGGCTGCCACATGCGCATCATGTCACTGCTGATTTTTTCGGCATCGGTGCGGGCTTGCTCAAAACGGTTTTGACTGGCGACCTGCTGCTTGTTGGCCTTGCGGGTGAATTGCAGTCGGTCGGTTTCACCTTCGCGCACGCGCACCAACACAGGCTGCTTCATCTGCATGATCTGCTCAGGCGGCACACCCAGCTCTCTGGCTTTTTTGGTCACATAGGCCTTATAGGCCTTGGCTTGCGGCGCGTTCTGCAGGTAGGACAACCGGATAGCAGCGCTGCGACCATTGCCGGATTCAACCACGCCATCACTGCCGATAATGGGTGCGCCATCAGAAACATTGGGCGAGTCTGCCAGGCGCTCAGGATTCAGCTGGGCAGCGGTTTTGGCAATCCATACGCGAGAGGCTACGTTTTCACGCTCCCGCTGCTGCAGTTCTTGCGGGTAGTCCGGGTTTACCCGTCCGGCTTCATCGTGGCTGATCTTGAGTTGATCCAGATCAATTACCGCATAACTGACTTCCACCGGCTCATTGTCCGGTGTCCATGCCTTGGATCGCTGGCCTTTGGCAATGGGTGCGGCTTGTGGTGCTTCGGCTTCTGGCTGGTCAGCCTTGCGGCTCTTTTTTGGCTCGGTGTAGGGTTCTTCAAAGGCTTGGCGGGTAATTTCTGCAGCAGGGTTTGGCTGAGCAGGCGGGGCTTCGCCGTAAATGATGTTCTGGTTTTCCAGCATCAGAGGCTGTTCTGGTGCAGGCAGACCAAGTATTTCAGGTTCTTGCTGGATCTCTGGCTGGGATTCTTCTGGCTGTGCAGGCTGATCTTGAGCTGGGGTGCCTTTGCGTATGCCGCCAGCAACCCCGCCCAGTCCACCGCTTAGCACACCCTCTGTGGCGGCGTTGGCTTTTACGCCCTCCATCGGGTCGCGGCCAGGGTCTGCCGTTTCGATCATGGCTTGGTTCAGCGCGTACTGCTCTATACCGCCCTGCGCTGCGCCGGTGCTACCTTGTACGGCCACCTGTTGCCCCATGTTTTTAAGGCGGCTGCCGGTGCCCATGCCGCCACGAAGCAGGTCATCAAGCATTTTGCCGCCGACGGCTTCCAGTGCAAAATTACTGGTAATCAGTGCCGGATTGCTCTGCACCTGTGTGGCAGCCATTTCTGCCACCTGTTCTCGCGCCTGCTTGCGCAAGGTTGCAACATCAGCGTCCGGGTTCTGGTCGGCCAATGACCAGTAGGTATCACGAAAGGCTGTGGATTCGTCCAGTTCAGCATCAGGCATTGCCATTACTTCATCCCGTGCCTGTATGCCCATCATGCCACCAGCTGATGCAGCACCTGCCGTACCAAAGCCAACGGCCTGACTTGTGGCGCGGATAGCCGGTGCTGCGTTTTTTGCTGCCTCTTTACCCAGCAGTTTTCCCGCTACCTTTGTTCCGATGCGTGTGCCTGCAGCAGCGATGCCAGCACCGGGTGCCAGCACGCCTGCCCACTGGCCTGCAAGGTTTGCGGTTGATCCTGCCCAGGTGCGCGGGTCGGTAAAGCCTTCACCCATGCGCAGCTTGCCGTTTTCATCTTCGGTAAAAAGCTCTTTACCCATGGCCTGCTGCATAGCTGGCGACATGGTTTCCTGTTGCAGGTCTGCGCGGTCTGTCGCCAGGTCGCGTAATCCTGCGCCTGATCCGGTCAGCTGATATACCGTTTCTGCATCACCGGCAATAGACTGGTAGATACCTTGCTGAAAGGCATCAATCAAATCACCGAAGATGCCCTGCTTTGATTCGCTGCCTGCTTGCAGGCCAAGTTGCGGCTGTGGTTGTTGCGCCTGCTGCTGGAGGCGTTGCATTTCTCTTTCGTAGGCGCGGCGTGCAGCGGGTGAAAGCTGCTGAATGTCATCTTGCGGCAGGTTGCTCTGTGGGTTCATCATGCCTCCCGGCAGGTGTCTATTCTGAGACTCAGTAGCCGCTCATGGCGGATTTTTCATCAAGGCGATTCATCATGGGCGAGGCTGGGTAGGCGCGTCCGTTTCCACCTCTGGGTGGCGGTTGTGGTTGTTGTTTTTAATGATCCGGCCCTTTTCATGACAGAGGGGGTGTTCTGC
>NZ_JACUUA010000420.1 GCF_014859565.1 Marinospirillum sp. | reverse complement strand
CACTGACTTGTGCATCATCCTTCAGAACCACCACAGCAGTGATGGCTTCAATCCATTTTTCATCTGGCATTCCGATCACGGCTACTTCGGAAACAGCAGGATGGGTAAACAAGGCCTCTTCAACCTCACGGCTGGCAACCACCACACCGCCAGTGTTAATCACATCCTTGATGCGATCTACAATATAGAGGTAACCCGCTTCATCCAGATAACCGACATCACCGGAATGGAACCAGCCACCCTGAAAGGCTTCTTTGGTCATTTCCGGTTTGTCCCAGTAACCCGTCAGCAACTGGGGTGAGCGGTGCACAATTTCACCCTGTTGACCGGCAGGCAGGTCGTTCATCTCCAGATCCACAATGCGGGTTTCCACGGTGAGGATCGGGCGTCCTGCCGAAGCGGGGCGATCGGCATGTTCCTCCGGTCGTAATACTGTTGCCAACGGGGCTATTTCACTCTGGCCGTAACAGTTGTAGAGACCGACACCGGGCAGGCGTTGTTGTAATTCTTTTAATACCGGCACCGGCATGATCGACGCGCCGTAGTAGGCTTTTTTCAGGCTTTGCAGGTTGCGCCGATCAAAATCCGGATGGCGCAGCAGGGCAATCCAGAAGGTGGGCGGAGCAAAAAAGGACGCGATGTTCTCCTGTTCAATCCATTGCAGACACAAATCCGGTAAGGGGCTTTCCATCAGGCGCACTGTTGCGCCGCGTAGTAGGGCAGGCATCAGAAACACATGCATCTGGGCAGAATGGTAGAGCGGCAAGGCAGCCAGTACTGGCTCGTTGGGTTCAATATCCAGTTCCACCATGCAGGCAAAATACTCCGCCATCAACGCCTTGTGCGTCATCATCGCGGCCTTGGGTGCCGCTGTGGTGCCGGAGGTGTAGAGCAACTGTGCCAGATCATCATCCTTGATGCTGACCGGTGGAGCGCTGGCCGGTGTTTCGGCCAGTGCCAGCTGCAGCAGGCTGTTCTGGTGTGAATCAGCATGAAAATAAGTGCTGACAGTCAGCGAAAGGCCTTCACAGGCCTGATCCACCGCAGCCGACAGGCTGATATCACTGACCAGTGCTGTTGCACCGGACTGTTGCAGCACATAACGCAGCTCTTCTGCACTCAAGGCAAAGTTGGTGGGTACGTGCACCAGTCCAGCACGCAGACAAGCCAGCCAAGTGATGACATAAACATCGGAATTTTTACCGTAAGCCACCAGTCGATCTCCCTGCTGCAAGCCTTGTTGCAGCAGGTGTGAAGCAATCCGGTCAGCTGCTGCAAGCAGCTGAGTGTAGGTCCAGGAACGATCCAGAAATTTCAGCGCGATGCGCGAGCCATTTCTGCGCAAGCTGCGATCCAGTGCACTGCTGATGGTGTGAGCTTGAGGCTGAAGATCAAGAGAAGCGATTGATGTCATGAGCCTGCTCCTCAGTTGTTGACCATTTTGCAGACACTTTCAGACAGGGGGCGGAAAGCCTCTTCTGCCGGAATGGTGCGTACAATTTCAAACAGATCATCAGCGTTTTTGGATTCAGCCGGAGATTTCACCCGCACCAGATACATGTCATGCACCATACGGCCATCCTCACGAATGTAGGCATTCTGGGCAAAAATGTCATTCACAGGGGTTTTCATCATCTGCTGGCGTACGGTCTGGGTATCATCTGTCCCTGCCGCTTTGACTGCCTGCAGATAATGCAGGGTGCTGGAATAAAGACCAGCATGAACCATAGTTGGCATCTGGCCGGTTCGTTCTTTGAAACGTTCGGCCCAGGCGCGTGCTTCGGGAT
>NZ_JACUUA010000419.1 GCF_014859565.1 Marinospirillum sp. | reverse complement strand
ATGTTGATCAACTTGCTGGGTAATGCCATCAAATTCACCCAGATCGGTGAAGTTCACCTCACGGTGGAGCGTCTATCCGGCCATACCAGTCTGGTTCCGATAATTGAGTTCCGTATTCGGGATACCGGCATTGGTATGGAACCCGGTGTATTAAACCGGGTGTTTGAACCCTTTGAGCAGGTCAGCAGCGAACGCAACCGCCAGTTTGAAGGCACCGGGCTGGGGCTGGCGATTGTGCGTGAGCTGACACATATTATGAACGGTGAGGTTTTTGCCTCCAGTGTGCCGGATCAGGGATCTGTTTTTACCCTGCAGATTCCGATGGAAGTGGCTTCACCCTTGCCTGATCAGGTAACAGAAAGCCAGAATCTGAGTGGTTATAATGTACTGCTGGTGGATGATCAGCCGGTTAACCGCCGAGTGCTGTCAGCCATGCTGACACAACTGAATGTCCCTCACTCTTTTGCCACTTCCGGTCCGGAGGCGTTATTCCAGCTGCGTCACAGCCTGGATCACGCGCCTTTTGACCTGATATTACTGGATGCCAACATGCCGGGACTGGATGGTTTCCAGATTGCTGAACGCATCCTCCAGGACGATTTATTACAAGCCAACCAGATTGTCATCCTCACCTCCTCCGCTGAAGCCGGTGATGCCGCCCGTTGCCGTGAACTTGGGCTGACCGGTTATCTGACCAAACCCATCATCATGACCGAGCTGCACACCACTCTGACATCTGCTGCTGGCAGAAGACAACCCCATCAACCAGAAGCTGGCAGTGAAGTTGCTGGAAAAAAACCAGCATGAGGTCGACATTGCACAGGACGGTCAACAAGCCCTGGAGCTGCTGCAATCCAACTCGTATGATCTGGTGTTGATGGACATGATGATGCCAGTGATGGACGGACTGGAAGCCACACGCCAATGGCGACTCCATGAGCAACAACACCAGCTGCGACTGATGCCAATCATTGCCATGACGGCTAACGCCATGCAGGGAGATAAAGAGCGCTGCCTGGCAGAGGGAATGCAGGGTTATGTCGCCAAACCAGTCAACCCCGAACAGTTATATGAAGAAATTGACCGGGTAATACAACACTATCAACCGGAAAGAAAAATCACCATCCAACCCAAAGTTGTGGGTGAGTTGGATGATCTATTGGATAGGGCGGATGAATTACTGGCGGATGCTGTCAGTGAAGCACCCGAAGCCGATCAGATGTTTGACTGGGAAAAAGCACTGGAGTCTCTGGGTGGTGATGCCAATTTGCTGGAAATGGCCTTACAAATGTTTGTGGATGAATACCCCACTCATATCGAGCAGTTAAAAACCGCCTGGGAAACCAGTGATTTTAACCAGCTGGGTGCAGTAGCTCATACCCTAAAAAGCCTGTTGGCAACTTTTGGTGCAGAGGCCGCTCGCAACCAGGCCAGTGAACTGGAGCGCCTGGCAAAAAATGATGCAACTGCAACAAACCTTCAGCCGGTGTACAACAGGTTGCAACAGATGTTGCAAACCCTCCTGCCCCGTTTGCAGACACAGCTGCAGGAGAAAAGCACATAAAAGGCAATTTAATTGAATCTATTATATTTAAATCAGAAGCAAAACATTGACTTACATCAGTAGTTTTTTCTGTGTTTAACCGCTAGATTTGACGCGGATCAGATTTAAGCAGCTTTATTTATAAAAATACTGACTGGTCTGAATATTGCTAGGGATTACAGGAACGTATACAGCGGAGAACCAGCGATGCGCGTTAATCAACCCGTTACCGGCAGGGAACAGCCT
>NZ_JACUUA010000418.1 GCF_014859565.1 Marinospirillum sp. | reverse complement strand
GCTTCCAGACGTTCCACCCGCCGGGCGGAGAGGATCAATGATGCACCCTCAGCCGCCAGACTGCGCGCTGTAGCAGCACCGATACCGGAACTGGCACCGGTGATCCAGACGCGTTGACCTTGTAAGCGCTTTAACATCAGAGCGACAACTCACGGTTGCTGGCATTGATGAAGGCTTTTTTCAGGTCATCATAGGTGTGTACAGCAGGGAACTGCGGGAACTCTTCGATGACATTCTGCGGAGCATGGAACAGGATGCCCTGTTCGGCCTGCGCCAGCATGGTGGTGTCGTTGTATGAGTCACCGGCTGCAATCACACGGTAATTCAGCAGCTGCAGGGCACGAACACTCTGGCGTTTGGGATCACGCTGACGCAGTTTGTAATCCACCACTCGACCTTCTGCATCTACTTCCAGCTTGTGACACAGCAGTGTGGGATAACCCAGCTGTTTCATCAGTGGCAAGGCAAATTCATAAAAGGTGTCGGACAGGATAATCAGTTGAAAACGCTCACGCAGCCAGTTGGTGAATTCAATGGCACCGGGCAGGGGTTCCAACTCGGCAATCACCGCCTGAATATCCGGCAGTTTTAAACCATTTTCATCCAGAATACGCAGACGCTGACGCATCAACACGTCATAGTCCGGCACATCACGAGTGGTGGCACGTAATTCTTCAATGCCGGTTTTTTCCGCAAAGGCAATCCAGATTTCGGGGATCAGTACCCCTTCAAGATCCAGGCAAGCAAGTTCCATGACAATCCTTCAACAGTGGCTGGGTGAAAAACCCACATTATAAAGCTTTATCAGCGCAGTGGCAGCTGCAACCCTTCAAACATCTGCTCAACTTCCTGACGATTACCGGCAGCCAGTGCCTGATCCACGGTATCCCGATCCAGATGAGCCGCGAGTTTTTCAATAAAGTGATACAGATAACCGCGCATAAAGGTGCCACGGCGAATGCCCAGCCGGGTGATACTCGGCTCAAACAGATGGCTGGCATCCAACACCACTAGGTCATCATCGCGGGTGTCTGCGGCCATGTGCGCCACAATGCCCACACCCACACCCAGCCGCACATAGGTTTTGATCACGTCCGAGTCGGCGGCGGTGAATACAATACGAGGAGTCAGATTGGCATTGCCAAAGGCTTCATCCACCTTGGCGCGGCCGGTAAATCCGGTGATGTAAGTCACCAGTGGATAGTCTGCCAGCTGCTCCAGAGACAGTTTTTTCACCTGAGCCAGCGGATGATCCTTCGGTACCAGAATACAACGGTTCCATTGGTAACAAGGGAAGGTCACCAGATCGTTGGTACTGGCAATGGATTCAGTGGCAATCGCCAGATCCGCCTCACCATCCGCCACCATCTGGGCAATTTGAGGTGGTGTACCCTGCTTAAGGCTGAGGGTGACATTGGGGTATTTTTCCATGAACTGGCTGATCACTGCAGGCAGGATGTAACGCGCCTGAGTGTGAGTAGTAGCCAATACCAGACCACCGCGCTTTTCGTTGCTGAATTCCTGCGCTACACGTTTGATATTTTCTGCCGTGCGCAGCATTTCACCAGCCAGATTGATCACCACCTGCCCAGCTGGAGTGACCCGTGTCAGGTGTTTACCACTGCGGGCAAACACCTCGATACCCAACTCATCCTCCAGCAGACGAATCTGTTTGCTGATGCCCGGCTGGGAGGTGTAAAGACTGTTGGCGGTGGCAGAAACATTCAGATCGTGATGAGCCACTTCCCAGATATAACGCAGCTGCTGCAACTTCATTAGACTTCTCCTGCCA
>NZ_JACUUA010000417.1 GCF_014859565.1 Marinospirillum sp. | reverse complement strand
GGGTTAGTTGCCCGCTATTTTTCAGCGCTTAACCCGATCACCCGAGCCTTTACCTGCCACGGTCATAAAAATATACTTAAAATAATCCCCAACCGTCAGGCTTTGGATCATCTTCTGGTCTGTTTCTGCCAGCAGCTCTGGTGTCGACATATCAATTTCATTCACCTGTGCCAAGCCAGTTATACCCGGACGAGCATCAAACACACCCCGCCTGGCACGAGCCTCAATCAACTCCAGCTGGTTAAATAAACCTGGGCGCGGGCCAACCAGACTCATTTCACCTTTGAGCACATTCCAAAGCTGCGGCAATTCATCCAGCTTGGTACGACGTAAAAAATTTCCGAAAGGCGTAATTGCAGAGCTACTGGCCAGGTGACTGGCCACAGAAGCAGTTCCCACCTTCATGGTGCGAAACTTCACCAAAGTAAACGGCTTTTGATGCCGCCCAACTCGTTCTTGCCGAAAGATGGGAGAGCCGGTATCAAAGTAACCAATCAGTGTCAGCAAAAGCAACACAGGAAAACCAAACACCAAACCCAGCAGGGCAAAAACAAAATCAAAAATGCGGATCAATTTTCCAGCTCCATTAAGAAAACAAGACCTCAGAAGCTTGCAAGCTGCTGAGGCCGAAAATAACCAAGTATAGAATCCGGTGTGCGTACTGCTATCTGAACATGAGTTTTCTCTTTCAGAGCCGACCCTTGAAACAAAGGGTTTCCTTCCTCAAAAACACCGTAAACAGTGTTAAATTGCTTGAGGTTTTTATCCTCACGCAACTGGTGCAAATAGTTGATCACAGCACAGTCCAACTTACGAACCATCAATGTATCGTGATGCGTAATGGTGTTTTCAGGCAAAGGCTGGCCGACTTTCACCATCAAGGCTTTAAGCGACTCATAAGATGTTTTCAGCTCTGAGTTGACACCAAAATCAGTCAGGTTAAGACAGTAACCTGGATCAATAAATGCCCCAACCACATAGGGCTCTTGTATCTTTGAGCTACCACGCGCCCAATCGATAGCACGCTCATAACTATCCACCCAGAAATAAATGCCAGACCCTAACCAGTCATAGCCATTCTCACTTGGGTTGAGGTGCGCTTTACCCGAAAAAACATGTTCTGCGACCTCCTTTTCACAGCCATGAAAACCAATTAATGGTGAAAGCCTGTACATTCCTGTCAAGCAGCATACTCCTTGGCCAGCTTACCTTCTTTGTTGAGAATCCCCGCTCTTTTAAGAAAATCAATAGCTCGCTGCTTATCACTTTGCAGCGATTGGGCGTACTGAATCATCTCATCAGTCAAGGCAACAGCTTTACGCTTAAAAGGTTCAGCAGTAATTCGCTCGGTGTGCATTTATCTGCCCCCACGGTGGAAATCAGTATTCAGTATAACCGACAGGCTAGTTTACAGTAAAAAATCATAGCTAAGACTCTTTAACAAAACAGCGCTTTAAGCCTTCCTCTACCGACAGCGGTGGCTGCCAGCCCAACAAAATCCTGGCTTTGGAAATATCCACTTGTAAAGATCCAAGTAAACGATCCGCTACTGCCTTTTTACCCAGTAATGTTGCAGCCAACTTTAAAAAACCTGCAGGCACAGGAAGCAGACGAGATGGTTTACCCATTGCCTTGGCAACACCTCGTAACAACTCGGTTGTCGATAAGTCCTGGCCATCACCGGCCAGAAAAACCTGATTAGCAGCAGCGGGATGATCAACACAGGTCGCGATCAAATCCACCAGATTATCCAAAGCGACTAAAGACCGCTGATTATGCACAGCACCCAAGGG
>NZ_JACUUA010000416.1 GCF_014859565.1 Marinospirillum sp. | reverse complement strand
TGCTAGATAAATTATTTCCTCTGTCGCAAGCGTATATCAAAAACTACCATCAGCCTTTTCGTAGGTATTTTCTGGATAGTGTTGGTTTTCACCATCGGATGAATATCCTTATTGGGCAGCGGGGCATTGGCAAAACAACGGTGCTGATTCAACACCTGATGGAGGCTTCAGAGGGTGACCCCTACACAACTCGCTCGCTTTTTGTGCAGGCTGATCATTATCTGGTTCAAAATCTGTCCCTGTACGAGATCGCTGAAGCTTTTGTCATGCAAGGTGGGACGCTGCTTTGTATTGATGAAATTCACAAGTACAAAAACTGGTCACAGGAACTGAAGAGCATCTACGATACTTTTACTGACTTGCGCCTTGTTGCAACAGGAAGTTCTGCTCTTGAAATTCATAAAGGCTCACATGACCTGAGTCGACGCGCATTGGTGCACAAGATGCCGGGTATGAGTTTTCGTGAGTTTCTTGGGCTGGAAATGGGGCTGGAGTTTGATTCTGTCAGCCTGGAAGTGCTGCTGGGTGACCATCAGAAATTGGCTGATGCCGTCATCGAAGCGGTCGAGAGCAGGCAACAAAAAATTATGCCTTTGTTTCATCAATACCTTAAAACCGGGTACTACCCCTACTTCCACGATATTCAGGATAAAGGGCTTTTCTGGATCACTCTTGAGCAGCACATCCAGGCTAGTGTCGAAAACGATCTGCTTTTTGTTCATCCCTCCTTGACGGGTAATAGCATCAAAAAGATTCTGGCTCTTTTAGGATTGATTCGTCAGAGCGTGCCCTTTGTACCGGATTTGAGCAAGCTAAAGCGGCTTGTGGATGTTGCAGACGAAAGAACCCTGAAAAACTATCTCAAGTATCTGGAGGATGCAGGGCTGATACGCCTGCTACAAAAAAGTACTTCGGGTCTAAAAACCCTGGAAAAGCCAGAAAAAATCTACCTGAACAATACCAATTTGCTTTACACCAGAGAGCCGGAAATAGGCACTGTAAGAGAAACCTTTTTTCTCAGTCAGCTGGCTTACAGCGATGAAGTGACCGCCGCCAGAAAAGGTGACTTCACTATTAACAATGTTTATACCGTAGAGGTTGGGGGAAAGAACAAGGACTTCTCACAGATCAAAGATATACCCAGCAGCTTTTTGGCACTGGATGATTTGGAGCGAGGCTTTGGAGCAAAAGTGCCTTTATGGCTTTTTGGTTTTTTGTATTAACACCAACCGGACACCAAAATCTGGGAAGCCTGCCTGGTCGGTAGTGGAAGATCCGATTTGCCCGTGACCCATTGGTGAATAGCTGTTTAAAATACGGTAAGCCAATAAAGGACAATACAGTTATGGAAAGAATGCTCTGGACAAAAGAGCAGGTTAAGCTGGCATTTCACCTCTACTGCCAGCTTCCGTTTGGTAAGTTGCATCGAGGTAACCCAGAAATTATTGAGCTGGCAAAACTGGATGGGGGCGATTGAAACTCTTAGAGCAGCTTTAACTCAGGTGTAAAACTCGACAATATAGGCCACCTACCAGCACCCAAGCCTAACCCAACCAACAAGGAGCCGTTTATGACCACCCCCAAAAACACCCTGCCCAGCCTGCTCCGCCCAGCGGGGCAGCTTAGCCAAACCTCCGAGCGGGTAAGAAAGCTGCATGAACTCACCGAGGAACTGTTGAACGACAACTTCCTCGCCACCCTGGATGATGACTCCTGGGTCGAGCGCCTTCTGGCCTGGGCGGATGAGTTTGAGATTAACCACGAAACCCTGCCACGCACCAAACAAGAACTGCAGCAGTTGC
>NZ_JACUUA010000123.1 GCF_014859565.1 Marinospirillum sp. | reverse complement strand
TCGTCGGTTCAAATCCGGCCCCCGCTACCAAAATAAATAGAGGCAGATCAATGATTTAGTTGATCTGCCTTTTTTTATGCCTGCTCGAAAAGTGGCTCTGTGCCCATCTTGTGCCCATTCTCTCTCTTCTGACTTACCCCAGCTTCTTTACAAACCAGTTTTCGCCACTGCCGGTTAACAGCAGCTTATCCCTTGCGCGGGTCATGCCGACATAAAGCAGGCGCACTTCTTTTTCCAGCTCTTCTTCCCCATCTTTCAGACCGCCCAGGCCTGCCAGCACCACGGTATCGAACTCCAGGCTTTTGCTGCTTTGGCGGGTCAGCAGAGTTACGCTTTCCGCATTCACATCGTAATGCTTTTTGTTGTTACTGCTTTTCAGGCAAGCACAGGGGATATTCGCACTCTTGAGTGCTTGCTGCAGGGTGTCAGCCTGTCGGTGGTGACCATAAATAACGGCGATATTATTGAGCGGATGACCGTTTTGTTGCCACTTGCGAATACAACGGGCGATGAAGTGGGCTTCGTCGTTAAAGTTGTCGAACTTGCGAAATTGCGGGGCTGGGCCACTATTGCCTGCTACCTCAGGGGCGATCAGGGGAATGTTGTCTTCATCTGCATCCTGGGCTTGCAGGAAATCCCTGGCAAAGTCGTAGGCGAAGCTAAGGATTTCGCGGGTGTTGCGGTAGTTGAGCTTAAGGATGGTGGTGCGGCCTCGGGCCTGGATACCAGCACTGGAAAGCGGAAACTTCAGGCTGCTGTTTTTCTTGTAGATGGATTGGGCATCGTCGTAGAGCAACAGCAGAGAATTGGTATCCGGGTCGATCATCTGGACGATGAGTTTCAGCCAGGTCTGCTCAAAATCGTGGCCTTCATCGATCATCACTGCGCTGTACTGGGCACGGGGAGTCTGATCCTTGTCCACGGCCTGGATGACGCTGGTGACCTGGCGCTCCCAGTATTTGTCACCATTTTCCGGCAGTAAATCAACATTGTTGGTTTTCAGTTGCTCGCCGCACCATTCGTGAAAATGATAGACCTGCACTTTCTCTTCGATACCCTTCTCGGCAATAAAGCTGCGCAGTTTTGCCGCCAGCGTGATATTGAAGCAGAGCACCAGGATTGGCTTGCTCACGGCCTGGGCAAGTGAACCACTACAAATGGCATCCGAAAACCCTGCTGAGATTTAAGCAGAGAATCCGGCAACTCACCAACCGAAACTGGGGCGTCAGCATGAGATACCAGCTCTTTAAGACCAGCCAGTACATTGCTGGTTGGATCAATTACTTTGGCATTGCCAACTGTTATCAAGAGTGTTACGAGCTTGATCACTGGATACGCCGACGAGTCCGTATGGCTTATTGGCGGCAATGGCGGAAACCCCGCACCAAGGTAAGAAACTTAATCAGACTAGGCGTTCGAGTGCAGGCTGCCGTGGCCTGTGGGATCACCAGCAAAGGCCCTTGGCGCAGCTCCAAAACACCGGGGATAAACCAAGCACTATCGGATGAATATCTGAAGAAAGCCGGGTTGGTATCACTGCGCGATGGATGGATCAAGCTTCACTACTGAGTGAAACGCCCTGTGCGGAGCCGCATGCAGGGTGTTGTGGGGGCTGGGGGCTAGACACCCCCGGCTACCCGATTGGAATATTAGGTTCCTAATCCCAAATACGGATCTCAGAGCGTCGAGTGATTTTTCCTGGGTCGATAAAATCCTCTTCTGCGATAGTTTTTTGCTCATCATATTTTTCTCGGACTTTGTTCAGTAAGTCTGCATTTTCGCGAACGCTAAGTGGTCCTGCCCATGGTGCAATGAAAAATAACGTAGGCTCCAAGTAACGACATAGAATTTCTGATCCAGAAACATCTACTAGTTTCCCATTAATCCGGGCCCATCCAGCATCATATTCTTCCCGCTTAATATAGATGTCTTTATATACGCCAACTTCTTCATAACTTTGAGCTGTTTCATAGTTCCCGCTTGGGTGCAGGCTGTCACTTTCAATTGCAAGGAAGCTCCCGCCAGATGCAAAATGTTTACTGATCCAAATTGCTTTAACATTTACTTCATAGAACTCGAAAATCCATGAAGCGTCTAATTTTGTCATTTTACTCACATGCCAGTCAGGAATTCCCTGAGTCATATATAAATCAAGGGCATTTAGGCTGGTGTGAAGGTAAGTTAGGATGTCCTCAACTTCTTCGGGGTCATCGATCTTGCGAATGGCTGCTCGGCTCATTCCCAAATCAGACATATATTTGTAGATAATCCGATCAAATAAATTCAGGGCGGTGACATTTTTGCTTCGCCTAATATTTTCCTGATGCTGCTCATCATTTTCTTTCATAAAATCTATGATAGCAGGGAGGCTTTGGAACCTATTGTTGGGATTGCGAGCTATCAGTTTTTCAATGATTAGTTGATAAATCCTGTATCGTGAATCTATAGAAACTAAATATAGCGGATCGTTTCCTCGAGATGTTGTTCCTCTGATGACCCAAAGTAATACCTGACCAACAGCGAACCAATCAGAGGCTTCGCTTATTTCTCCGACCTCAGGTTCAGACTGTTCAGGGGCAGAATAGAAAAAATTTGCAATCCTTTCTTTCTTAAGCGTTTCGTGCAATTTAACAAGTTGATCACTGTCGAAACTTGCGATATCAAAATCTCCTATGAACATTTTTCCATCAACTATAAAAATATTCTCTGGTTTGATATCTCTGTGTATTATTCCAGATTTATGAATCTTGGCTACAGCGTGAGTGAGGGCGTCAAAAACCTTTTTAAAAAAATCAAAATCACGTCCCTTTTCTTCGACATATTTATCCAATGTGGAATCAGCCTTGCGCATGATTACATAAGGGATGGAAAGTAAATCTGATACCTCAAGTATTCCAAAATTGATCAGTGGTAATGTAACGCCAATATGCTGAACATTTACGAGATTAACATATGCTTGTTTGAATCGCTTGTACGCCTTACTTTCCTTTTTAGAAACATTTTCTAGAAGAAACTTAATTGCGTACTCACACTCTGTATCTTCATATGTAGCTAACCTAACAATGGAGGTTCCTCCTTGGCCTAATTGCTTCCCAACATGAAAATTACCCAAAGGGGTTGATAGGTTAGGTGATTTCTTTAGGAATGATGACAGATCATTGATAATTGGATTCACTTATACTCCTTGATGTATTGTTTTTTCAACAATATTTCCAACATTATTTTTTCTTGCGCATGCCTACTATCGACCATATCTCAGTGCTCAATTTCCTGCCTTGCCTGCCAGCAAGCCGTTGTTTTAACTACCCTTACTGATAAATCCAGCAGACAAGTGCGCATGCTTGAAAACTTTTGCGCATTAGGTGTTCTGGTACGCTACCGCCCCAGGATGTGAGATGTGCTGCTTCGCATCCTGCGGGTGGGTGTGTCCTTTACTGCTTACCTTGTACCAAACATGCCCTTGACTGACAACTCCTGGCTTTATCACGAGCAATGCCCTGATTATTATTTGCAGAAGTGTGATGTGAGTCACCTTACACGCTTGTGCCGACAAGATTTTCAGCATAGGGTCATTCCAGACACTTTTAGACCCTCTACCCAAGGAAGCGGCATGAATTTCCAACTCGGCAGAACAGCACTGAATCTTGCAATACTGGTCTTGTCAGTGACGATTGTGGCAGGTTGCATTGATATTTCAGGCAGCGGCAGTACGGATACAACCGATACCAGTACAACCACATCCAGAACAACATCAGCAATTTCCAATCCCATGTCTGAACAGGAAATTGATGATTTTATTCAGGCGATCAATCAGTACCGAGCTGAAGGTGCTTCTTGCGGTACTCAGGGGGTATTTGGTGCACAAGCACCACTGGTCTGGAATCAGAAATTAGCGGTGGCTGCACAGGTGCACTCCAACGATCAATATGAAATGAATGACATGAGTCATACCGGCTCAGATGGCTCCAAACCAAGTGAGCGCATCACACTTCAGGGTTATGAATGGAGCAGCGTCCGAGAAAATGTGGCCGAAGGGTATTTTTCAAGTATAAGCCAACTGGCTAAAGCCTGGATGGATAGTGATGGGCACTGTGCCAACATGATGGCCAGTAATGTTACCGAGCTGGGAATTGCGGCAACACGTCTGGACAATGGCAGTGGCTTCTGGACATTAAAACTGGCTAAGCCCAAAGCTCAGTGACGCCCTATTACGTGTGATTGCACAGTAAATAACGGCTAGGAACAGACCGACCAATCTTCAATACGAAGATCCGGTACACGTTCAAATTCTCTGGTATTGTTCGTCACCAGCACACAGCTTGTTGCAATCGCATGACCTGCAATGGCTGCATCATTTGCACCTATCGGTGTGCCGCGCTCAGCCAGATAGTGTTTAATGCTTGCTGTAGCCTCTACAGCCATCTTATCCCAGGGCAACACGCCATCAACACGCTCCATGAACAGGTCAACAATCAAATTGTGCTTTGGCGAAGCCTTTTTGCCGATGGCACCAAACCTGAGTTCAGCGTAAGTAATGGCTGATATAACTAATCTGTCTTTATTCTCCACATGGCCTTGCAGAACTTTTAATAGTGTTGCTGGGCGTTCGCGCATGATGAATGAACAGATGTTTGTATCAAGCATATACACTTTCTTCAAAGTACAACCCGCCCATCTTCGATAACGTCGGTACGATCAGTCAAAAAATCTGAATCTGCCATCGGAGCATCAGCAAAGCTTGACCAGGTTTTGCGAACAGGGCGCAGTACAAGAACGTCACCCTCACGAGTTATTTCAACCTCGGACACACCTTCAAATTCCAGTTCCTTGGGGATTCTGACGGCCTGGCTACGACCATTGGTAAACAATGCTGCAGTTTTCATAAACACCTCAAAACATGAGTCACTTCTGTTTTAGATTAGCACTCAAAAGGCATATGTCAAGCATATGCACGTGGAGGTAGCTGGATCAGCTATCCCTATCAGAAATCAACCTTGTTACGCAGGGTTTTGGTTTTGCCTCGCAGGGTTTTGGTATCGACACGTCGTCGTTGTGAGCCTTTGGTGGGTTTGGTTGCGCGGCGTAGTTTGACAGGTTTGATGGCTTGCTGAATCAGTACTTTCAGCCGCTGCAGGGCATCTTGTTTGTTCAGCTCCAGGGTACGAAAGCTCTGTGCTTTGATCACGATCACCCCATCCTGGGTGATCCGCTGATCGGGGAATTTCAGCAAGCGTTCCTTGTAGACAGGCAACAAAGAGGAGCGGCGGATATCAAAACGCAAGTGCACCGCACAAGCTACTTTGTTGACGTTTTGTCCACCGGCACCCTGAGCACGAATCTGCTGGAATTCAAACTCCCAGTCTGCCAGCTGAATATTTTCTGTAATTTCGAGCAAAAGCGCCTCTCGGTTGAATGGTTTTCTGCCACTGACATGGCTGCAGGGCAGTGTACCAAGTCATTCATCTGACCTGAAGGCTATTGCGGGGGTGGGGGGTTAGCGGAATGCGACCAACTGCCTGCTGCCTTTTTTTAAGGCCTTGTTGCGGTACATGGCCACATCAGCCTTTTGTAGCAGCATCTCCAGTGTTTCACCATCGTCCGGGTAAACACTGACACCAACACTAAGATGAATCGCAATGTCCTGCCCACCCGGTAACTGCAGGCTGGCGGCCAGGGTGTGGGTTTTGTTGGCAAGCATCTGAGCATCTGCGTGTTGTTCAATTTCGTTTAATAACACCACAAACTCATCACCACCATAACGGCAGGCGGTATCACTGGTACGCAGGCAAGCCATGATTTTGCCTGCCAGTGCCTTGAGTATGGCGTCACCCGTGGCGTGACCAAGAACATCATTAATGTCCTTGAAGTTATCCAGATCTATAAACAGTAGTCCCACTCTTTTTTTGTGCCTGCGAGCCAGCGCCAGCGATTGTTGAAAGCGCTCATCAAAGGCATAACGATTGTACAAGCCGGTTAATGCATCATGCCGAGCCAGCTCAGCCATTCTGGTTCTGATTTCCGTGGAATAACAGCTGTCATGAAACACAATGACAACACCATTCACGGTGCCATCACTGGTGTGCAGGGGTGCGGCGGAGTCCTCAATGGATAGTTCACAACCATCGTGATTAATGAGCAGGGCATTATTTTCCAGCGGCACCAGAGCATTGGTGCTGATTGCTTTTCTAGCCAGCTCTTCTGCCCGTGGCCGACGTGTATCGGCATCCACAACCTGCAATATCTGCTGCAAAGGGCGTCCAATAACCTGTTCCCTGCTGACACCAGTCATGATTTCTGCCGTGCGGTTGATGTAGGTGATTTCCAGCAGCAGATTAGTTGTTATTACTGCATCACCAATACAATCCAATATCTCCCTGCTTTGTTTGTTTTCTATAATAAATGGCACTGAAACCTCACTCGGCTTTATTTACCGATTTTATTAACGATGGGCAGAACATGACTGTTCTGCCCACACGCTTGTGACCTGATCCGATGATCGAATTAGTTTTCGATAATCACTTCAACCCGGCGATTCTGCTGGCGACCCAGTGATGAGGCATTATTGGCAATCGGTTGATCCTGACCCTGACCTGAAGAGGACAAACGATTTGATGCAACACCACGCTGAGTCAGGTAGTTCCGTACCGAATCAGCACGCTCTTTTGATAAAGTTTGGTTGGATTCGGCATTACCAGTACTGTCGGTATGACCTTCAATCAACACACGGCGATCTGGGTACTCAGTCAGGAAACTTGCCAGGCGCTGAAGATTAGCATCCGCATTTGGCTGCAGCTGGGCACTACCGGAGGCAAACAGCACGTCTCCCAGAGTCAGAACGATGCCACGATCCGTTACTTCGGCCTGTAACGCTGCCAGCTGCTCTTGCAGGTCTGCCTGGCTACGCTTGGCACGATCCACTTCATCGGTGCGGGCTTTTAAACGTGCGTCATCTCTTTCTTGTGACAGACGCTTGCGCTGATCTTCAGCATAATTGGCAGTGGCTTTTGCCCGTGCAATCTTGATTTTCTGGTTAGCCAGATAAACACGATGCTCATTCAGCTCTACCTGAGATTCTGGCAGCGGCTCTTCTGCCAGCTTCACGGCCTGTTCGGCTTCTGCCATTTCCTGTCGTGCCCGGCTGCCCAGATTCGGATCTTGCTGTAATGCATTCAGGCTGTTTCGTGCCTGAATGGCAGCATCAGAACTTGTTGGTGTTGATGAACAGCCAGCCAGCAGCACGAGTGATACAACCAGCAGCATGACACCACCGGCACCACTCAACATCTGCTTGAGTTTTAAGGTTCTCATTTTGTACCTCCCATTCGATCCATTTCTTCAGTCAGCGCTTTTGCTGCACGCTCCATTTCCTGATTGACCAGCGCTGCCTTGGCACTCTCGGTTTTTGCCATCGCCAGCTTGGCCATCACCTCAGCCTCTTGTGCCAGTTGTTTTGCTTTTTCCATATTTTCTTGAGCAATGGCATCTTCAGCCAGCTTGATTTTTCCGCGTGCTTCGTTCAGTTCACCGCTGGCAAATTGGCGAGCATCAGCCTGTTCTGCGCGTGTTATGGCATCACGTGCATCAGACATGGCGGTTTGTGGAGCCTCGGGTTTTGCTGCACAAGCACCCAGTAACACCAGGCTTGCCAATAACAACAAGGGCATCAAAACTACCCGTACCGGGCGTATTCCAGACCATTTTTTCATCGTGTTACTCCTGCAGAAGTGTTTAAAGTCGGCGACCCTGTATCACGCGCACCAGTAATACGATGGCAGCGATAACAAGCAGAACATGAATAAAACCACCCATGGTGTAAGAGCTGACAAAGCCCAGTAACCAGAGCACAACCAGTACAGCAACAATCATTTCGAGCATGTGCAGCCTCCGTATTTACAGGATCAGCGGATGACCAGCAGGAGTAGTCCACCCACTGCAGCCAAAAAACCTCCTACCAGATACCAGACAGTTGAATTTGTGTAGCGACCTGCAACACTCTCAAAAATCTGCTCGCCGGTACTTTGTGATGCCTTAAAACCGAAATACAGCAGGGCGGCACCACCCAGTAACAGCAGAACGCCTAGAAAATTCTGGATATACATGATGAACGTCTCCGAATACGGACTGTTCGTGTCGGGTGACACGCCTGAGTCTTCAGGTGTTAGTAAAGCCTCAAAGCCTTGCACCGTCTGTGCGGTGACGAACAATCAAAAATTTGATTCATGTCAATTTTCTCTATGTGCGGTATCGTACATACAGTTTTCAAGGCGCTTATCACAATGGGTTTGCATAACAAACTGAGAAAACAGTGATGCCTAATTCCTTCAAAACCAGTAAAAGCAACCATCAAACTGCCTGCTTTCAGGATAATCGCCTGCTGAAGGCTATTTCTGCCGAAGTAAGGGAACGCATTTACCCGCACCTTAAACTGACGGAGTTACCCCTGGGTGCTGTGCTTTATGAGTCGGGTGATGTGATGGAAAGTGTTTATTTTCCGACCAACAGCATCGTTTCCATGCTGTATGTGATGGCAGATGGCCGCAGCGCAGAAATTTCAGTGGTCGGTTATGAGGGGGTTGTTGGCATCGCACTGTTCATGGGTGGTTTAAGCACTCCCAGCCGTGCTGTGGTGCAAAGTGCCGGGCAGGCTTATCGCCTGGAAAGCAAATTCCTGAAAACCGAATTTGCTTTAAATGGTGAGTTTCATCATTTGTTGTTGCGTTACACCCAGGCATTAATCACCCAGATGGCACAAACCGTTGCCTGTAATCGACACCACAGCATTGACCAGCAACTCTGCCGCTGGCTGCTGTTATCCATGGATCGCTTAAAGGGTGAGGATCTTTATATGACTCAGGAGCTGATCGCCAACATGCTGGGGGTAAGACGGGAAGGCGTCACGGAAGCCGCCGGTAAACTGCAAAGTGCAGGTGTCATTGAGTACAGGCGGGGGCATATCCAGGTACTGGATCGCCCGAAACTGGAACACCTCTGCTGTGAGTGTTACGCGGTGGTTAAAAAGGAAACCGACCGGCTGTTTGAGGAGTTCTCTTATCCTCCTGGTGGCCTTTTGCACCGTTTAAAAGACTGATCATACCTTCGTGTCCCAGCGAACTGACGCCCCTGCTGCATTGTATCAAAGTGTTACAATGGGGCAGGCTGCACTACCGCAGCCATGTTCTGCCAAGGGGACAAAACGTTGACAACAACCTTCAAACGGCCTGTAGCAAATTGGTTAATTGCTGATTTACCAAAGACGGAGCGTGATGAGTTACTGGATCACTGCGAGCTGGTTGAACTATCACGTGGCGAGGTGTTGAGTACACAATACTGCTCTTATAGCCATGCCTGGTTTCCCCTGACGGCTTTTATGTCGGTGATGACCTCAGTCACTGAACATCCACCGATGGAAATTGGCATGATCGGCCATGAAGGCATGTTGGGTGTCACCCTGCTGCTGGCCATTAACCAGGCACCACATCAGGCAATTATTACGGGAGCCGGGAAGGCGCTCAAAATTAACAGGGTCGTATTTAATGATCTACTTCCTGGTAGCCCTGTACTGCTTCAAAGTCTACAACACTACTGCTTCCAGCTGATGATGCAGATGGCACATACCATATCCTGCAGCCACTTTCATCGGGTCGAAGCACGTCTGGCCTGCTGGCTGCTTATGGCTCATGATCGAGTTGATGGTGACCGTTTTTATCTGACTCATCAATCCATTGCGGATTTGCTGGGTGTGCAGCGCAGTGCGGTAACCATTGCCTCCGGTACACTCAAACTGGGCGGTTTGATTGATTACTCAAGAGGCAGGATCAGCATTCTTGATCGGCGCGGATTAGAAAAAGCAGCCGGTGATTGTTATACAAGCTTAATCCGGCCGCTTGATGCTGAATACTCCACTCAATCCTGAGTACTGGGCACCACCCAGTCGGGCAAGTGGGTTCAGCTGTGCTGCATTAATAGTGTAACGCTGCTTTTGTTCATCCACCTGCACCAGTGCATCCCGGATATACACCTGCAGCAACTCGGCATAAATCACCGCCTGTTGTTGTGCTCCCAGATAATGAACATCATGCAACCGAGCCTGAAAGGCAACCGGGGCATTGTTCAGTCGTGGCAAAGGACAACCGGGGAACTCAACCAGTTGTTGATCCTGCAATAAATCCAGCTCGGATGTTTCATAAGGCAGAGTGGCAGCACTTGCGGTCACATCCTGCGCCTGCTCAAGACCAGGCAGATGAATCACAAAATCTCTGCCACTTAAAAGATTCCTGCGTGTGTCCTTGGGTTCATCGGCAGTTTTTTGGCCAATGGACAACATCACTATGGGCGGATCGGAACACACCGCATTAAAAAAAGAAAAGGGTGCCAGATTTAAGCCTCCGTCATCATTGGCGGACAATACCCAGGCAATGGGTCTGGGTACAATAACCTGAGTCATCAGGTGGTAACTGTTGTTGCTGCTGAGTTGTTTTAAGTCCAGTAACATCGGTGCACTCCAGTTATTGCCTGCCATAAGCACTGTAATCCTGGAAACGCTGTAAACTAGGCTGGCACTTGTTATTCTTAACATCTTGTTTAAGCTTCTTTTTAACACAACCTGCACGAGTCGCCCATGATGTCTTCTGCCTGTGATACCAGCAACCACCAACCTCAACTGTCACAGGCCAGAGCACCCCTGACGCTGACCACCCGCGTAATGAATGA
>NZ_JACUUA010000415.1 GCF_014859565.1 Marinospirillum sp. | reverse complement strand
GTGAAGGCTGCTGTTGCCGCACAGCTGGAAAAACTCTCCCACACCTGTTTTATGGTGATGGGTTACGAGCCTTATGTGGCGGTGTGTGAAAAAATTAACGCTCTGGCACCCGGCAAGGATCAGAAAAAAACCGCCCTGTTTACCTCCGGTGCCGAAGCAGTAGAAAACGCCATCAAGGTGGCTCGTGCTGCTACCGGCCGTACCGGCGTGATTTCTTTTGGTGCTTCTTATCACGGTCGTACCCTGGCAACTCTGGCACTGACGGGCAAGGTAGCCCCTTACTCCACAGGCATGGGCTTGATGTCCGGCGATGTGTTCCGCGCCCTCTACCCCTGTGAGATCCATGGTGTCAGCACCGAAGATGCTCTGGCATCCATCCAGCGGATTTTTAAATTTGATGCCGAACCCACCGACATTGCTGCCATTATTCTGGAGCCGGTACAGGGTGAAGGTGGTTTCTACGTTGCACCCCCGGCATTCATGAAAGCCCTGCGTGAGCTCTGTGACCAGCACGGCATCCTGCTGATTGCTGATGAAGTACAAACCGGCGCTGGTCGTACCGGCACCTTTTTTGCCATGGAGCAGATGGGCGTGAGTGCCGACATCACCACCTTCGCCAAATCCATTGCTGGTGGTTTCCCCTTGTCCGGCATTGTTGGCAAGGCCGAGTACATGGACAAAATTGCACCCGGCGGCCTGGGTGGCACCTATGGCGGTAGCCCAATTGCCTGTGCCGCAGCACTGGCGGTACTGGAAGTGTTTGAGGAAGAAAAGCTACTGGATCGCAGCAATGCACTAGGCGCAACCATCACTGAAAACCTGAAAGCCCTCGCCAAAGACTACCCGGCAATTCGTGATGTACGCGGACTGGGTGCCATGGTGGCAATGGAAGTCTTCAAGGCGGATGGCACACCGGACAGTGAACTGCCCGGCAAAATCCTCACCAAAGCCCGTGAAAAAGGACTGATCCTGCTGTCCTGTGGTCTTTACGGCAACGTCATCCGTATTCTGGTGCCACTGACCGTACCTGACGAGCAACTGCAACAGGGTCTGAAGATCATTCGTGAGTGTTTTGCAGAACTGAGCTAACACTTTGGATGACATGCCCCTTGCACCATCAGGGCAAGGGGCGCAAGGCTCTTTTGCCATCGGCGGTCACTACAACCAGTCCTAACACCTTGTTAACCCATTTTAGCGATGAGCAGCCATGTATTCAGTGACTGCCTGCGCCAAAAGGCCTGAGCGCGACTCACCGTGCCTCTTTGCATAATGATCAACCGCGTTCAGCAGCCTTTCTGGAATCGTAATATTGACGCGCTTTGACTTAACAGAAAGCTTGGAAAGATCAATATCCACTAATGCCCAAACTCCACCAGAAAGCTCAGTGTTTTGCTGATGGGTTTCTATTGAAGAAGGAACTGGGATCGCCTCACCATCCAGCAACATCCCTTCTAAATGGCACTCAATTGCTTCTCGAGCCATCTCAATGGCTTCTTCCAGCGTATCACCAGCCGAAAAACAACCTGCCACATCAGGTACAGTGACACCAAAATCAGTACCTTTGTCTTTATGAATGACAATTGGGTATCTCATATTACCTCCAGTCCCAGCCTGCTTGGCGATAGATGCTGCGTACAGTCCCAATAGGCAAATCTTTTTTAGGGTGAGGAACAGTAACCTTGGCGGCATGAATAGGATGCTTGAACTGGTGATGATCACCTTTGACATGGTGGAGCACCCAGCCTTCGACCTTCAATCTTTTGATAATGTCTTTACTGTTCACGGATACACATTATACACATAGACACAGG
>NZ_JACUUA010000414.1 GCF_014859565.1 Marinospirillum sp. | reverse complement strand
CAAATTAACTGCTGGATTTAATGTCTGTATAATCAATAGTGCTTAATACCTGTTAAGGTAACAAAAATCAAGACTAAGCCTTTGATTTCGGATAAAAACAGCTCGTTGTATAGTTTTGTATTTTTAAGCCGGATTATTGTTTCGTGGAATAACCTTGCAAGCGCTTCAGTAGGCTGGAAGTATCCCACCGTCCACCCCCCATTTGTTGCACTTCAGCATAAAATTGATCCACAAGTGCAGTCATGGGTAATTGAGTACCCAGATTTCTTGCCTGTGTCAGGCAGATGTCCAAATCCTTACGCATCCAGTCTACCGCAAAACCATGTTCATATTCATTAGCAATCATGGTTTTGTGACGGTTGACCATTTGCCAAGAGCCCGCTGCTCCGAGGCTGATAACATCAATCACCTTTTGTTGATCCAGCCCGGCCTGCTTGGCAAAGTTCAGACCTTCTGCCAGTGCCTGAACCAATCCACCAATACAGATCTGGTTGACCATTTTGGTGAGTTGTCCGCTGCCGGATGGTCCCATCAGGGTCACGGCACGGGCAAAAACCTGCATGATGGGTTCAGCGCGTTTGAATGCTTGTTCAGATCCACCGGCCATAATGGTGAGCAGCCCGTTTTCTGCGCCCTGCTGTCCGCCGGAAACAGGAGCATCAATAAACTCTATCTGTTGTTGGCTGCAGCGTTCTGCCATTTCTTTGGCCAAGGTAGCAGAGGCGGTGGTGTGATCAATAATCAGGCTGCTAGGGCGCAGGGTTTTTAATAGTCCCTGTTCTCCGCAGATCACCTCACGTACATCTTCATCCTTGCCAACACACAGCAGTACAATGTCCGCTTCTGCAGCGGCTTCTGCAGGGGTAGTGGCGGCACTATGGCCGGGGTGAGCTGCGACCCATTGGATGGCTTTTTTATTGCTGCGATTAAATACTGTCAGTTGATGTCCTGCTTTGACCAGATGGCTGGCCATCGGGCTACCCATGACTCCAAGTCCGATAAAAGCAAGTTTTTGTGCTGAGGTCATCTTCTGCTCCTGATCTGAGTTTGCGCCAAGATTAAAGGCACCACGTCTTGTGAGCAACCATTAAAAAGGCTGCCTTGCGGCAGCCTTTTGGTGCAGCAACGGTTGAATACTCAGCGAGCTGGATAGTCGCGCTGAGGTGAGCCGGTGTAAAGCTGACGCGGACGACCAATTTTGTAGTCGTTGCTGATCATTTCGTTCCAGTGGGAAATCCAGCCAATGGTGCGGCTCATGGCAAAAATCACCGTGAACATATTGGTGGGAATGCCAATGGCTTTGAGGATGATGCCGGAATAAAAGTCGACGTTTGGATAGAGGCTGCGCTCTTTGAAGTACTCGTCTTCCAGTGCAATTTGTTCCAGGCGCTTGGCAATTTTTAATTGTGGATCATCAGCCATGCCCAGTTCCTGTAGCACTTCATCACAGGTCTGTTTCATAACCTTGGCGCGTGGATCAAAGTTGCGGTAGACGCGGTGACCAAAGCCCATTAGTTTGAAAGAGTCATTTTTGTCTTTGGCACGGGCAACAAACTCTTCAATGCGGGATTCATCACCGATCTCGTCCAGCATGGTGAGTACGGCTTCGTTGGCGCCACCGTGGGCAGGGCCCCAGAGTGCAGCAATACCGGCTGCAATACAGGCGAAAGGGTTAGCACCGGTGGAGCCGGCCAGACGCACTGTGGAGGTGGAGGCGTTCTGCTCGTGGTCGGCGTGCAGCATGAAGATACGATCCATCGCCTTGGCAAAGATCGGATTAACCTTGTATTCCTCGCAGGGTGTAGCAAACATC
>NZ_JACUUA010000122.1 GCF_014859565.1 Marinospirillum sp. | reverse complement strand
GAAGCAGTATGGCAGGAACTCAAACGCCTGGCCGAGGTTCACCGGGATTTGCTGTTGGGTGAACCCGAACCACATCAATAACGCGCCAGAATTCGCTCGGAGACGATCAACCAGCCAGCATAAGGGTTATGTTCCAATACCAGCTCCTTACGCACACGGCTGGAATAGCGATTGGATTCATAACCTTGGTCAAATGTTGCAATCGCCCGCTGATCACCTTCAAACACCACTACCAGGCTCTTCAATTCCAGCTCGATAAAATCAGGTTGTGACAGGCGCACATAACGTTGCCTTTCCCATCGAGCAGGATCCAAACCATCAGCAGAGCGAAAGGTCTCTGCATAAAGGATCAGATAACCAGCGGGGTCACGGTCACGCCAGGCATTGGCCCAGGCATCCAGTGAAAACAACACACCCGCCAGAAGAACAGCCTGCTGATCCATATCTGGCCGGCCAGCATCCTCCACCTCTATCGCAGCAACTGCAGGAGTTGAGACAACCTCAGGCAATAACGGCCGCTCCGTCATACGCTCCTGCCAGGGCGTCACAGGTGCTGCAAACTGGTAAGTGGTCGAAAACCAGAAGTGGAGGTTGCGGTCCTTGCCCTCAGCCTCTGCCTCTTCGCCGCTGATACGCCAGGCCAGTGAGGTATCAAAGCTCCAGCGCCCCTGACTGAAACGCACACCCGGACCGGCACCAGACAAATGACGACTCGGATCACCGGAACTGACTGTAGGACTCGCATTCACACGCACACCGCCAGCATCAACAAACAGGTAGGGTGTCCATTGCTCCGTCAGGCTGTAACGCAGCTCCGACTGAACGAACCAACCCAGATCACCGGCCGCTTCACCCGAGGGGTAAGCACGCACAGCGTTGGCACCGCCCAGGGAGAAGCCTTCCGAGGAGTCCAGATTACCACTGGTCCATTGACTGGCCAGACGTCCAAACAGGGTATAACGCTCATCAATACGCTGCAGTCTGGTCAACTCCAGGCTCACCTTGTGAAACAAACCAGCAGTATTCAGTGAGTCCGCATCAGCAGCATCCAGTGTCAGATGGCCAGGTGTCCAACTCAGACTGCCATAAAACAGGCCACCCCCACCCCAGGCATCACGGCGATCAAACTGTAACGTCAGTGGCAAGGCATGGCTGCTTTTTTCGTCGTTTCCCAGCGAGGGGATATAAGTGTCCAGCGCCTTGTACTGATAACCACCCGACAACAGCAAGTTGGATTGCTGACTGCGATGCAGTGGATAAGTCACTGTCACCCCAAACACATCAGCCTGACCACGGATGCCGCTGGAAGCCAGCTCACGCCCCAGCTCATAATCTGTTCGCGCTGCACTGACCTGGCCACGCAAACCGGATACACCCAGCGGCCTTGACCAACTCAGACGACCCAGCCACATGCCCTCTTCGGTGTACATGCCTCGCAAGGCCAGCTCATCACCCATCACCAACAGACGATTGGCGCGTATCTCTGCATGAGTTCGCCAGTTACCGGTATAACGGTTACCATGGTTATCCAGCCCCAGCTCGAGATGATACCGAGGCTCATCCAGCGCCCTCACTACCAGATCACCTTCACCACGCTGCTGCCCCGGTCGCATGATTGGAGCCACACGACTGCCCGGCAGATCACTCATCAACAGTATGGATCGTTCCATCTGTGCTGCATCAATCAGTTCGCCCGGCTGCAGCGGCGCAAGATAGGGTGTTAAACCTTCCACCTGTTCCGGATCACCTTCTACCTTGACTTGCCCATAACGCCCTTCCAGCACACGGATCTGCAATACACCACCATCAGCCACTTCCTGAGGCGGCAAATAAGCACGTGCAAAGGGGTAGCCCTGACGACGGTAATGCTCACTGATCCGATTCGCCAGGGACTGCAAACCAGCCAGATCCAGAGACTGCCCCAAGGCATCCGCCAACAGAACCAGCAGCTCCTCATCACTGAAACGCGTGTTACCTGAAAAAGCCACACCACCGAGTAACAGCTGATCACCACCCGGCGGCAACTCGGTCAGGGGTGCCGCTTCAATAGCCAGGCCGGTATCATGCTCTGGCAGAGGAGCCACCACCGGTGCAGGCAACTGCTGCAATACACGGCCGGTATCCGGTGTCGTCTGTGCCTGTGCAATACCTGCTGCCAGCAAGGTCAAAGGGAAAAAGCTGACAACCAGCGGTTTGATGCAAGCATTCAACTTATTCATCATCACCGCCTTCTGCTGCATTCACACCACCATCAACCAGAAAAATGCGCTGCTGACCAGGCTGACGTGCCTGAGCCAGTAAAATACGATCCAGATCTGCACTGCTGATTTCTTCAGCAACCAGCTCGCGAGTATTCACCTCCACCACTTCCATGGTGCCGACGCGTTGATCCGCCACGCGGCGAATACCAGTTGGCATTTCACCACCACGTTGAGTGGCCAGCATCACAGCCTGATCCAGACCTGAGCCATCTGGATTTAACTGAAGACGCTGATCAGAGGAAAGGATGCCAGCAGGCTGGTTCACCTGACTGACCAGCGTACGTGTGGTTTCAAGCGGTTGCGTTGGCACTTCAACGGCTGATGCTTCTGGTTCAGAGGGTGTTGCTTCTGGTTCAGAAGGTGGTAATGGCGGCGGTGTCACCGGTGGAGCTGCAGTAATCTGCAAAGTGCCATCTGCAAAAGCAACAGCATATCCCAGACCATTGCTCAAACCGCCTGGCGTCAAGACATAACTGCCTTCTTCTATAGCTCCCTGGCTGTCACCCGAATACACCAGCGCACCCGTCAGAACCGACTCAGCATCACCATTAACCAACCCAGTTATATCAACACCATTGCCGCCTGAATAAGGAGTTGCATCTGTGATTTTGTTGTCATCACGGGCTGTGACAGTAACTGTCGGCTGTTCACGGTAAATGGCATAAAGGCCCGAGCTGCCCAAGGCTGTAGTGTACTGAGTCGTTGTAGCATTACTGTTATAGCGGAAATTGCCCGAACCAGAACCCACCAGATCCGTGACACCACTGCTGCCAGCTACGCTACCGGTATAAAGCACAGCGCGTCCGCCAGCACCGGTGGTGATCTTGCCAATCTGATGGATGGTATTACCGCCGCTGGCTGTTCCAGCTGCAACACCCCGCCCTGCATTCAGGATAATGGCGTCGGCTGCCGAAGAACCAGACGCAAGGTTGCCATTAATGGTCAGGTTACCGGTTTGAGTCGCAATATCCATTTTACCGCTAGTAGAGATATGGCCTAACTCAAGTGCGCCACTGTTCGTGAAACTCACACTCCCCGTATGGGCGGTCAATACATTGACGTTGTTTTGCGTGTTCTGCAGCGTGTAGTTCACACCTGAACCCAACAGGTTCAGCCTGTTGGCCGTGACGGCTCCTTCAAAGTTGATAAAAGTGTTGGAATCGAGCGTGATATCACCTGTGAAGGCATGGGTACCATCAAAACCGATGCTGCTGGTAGTGTTGCCAGGGTGGACATTGATCCCAGCCACAAGTGGGTTGGTCGAGGTACCTGTCAGGGTGATGTGACCACTTTGCGAAACAATCCGCTCTGTGCCATCGCTCCCAAAAAAGAAGATGCCACCATAATGACCGTCATGAACAGCGTTTGCAGCGCCCGTAACGTGAATATCACCACTGACTGACTCAATCGATACCAACGTATTGGGTTGATTGAAGGAATAAAGTCCAACACCGGCACCGTGGTTTCCTGTCGTTCCGGACGAGACACCGTTAATGGTGATATCACCCGTAGTCGATCGCATTGCAAGGGTGTTACCACTGACTAACGTACCCAACAGTACACCATATCGCCAGCCACCACCTGCACTGTTATTGCTGATACCAGAAACATTGATATCGCCAGTAGCTGAATCCAGCAGGCTCGATTCAATGTAAATGCCACTGCGCTGATTGACACTTTTACCCTTGAGAGCAATATCTCCACCTTGTGTATTGATGTTGCTTCTATCAATGGAGATACCATTCACCAACCCGGAAACGTTTAGTCCGGTGTGCGTTGTGCCCGCCATGGCATAACCATCACCTACTGTCAGCCCGTTCCAGGTAATAGAGCCAGAACCACCACCCATCCAGAGATGGCCACCATTGGTGGTGATGGAGGAGCCATCCATCAGATAAATCGAACCTGCCCCCGAACCATCCGCATCGGCCCAGAAAACCAGTGAGGCATCTTCACCTGAAGCACCGGTCAGGCTGGAGCTGGCATTCATGGTGATATCACCAGCGGTTTTTAATGTCAGGTTGTCACGATAGGTGGTCGAACCGCCAACCGTGATATTACCGGCTGTCTCACTACCAATAATGATATTGGAGAAGCCGTTAACAAAGTTGGTATCAAGATAGCTGGATGCCAACTGCAAGCTCCCCGCTGCACCACCGATACCAATGCCCGTGGACGTGCTCAGTGGTTTAACCACCAGATGTCCTGTCGAGGCAAGTCTTTGATTGCTGGATATAGTGAGGGTATCAGCGATGATTGTTATATCACCACCTTCTGTACTTTGGATCAGGTTGTTTACATTTCCTGAGTTTAGATTCACGCCCTCCGAGCTTCCATGCAAACCTGCCGTACCCTGCAGGGTAATTTCACCGCTTGCGGTGGTCAGCTTACCTCCGTCGAGCCTGATACCATCATTATCAGTGTTTGCTGTAATGCTGGCATTACCTCCACCTGCACCAATCAGGGTGATATTTCCTGCACCACTTGCAGTTAAATGTGAGTTTGCATCCATGCGAATGCCATGATTTTGACCGCCATTAGACCCCGCACTTTGTCCACCACCTTGACCTTCAATATGGATATCACCTGTTGCATTCATGGTGGTATTTTCGATACCTACCCCCCAGTTACCACGATTGGTATCCCCTGCTGTCGCAGCGTTTGACGAGCCGATACCATGAATGGTGATGTTATTGGCGGTGATGGTATTACCACCATTAAAGCGTGCACCCACCCCAAAACGATAGGTTGTCTGAAAACTCTTGCCCGACATGTATAGATCGCCACTTCCGGCATTCAGCGTGGCTCCAATCACATTGATGCCCGCATAGGTATCATTAACGGCGGGATCAGCAATGGATGTATTCAGATTGGCAGCATAGGAGTTTCCAACTGTCAGTCCATTCCAGCTCGTACTGCCAGCACCACCACCCATCCAGAGATGACCATTTCGGGTTAAAATAGCTGACCCCGTATCAAACAAGATCCCGCCGCTGTCATTACCGTCACTATCCGACCATAGCACCAGATTCAGCTGCCCGCCGGATGAGGTTACAGCTCTGCCAGGAGCAAACACCACATCCCGCTGTGCTTTCAGCGTCAACGTTGCCTCACCCAAAACGGATACACTATTGAAATTTTGATTCAGTGTTAAGTCTATTGCTGACTCAAACACTAAGTTTCGATTCAGCATCAACGCATCACTGCCCTGAGCTTTAAGGAAAGGGGTCGCATAACCTTCAAGCATGACCCAGTTAGACCCAAAGTCGCTGAAGCCATAACTTGAAGCGTTAGTCTCATTGCTCGTTATTTGTGTTCCGCCAGCACTTGTGGATAAACCATTAACCCAATAGCTAGTTACAACATTAGAGCCATCACCTTGAGCATTTTTTCCGATCAGACCACCTTTAGGGTCGCCTGTGCCTGTCGTGGTAACGATTCCGCTTGCATAGCTATTGGTGACAGTGGCATCAGTATTACGTATCTCTCCTACAAGGCCACCGACACCAGTAACTTGACTGCCTCCTGCCGTATTGTTCAATTGAGCTGCCACATCCCCTTTGGCATATGAATTTGAAATGCTACTACCGTTTCGCAATGCCCCTACAAGGCCGCCGACATTTCCTTGATTACCCAATGTTTTAACATTACCCAAAGCAAAGGAGTTTTCAATTTTTGTTGATGAGGTCGCATCACCCACTAGGCCGCCGACATTTCTTCCATTTGCAGTAACTTCAACATCGGTACTACTGAGGTGAATCGTGCCGCCGACCTGATAACCAACCAAACCACCGGCATCTGCAGCCGCATCGGCCGCCCTTGTAGACGTTACTGCTCCGCTGGCGTGTACATTATTAACGCTAGTATTAGTGGCATTACCAACAAGTGCCCCCACGCCACCACCTGAATTGGTAACATTTACACCCACCAACCGCAGGTTGGACAGGGCCGCCCCATTGGTATTACCAAACAGCCCCGCACCCGATGCATTGTGGTTCACAACCAAGTCATGAATCTGGTTACCCAGGCCATCAAAACGCCCGGTAAAGGTTCCTATCGGTGTCCAGCTACCAGAGAAATCAAGATTCCCACCCAATACATAGTGACCATTCAAACCACTGCTCATGCTTGCCACTTCTGACTGGTTACGCAAGATGGTGTAATTTTGACCATTAATGGCAAGGGTATTTGCAAAAGCTTCAGACAGGTCGACACGTCCATGCACGATCAAATGGCTGTTGTTATTACCGTAGGTCGGACTGGCAGCATTGCCATTCCAGCCATGATTCAGAGCAAGCTCAGCTGAACCAGTTGCAGTGAGCGTGGCGTTGATCAAAATATCGCCATGTGCGGTTAGGGTCAGCTTATTCTCAGCCCACTGTACATCGGCATCCACATTGATATTACCTCGCTCGGAACCTGCTGCTACGGTCTGAATTTCAACAGAAGTCGTTGCAAGGTTGTTTTGCAGTGTTGTTGCACCTATGCCAGAAGCACTCTGAATACCATCCCCCTTGCTGATGGTGAAATCCGTCGGATCAATCAACCAGGTACCTGCCTGCCCCTGATCAGTGAGAGTGGTTATTTGCACGTCTGCAGCTATTTGTACTTTCGCAGCACTGGTCTCGATAAACCCGCCATCGCCGCCATTGGGTGCGCTGGCATCCAGGCGACCGGCCACATCAATTCGGTCATGGTCCATGCCGCCCAGGAGCTTGATGGTGCCCGTGCCGTGATCCCGGCTGAGGGTTCGTGCTTCAGTGGTACCGGTGTGATTGATCACGGTGCGGGTCAGTTCTCCAGCTGCCTGAGCAGTCAGCAGAACTGTACCGCTATCAGCGCGAATGGCACCGCCCTGTTCAATCAGGGCATCAATGGCAGCCTCTTCAATTTCCAGCTTGACCGGGCCTCCCAGATCCAGGAGTACCCTTCGACCAGCACCCAACAACACACTACCCTGACTGGCAGTAATGCTGCCTGTGTTTTCAATGCTTGCAGCAATCAGCGCAACATAACCGCCTTCGTCTACTTGAATCTGTCCCTGATTAATTATTGCTGCATTGCTATCACCTTCAAACCGGTAACGACCGGCAGCAAAATCTTCATTGCTGATGTTGAGGGTGGAGGCAACCAATCCACCCACATTAATCTGTGCCGTGGTGGAAAAAACCACACCGTTTGGATTGATCAGAAATACCTGGCCATTGGCATTTAATGCACCCTGGATACTGGATACATCAGAACCAATGACCCGATTCAGTGCTACAGCATCTCGCCCTGGTTGATTGAATGTAACGCTATTGCCTTTTCCGATGGAAAAACTCTGCCAATCGATGGCCATTTTATTGCTGGACTGATCAATCACCATATGACCGGATTGCTGGTTGATCTGCCCCTGACCCAGAGTGACCTGTCCACCCGATGGCAGGCTATTGGCAAATAACTGGCTACTCACCAGTAACAAACTACCTGCAGCCAAGAGAGTGTGCCCCGAACGTCTGATTTTCTGTCGTGTTCGACTGCTGCTCAGCTCACTGGCTACCTGCCACATCCCTTTGGATGCATTCCAGACAAGACGAAAAATGGTGTTCATGGTGTTCTCCCCACAACAATGTGGTAGCTGGCAGGTGCAACACCTGCGGCCAGAAAAGTGCTTTGGGGAGATATGTTAAGCAGTTACAAATAGACAAGTCCTGAAGTAAAACTGAACAAAAAATGGATACAGTGCTTTTTTATGGTTTTTGTTCAGTTTTTATCCAACAAAATGCGATACCCAACACCTGACTGGGTAATGATAGGATTGTTATCTTTATTGCAGCCCATTTTGCGGCGCAGGCGATAGATCAGTGAGGTGATCGTTTCCAGACTATTCACACCCGCTTCGCGCTCCAGCTGGCGAAACAATTCATCACGAGGCACCAGTGAGCCACCGGCAGCCACCAGCAGCTTCAACAGGGTAAACTCCGCTTTGGTCAGGTGCTCCTGACGCCCATCATGATGCGTCATACAAAAACTCTCGGCATTCAGTGTCCAGCCCGTGAAACAGGATGTCTGAGTAGCAGTATTACGGCGCAGGGTATTACGCACCCGCAGCTCCAGTTCTCTGGCGCTGAAAGGTTTGACAATGTAGTCATCGGCACCCAGCTCCAGCCCCCGAATGCGGCTGGGTTCATCGATGCGGGCTGATACGATGAACACGGGAACATCACTTTGTCGGCGCAATTCAGCCAGCAGTTCCAGGCCGTCAGCATCGGGCAGGTTCAGATCCAGCAAAATCAGGTCAAACCGGTGTGCGGCCCACTGCTGACGAAAGGTTTCGCCACTTTCAGCCACGCTGACCTGATGCCCGTAGACCTGTAAATACTCTCGGATCAGTTCACGCAGGTGAAAATCATCTTCCACCACCAGCAGGTGTGTTGCAGTCATGCTTCGCTCCGTTTTTTGTACTGTTCCGGCCCCACATCCGGCAATTCAACAATAAAACAACTGCCTTGCCCTGGCTCACTCTCCAAAAGTAGCTGTCCGCCATGCAGACGTGCAATGCGCTCGGCAACATGCAGCCCCATACCCAAACCAGACTCGGTCACTTCGGCACCGCGCTGGAACTTGCCGAAAATACGCTGTTGATCTGCCACCGGAATGCCTAGGCCGTTATCCCAGACCATCAGGCGATAAAGACCCGGCAAGGCCTGACCATCAATTCTCAGGGTTCTACCCGGTGGGTTGTGCCGCAAGGCATTGTCGAGCAATTGCAGCAGCAGGGTTTCCAGCAGCTGCGGATCACCGGCCAGACTGCCGCTGATGTCCTGCTCAACCTGGGTCTGGCGTTGCTGAATCAGGGGTTTCAGCTGGCTCAAAACCTTCTGCACCAGGGGGCGACATTCAATCTGCGCCACATCACGGCGCCATTGCAGACGTTCAAAGTTCTCCAGTTGCAGCGCCTTGTCGACCAGTTGTGTGAGTTTATCCAGCGACTGGCGCTGGTGCTCCAGGCTTCTGGACAATAGTTCAGGGTTATTGCCACCCGTGACACTCAACAGTTCATTGGCTGACTGGATGGCTGCCAGCGGTGTACGAAACTCATGGGCCACACGCCGCAGGAATTGCTGTTGGTCCAAACCCGCTTGCTGCTCTTCTTCCAGCGCCCGGTTCAAAGCCTCATCACGAGCCTTTTCATAAGCCCGCTTGGCAGCATACACACGATCATTTACTGTCAGTTGCATCAACAGCATGTGCACCAGGCTACCGGCAATCGATAAGGCATTGTTCCAGAACTTCAGCTCGATCAGTCCCAGCAGCCCAAAAATGGTCACCAGTGCAGCCAGCATCAGCGGGCCAAACGCCAGCAAGTAAAAACGGGCTGCCCGATTGCCGCGCACCGCCAGCCAGATGGCCAGCAACAGGTTAAACATCACCTGCAACATAAACACCTGCCACAACCAGGGCTTCAACCAGGCGTCCCATCCTCCAGCAATGGCCATCAAACCCAGGAACAACAGCACACCATGAAACACCCAGAGCCATCGATCCAGTCGGGAATAATGCCGCTGCAGCTGCACCAGATCACGCAGTAACCACCAGGTCAGCAGAATCAACAGACTGTGCAACAAACTGATCCAGGGCTCTGCACGTAGCGGCTGATCCCAGGCCAGTAAAAAGTGGGCAATGCCTTCAGTCATTGAAAGAAACAGGGCCAAAGCCATCAGGTAGGCAGCATAAATGCCATAAATGCGTTCCCTCATCACCACTGACTGCATCGCATTAATCAGCGCCAACAACAGGGCCGCCACCAGAAAACCACCCATCATGAGCATTTCACGTCCAAGGTGACGGGTCATGGCTTCCGGTTCCCAGATACGCAGGCTGGCTGCCAGGTTACTGGTGGTCTGAATCTGCAGGTACCAGGTACGCGTCTCACCGGCGTCCAGACGCAACTCAAACACTGAAGTACGATGCTGCACACTGCGATGAGCCCAGCGGCTATTGTCACCTTGAATTTCAACTCGCCACTGCTTATTCCCTGCTGGCTGATAAAGAATCACATGATCCAGATGTGCAGGACGAACCTCCAGCCAACCTTCATAGGTTCGGTCGTAGTGGTTGGTCAGTGTGAATTTTAACCAGGCGGTACCGGGCTGATACCCCAGGTTCAGATCACCGTCCAGAGGGATAAATGCCTGCTCTTTGGCCAGCAAGTCATTCAGTGTCAAGCGGTTATCAGCATCATAAAAAAACAACAACTGGCCTGCCAGGTCTTGTACAGGGCGCATCAGGGTTTGTGCTTGCAATAGAGTGCTGAACAGCAGCAATACCAGCAGCAGTGTTTTGGGTATCAGTTTCGAAGCCGAAGGTCTATTCATTGATGCTTCTCCATGCAAGTCACCACAGCGGGTCACTGACAACCCACCACTTCCGGTTCACGTTCCAGCAATACACCAAAACGCGCCTGCACACTGGTCACAATTTCATCCGCCAGTGCCAGCAGTTGTTCTGCATCACCCCCGCCGTGATGCACCAGCACCAGT
>NZ_JACUUA010000413.1 GCF_014859565.1 Marinospirillum sp. | reverse complement strand
GTGCACCTCAAACACATTCATGGCCACTTTGGCAGTATTCCTCTGGAAAAGGCGCTGCTTGGTGAATTACAGATCGAACTGAAAAACAACATGGGGCTGATGTCCTATCCGAATGTCGAAGCCATGATCAATGCAGGCTGGGTGGTGGACTAATCCAGTTCAACCAGCTTGGATCAATGCTGGGCTGACAGGCTCATCATCATCACTTAAGATGGTGAGCATTTAATGGATCCTCAACGTTATGGACAAACCAGCATGTCTGACCCTAAAGATACGCTTTATCGCCAGATCACCCTGTTGCAGTTGATCCCGCGTTACCCTGGTCGTATCGCCACTCCAACCCTGATAGAAAAACTTAAGGAACGGGGTTTTAAGGTCACGCCCCGTGCCTTGCAGCGGGATCTTAAAGACCGGCTTTCTTATTACTTTCCCATCATCTGCCATGATCAGCAAAAGCCCTATCGCTGGAGTTTTGACCAGCAAGCCAGCTTTAATCTGCCCTCGCTGGACACACCGGCAGCATTGGCACTGCATCTGGCCGAGCAGCAGCTTAGAGGGTTGTTGCCCCCGACAGTTGTTGATCAGCTCAAGCCCCAGTTTGATGCGGCTAATCAGCACTTGGAGCACCTCAACCAAAACAGCCTGAGCCGCTGGGCACGCAGAGTAAAAGCCCTGCCTAATGGCAAAATGCTGATACCTGCGGCTATGGATGAAAATACCTGGCGTTGTGTGGCCGAGGCGCTGCTGGAAAACTGCTGCCTGAAAGTCAGCTATCTGAGTCGCCAGAAAAAACAGCTTAAGGATTTTATCTTGCATCCAGCCGGTCTGGTCACCCAACCGGCCAGCAGTTACCTCGTCGCCCGCGTGGATGGTTATGATGATTTGCGCCAGTTTGCACTGCACCGGATCAAAAAAGCCGAAGTATCCAGCCAGATCTGTGAAATCGATGAAAGCTTCAACGTAGAAGACTACATCGAGCAGGGCGCTTTTGCCCGGCAGCAAGAGAAAAAGCCAGTGCAGCTGCTGGCCGACATTCATCCAGAGGTGGCCTGGCTGCTGGAAGAAACCCCACTCAGCAAGGATCAGACCCTTGAGCCGCTGAATGATGAAAGTGGCTGGTATCGGTTAAAAGCCCGGATACCCAGAGATCAGGAAACCCTCTGGTGGATATACGGGCTCAACAGAAGCATTCGGCTGTACGAGCCGGAAGAATGGGTGGCAGAACTTCAGATAAGCGCAAAAAAAATGAATGAATGGTACGGCCAAGGTTGTTAACCCGCTATTCAAACTGATTTTAACTTCCGGTCTAGTCCCATTTGCTGCGCACATCATGCTCGAATCGGTCTACCAGACGCATTTTCTCAGCTACAGCTTCGAACATCTGGTTTTGATCTGTGGATGCCAGCGTCACCTGGAAACAAGCGATGGTATCATTGCTTTCTCGCCAAGTGCGGGTGCAGTCCTCTTGTTTCATTTCACTTACAACGACAGCGTGCTGATCTTCATTTTGTATTCCATAGATGTAGTAGTTGATGCAAAATGTTTTTTCCCCGCGAGCATCAAGATATAGCACAACATCATATTTTGGGTACTGTTTGTGTTGTTTGTCCTGCCAAGAATCCAAAGCAAAACGAATGGCAGGATAACCATGCCACTGATTGATTCTGGATGTGACAGGCTTGCCACCAAGCGCTTCTTGCAGATAGTCAATACACTCTTTCTGGATGGCGTTGATTGCTCTGTTTTTTAATTCCAGCAACTGATTGATTTCATGCAGATTGTTAAGAATGAACTCGACTGTCGGTGCTGGCAGGTCTGGTGT
>NZ_JACUUA010000412.1 GCF_014859565.1 Marinospirillum sp. | reverse complement strand
CCTGCTGGATTTCTTGCCATAAGGGGTGATCAAAGCGCATACCCCAAGCCCCCAAGGTTTCTTTTGATTTCCGCTTTCAGCCGGTCACTTTCGGCAAACTGTTCTTTCAGCTGCTCTGTCAAACGGGTCATCTTGTCGGCAAAGGGTTCGCCGTCGTCTTCCTGTTCCTGCGCTCCAACATATCGCCCCGGAGTCAGCACAAAATCATGTTTCTGGATTTCTTCCAGGCTGGCGGCTTTGCAGTAACCGGCTTGGTCTTCGTAGTTTTCACCCTTGCGCCAGGCATGGAAAGTAGCAGCAATTTTGTTGATGTCTTCCTGAGCAAAATCACGCAGCACCCGATCACGCATAAAACCCAGGTTACGAGCATCAATAAACAGGATTTCTTTAGACTGGCGTTTGTTTTTGCTTAACAGCCAGATGCAGGCAGGTATCTGGGTGTTGGTGAACAGTTGTCCCGGCAGCGCCACCATGCACTCGACCAGATCTTCTTCCACTAGGCGTTTGCGAATTTCGCCTTCGTTGTTGGTGTTGGAGCTCATGGAGCCATTGGACAGCAGCAGCGCCATGCTGCCCGTTGGGGCTAGGTGGTGCAGCATGTGCTGCATCCAAGCAAAGTTGGCATTGCCCTTGGGCGGGGTGCCGTATTTCCAGCGTACATCTTCGGCTAGGCTCTCGCTCCACCAGTCCTTGATATTGAATGGCGGGTTGGCCATCACAAAATCAGCTCGCAGGTCAGGGTGCTGATCGTCCAGAAAGGTGTCCGCGTTTTTCTTGCCAAAGTTAAAGTCGATGCCGCGAATCGCCATGTTCATGGCGGCCAGCTTCCAGGTGGTGGGGTTGGACTCCTGCCCATACACGGAAATATGCTTTTTCTGCTCGCTGGGGTCGTAGTGTTGTTCCTTGGCGTGTTCTTCAATAAAGCGGTCACTGGAAACAAAGAAGCCGCCTGAACCCATCGCTGGGTCATACACTCGGCCAGAATAGGGTTCCAGCATTTCCACAATCAGGGTGACGATGCTTTTTGGGGTGTAATACTGGCCACCCTGTTTGCCCTCCGCCAGGGCGAACTGGCCTAAAAAGTATTCGTACACATGGCCGAGAATGTCTTTGCTGTGCAGTTGCAGCTTTACACCGCCATACACCGGCTTGGTAAAAGAGGTATCCGAGAAGGTGTTGATCAGACCCAGCAGCTTGTCATCATCCAGCTGGTATTGGCTGATGCGGTTAAGGATGCCTTTGAGCTTGGCGTTGCTCTTTTCGATTTCTTCCAGCGCGTTGTCGATTAGCCAGGACACAGAGCGGAGTTTCACTTCCTTGCCGGTTTCGTCTTCCCAAAGCACTGTTCCCAGCGGCAATACCGCTTTTTCTTTCAGCGTGATCCAACGGGCGATCTTTGGCACCCAGAAAACATTGGCTTCGCGGTAGTAGTCCAGCAGCTCCAACTCATCCGTCAGCGCCTGCTGGTAATCCGCTTCGCTATCAAAATCATCACGAGGCAGGTAATAGATATTGTCGTCGGCTTGGATTTTGAACAGCTCCAGCAGTTCCTCTTGCCGTTCTTCAAAGGCATCAGAAACATATTTAAGGAAGATCAGCCCCAACACCACATGCTTGTAGTTGGCGGCATCCAGGTTGGCACGGAGTTTATCGGCGGCTTTCCAGAGCTTGTCATCCAGCTCTTTTAAAAACTGGTTTTCCAGTTCAGAGGCATTTTTGCTCACCTTTGCTGTCTCCTGACTCAGGTGTTGAATGTCCATCAGTGATTCACCATGAAATGGTTACAAAGCAGCGCATTCAAGGCGCTCCCTTGGAATAAAAGATC
>NZ_JACUUA010000411.1 GCF_014859565.1 Marinospirillum sp. | reverse complement strand
ACCCTCATAAATAAGGGGAAGCGGATTCTAGCATGGTGTTAATGCATAAACCAGCTTCACTGGCAATCTGAAGAAGCCTTAATATCAGCCAAAAGATCCCTCTCGATAGCAAGGAGAAAAATAATGATATAAAATTGCTGCCATCTACGGTTTTTATCAGAAAAGGTGGGGGAGTATGGACAGTTTTCGCAAGGATATTAACGGATTAAGAGCCTGGGCCGTGGTTGCTGTGGTGCTTTTCCACTTTGGTGTGCCTGGCTTTGATGGCGGTTTTATCGGTGTTGATGTGTTTTTTGTGATTTCCGGCTTTCTGATGACCGGGATCATTTTGGATAAACTGGCTACCCCCCCCCTATCGTCAGCAACTGGTAATGTCAAGTCCTTCTCAATAATCGGTTTTTATCTTGCCCGTGCTCGGCGTATCCTTCCTGCCTTAATGGCGCTATGTGTCGCACTTCTGATGCTAGGTTGGTTCTTTCTGCCTGCGCTTGATTATCGGATGTTGGCAACCCATGTCATAACGGCTCTGGTATTTATCTCCAATATCAAATTCTGGCGTGAGGCAGGCTATTTTGATGCTGCTTCGCATGAAAAGCTGCTGCTCCATACTTGGTCGCTTTCAGTTGAGTGGCAGTTTTACCTGCTGTTTCCTGTGGCGCTGGTTATCTTATGGAAGTTATGGCCCAATCGGCGCTTCATTGGGATTATGCTGCTTGCAGGTTTTGTGACTTCTCTGGCGATTTCTGTAGTGATGACTCGCTTAACACCTGCGGCTGCTTTTTATCTGTTGCCGACTCGTGCCTGGGAAATGCTCGCCGGTGGTTTGGTGTATTTTTATGCCAGTCAATTTCGCCCCTCGCAAGGTTGGGCAAAGCTGCTGGAAGCCTTAGGGTTTGGTTTGATCCTCGCCAGCATCTTCTTGTTTGATGGCACTACACCCTGGCCGGGTTGGCAGGCTTTAATTCCAGTCCTTGGGACAGTTTTAGTGTTGTTGGCGGCGCGTTCTGACTCCTGGCTTTCCGGCACCGCCATTGCTCAGTGGCTGGGTAAAACATCCTATTCAATTTATTTGTGGCACTGGCCGTTCAGCGTTGCTCTGATCTACTTTGGTGTACAGGGCGAGGTTCTGCCTGTTCTTGTTGGTCTGTTGCTTACACTATTATTTGGATGGGCATCCTGGGCTTATATCGAACAACCTGCTCGCCGAGGGTTGATGCAATTTAGCAAAATCCCACAAATTGCTGTCACTGGCTTGCTGGTGTTCATCATTGCCGCACCTGCTTTGGCTATAAGGGCTCAGGATGGTGTGGCGGGAAGGCTTGACCCAAGGATTGATGCAATCTTTGCAGAAGTAGAGAACAAGAACCCACGTATTGATGAGTGCCATTCTAGTGGGGCAAAGCCAGTACCAGGCTGTACCTATGGGGGTGATAAGCTTGGGGCAATTGTTATGGGAGACAGCCACGCACTTTCGATGGTTACTTCAGTAGCAGCAGCTCTTCCAAGTAAAGATTTGCATGTGCTTGAATGGTCTCGAAGTAGTTGTCGAACAATTAAAGGACTCATTCAGGAAAGACGGCATGGAGGATTATGTGGTCAGCATGTGGCGGAGTCTATAGTACGATCTTCTGAACTGGAACCTAATGCCCCCCTGCTAATCGTAGATAGGATCAGCTCTGGCTTACACGGCCCGAATGAGAGCACTCCCACCGTAGCACCAACTGAATACCTTTCCGGGCCATTTGAACAAAGAACCGATGAATTCTTTGCTGAAATGCAGGATGGCATGGTTGAAACTGCTTGTGCATTTGCAGAACACCGCCCTG
>NZ_JACUUA010000121.1 GCF_014859565.1 Marinospirillum sp. | reverse complement strand
TTATGAAAAAAATTCGCATATTGATTGTTGATGATGCCAAGTTCATGCGTGACCTGGCGCAGAAGACCCTGAAATCAGAATACCCTGAAGTCGACACCATGGAGGCAACAGATGGCCGCAAAGCTCAGGCCATCCTGCAACAGCACAGTTTTGATCTGGTGCTGTGTGACTGGGAAATGCCTGAGATGACCGGTATCGAACTACTGGAATGGACTCGTGCCCAAGACAACCTGAAAGTGTTGCCTTTTATCATGGTCACTAGCCTGGATAAAAAAGAGCGTGTGGTAGAAGCGCTCCAGGCCGGTGTGAATGACTATATTGCCAAGCCCTACAATGCTGAACAGCTGATTGGCAAGGTTCTCAAGCAACTGGTTAAATCCGGCTGCATCAGCCAGGCAGACATTGCCAATATGGGTCGTAAGGATCGGGTGCGTGCTGCTGGAGGAGCAGAATTACTGGCTGGTGCTGCTGCACCAGCGGTAACAGCCAGAAAACCCCCGCGCCAGCCACCGCGCTGCAAGGGACTGCTGAGCTGGGGTGAGCGCCGCTCTGCCGTCATGGTGCGAGAGATTAACTTGCAGGAGGCAGTGCTGGTCTGCAAATGCTCTCAGAGTCTGCCAACCCTTGCTGCGGAAGTTACACTGGCATTGGCTGCCGGATCAGAAGAAAACAGCATTAAAGTTACTGTTACCGGTTTTATTTCCAGCCTGCAGCTGGCAGAGCGCAAGCCTGAAAGCGAAAACGCCATCATCAAACTGCTACTGCTTTCGCAGGATCAGGAGACCATGGCTCAGTTCAGAAAGTTTTTGTCACTGATCGGTTGAAATATTAATTCTGGATAGCGGGAAGTGACAGGTGAAACAACTACCCTCACCTAACTGGCTAGCAATACCCAGCCGACCGCGATGACGTAGCATCACGTGTTTGACTATAGCCAGCCCAAGACCTGTACCTCCGGTATTGCTTGAGCGCCCCTGATCCACCCGGTAAAAACGCTCAGTCAAGCGCGGTAGGTGTTGCGGATCAATCCCGACACCCTGATCCACCACATCCAGATGTGCACCGGTATGATCATGATACCAACGCAGACGTATTTCGGTGCTTGCTGGTGTGTATTTCACCGCATTAAATACCAGATTGGAAAAAGCACTACGCAGTTCTTTTTCTGAACCATACACCTTCAGATGGTCATCGGCTTCCAGCAAAATTTGATGTTTATTACCCGATAAGGCCAGTGCATCATTCCGAATGCTTTTCAGTAACTCCTGGACAGCTATCGGCTCAACTTCTGGCTCAAAATCACTGGTTTCCAGCCGCGACAGGGTCAGCAGATCCTCAACCAGATGCTCCATGCGGGCAGACTGCTGACGCATTAAGGTCAGCCCACGCAGCCATTTCTGGGGCAGTTGATCTGCATGGTCACTGAAAGTTTCCAGAAAACCGGATAAAACTGTCAGGGGTGTGCGTAATTCGTGCGAGACGTTGGCAATAAAATCCTGTCGCATCCGCTCAAGTCGCTGCATCCGGGTAAAGTCGCGGATCAACATCAAACGTTCGTTTTCACCAAACAGAGTGACCTGATATTCCAGCGTACGCCCTTCAGCAATCGGGGAAGGTATAATCAACGGCTCGGTGTAGCGCTGTTTGTCAAAATACTCAACAAAACGAGGCTCACGCAGCAGGTGAGTAATTGGATGCCCTCGGTCACTGGGGCTGCGCAAACCAATCAAATCTTCAGCGGCTTTGTTCCACCACTCCAGATCCCCTTTACTGTCGATCATCACTACGCCATCTTTTAACGCCTGGCTCGACTCCTGAATACGATCCAGCGTCTGTTTCAGACGGAACTGGCTTTTCAGTTGTTGACGCTGATAGTGATAAATGGCATCAAAAATTTCGCCCCATAGGCCCTTTGTTTCCGGCGGTTCTGCCTGAGGTTTCTGCAGCCAGTTGTGTAAACGCCAGAGCTGGCGGATATGAATCAGAGAAAAATAAAGGCTACCCAGCAGGGCGCCAACCAGTGGATATCCCAGTACCCAGCCCGCCAATGCACCAAGCACCAGCAGCAACAGCAGGCGACGTAACTCCCTGTGGACTAGTTGTTTCACGGGTGGCTCAGGTCCTGGTGGAAAAACGGTATCCCGTACCCCGAACGGTCTGTACCAACTGTTCGTGTTCCGGCCCCAGTGCTTTGCGTAAACGACGGATATGCACATCAACGGTGCGCTCCTCTACATACACATTACCACCCCAGACTTGATCGAGTAGCTGGCTGCGTGTGTAAGCTCGCTCTTGATGGGTCATAAAAAACTGCAGCAGACGGAATTCGGTAGGGCCTACTTCCAGTGGTTGATCATTGGAGGTCACACGGTGGCTGATTGGATCCAGACGCAGGCCATTCACCTCTACCATTTCTTCTACACCTGCCGGGGTGGCACGACGCAACACCGCTTTAAGACGGGCAACCAGTTCACGCGGTGAAAAGGGTTTGGTAATGTAATCATCCGCACCCGCTTCCAGTCCAAGGATTTTATTATCTTCCTCGCTGCGGGCGGTCAGCATGATAATGGGGGTTTCTGCAGTGACTGGATCCCGTTTCAGACGACGTGCAAATTCAATACCGCTGGTGCCGGGCATCATCCAGTCCAGCAGTATCAGATCCGGCTGTTGATCCACCACCAGAGAGTGTGCCTGCTGTGCATCTTCAGCTTCCAGGCAATGATAATCTGCCATTTCCAGTGCCACGGCGATCATTTCACGGATCGGTGCTTCATCATCAACGATGAGTACGGTTTTGCTAGTCATAACGGATTCCTGTCTTACACTTGTATATGTGTTTCATCCGTATTACAACCAGAATAAATGACAGGATGATGACAGCGCCACTCAAACCAGCTCAAACGCTTAGATAGTCCAATACCAGTGCAATAAATAGCAGCATTCCTGCATAGTGGTTATTCAGAAACGCCCGCAGGCAAGGCCCACGCTGCCGATCACGAATCAGCCATTGCTGCCAGACAAAAAAGCCAGCCATCACAACCAGCCCACAATAAAAGATCACACCACGACCAAAAGCCATACCTGCGGCCACCAACAACACCAGTGTCAGCAGCTGCAACAGACCAATCATCAGGCGATCATACTGCCCAAACAACACGGCGGTGGATTTGATGCCGATTTTTAAGTCATCTTCACGATCTTCCATCGCATAAGCTGTGTCATAAGCCACTGTCCACACCAGATTGGCTGCAAACACTAACCAGAGCGCAGCTGGCAGGCTGTTTGCCTGAGCCGCAAAAGCCATAGGAATCGCCCAGGAAAAAGCGGCACCCAGCACCACTTGTGGCAGGTGGGTGTAACGCTTCATAAAGGGGTAACTGGCTGCCAGCAGCAGCGCAAAGGGGGTCAGCAAGAGTGTTAACCGATTGGTGAACAGCACCAGCACCAGTGCGGCCAGGCATAACAGCGCGAATAAAACCAAAGCTTCCCGTGCGGTGACTTCCCCAGTAGCCAGCGGGCGTTTGCAGGTACGTGCCACATGACCATCCAGATGGCGATCGGCATAATCGTTGATCACACAACCGGCGGCACGCATCAGGATCACACCCAGTACAAAAATGATCAACACCCGCAGATCAGGAACACCGCTTGCCGCAAACCATAAAGCCCAGAGGGTTGGCCATAACAACAACCAGGTGCCAATCGGGCGATCCAGCCGCATCAGCCGGATAAAAGCGGGCAGACGCTGATGCCAGGGCAGGTTGTGTGTTACAGGTTCAGGTGTTGATGTCATACCGCTGTTTCCCCGCTAAACCCAGTTGATCCGCCATGGGCTGTAAAAAATGTTCGGCCACCAGCAATCGTAATTGTTGCCCGTAAAAAATTGAGGCACGCCCCCACAGGCTTGCCAGTGGCAGTTGCCCCGGTGCACAAAACCTCAAGGCACCCCGTTGGATTAATGGATCACTGAACAACACATGCCCTAGCGCTTGACTCCCCACCTGAGTCACCCGACGGCGCAAAATACCGCGATCATCCAGTGGTAATAAGGAGCGAGCAAAAACCCAGGGTTGTCCGTCGACTTCCAGCAATACCTGGCGCACCCAGATACGCTGATGGCTGCAGCCCAGCCAGTCGCGCTCCGACTGCTGCACTCCGGTGATACCCTCTGACAACACCCGAACATTAAAGCTCTGTTTTGCATGGCTTTTAAGGCGTAGTGTCAGTGATCCTTGTTCTTGTAACCAGCTGCGCCAGGCACCTGCCGGAGCACCTGTCAAATGAGCAGCATCCCGCCATTGTGGCGGTTTGTGCAGGTGCATCTGCTGTGACACCTGAGCAGTCAAATTCATAAAAACCCAATCGGCTTTCAGCGGTTTATAATGGCTCGGGATTCTAACACAAGGACTGCCACATGCCTTCCGTACAACAAGATGCTCCACTGATTATTGTCGGCTCCGGTATGGCCGGATACCAGCTGGTCACAGAGCTACGCAAACTGGGTGATATGCGCCCCATTCATCTGCTGACTCAGGACGGTGGCGAGGTGTATTCCAAACCGCTGCTATCCACCGCGCTGGCAAAAAAACTGTCCCCTGAGCAACTGGTGAGCGCCAGTGCTGAGCAGCAGGCGGAAAAATTACAGCTGCAAATCCACACTCTTACTCAAGTCACTGGATTGGATACCAACCGCCATGAGTTACAGCTGGGCAGCCAAACTTTAAGTTATGCACAACTGGTTTTGGCTACCGGCGCTGAAGCCCTGCTTCCTCCTTTAAGCCTTCCAGCACCCGACGGTGCACTGCTGACCATTAATGATTTGGATGATTACCGTCGCTTCCGTCAGCAACTGCAGCAGCAACCCATCACCCTGCTCGGTGGTGGACTAGTGGGCGTGGAGATGGCACAAGATTTGTTAAATGCCGGTTATCCCGTCACCCTGATTGCCCGTGGTGAACACCTATTACAGGGTTTGATCCCACCCCCTGCTGCCAAATTATTAGAAACTGCTTTGCAGCAACAAGGATTGATCCTGCACAAAAACACCAGCATTACCAGAATCACCGGCTCAGCCGGTCACTGGCAGCTGTACACGGATCAACAGCAAACCCTGCAGGCATCCTTGATCCTAGCGGCGACCGGATTACGCCCACGCATTAAACTGGCCGCCGATGCAGGTATTACCACCGGGCGGGGGATCTGTGTGAATCGTCAGCTGCAAACCAGTGCAAGTAATGTGTATGCACTGGGCGACTGTGCCGAAATAAACGGACAAAACCTGATGTATGTACAACCCTTGATGGCTTCGGCACGGGTTCTGGCTGCGGTACTGCACGGGGATAACAACGCCCATCTGCAACTGGATGCCTTGCCAGTGCTGATTAAAACTACCCGTTGCCCGGTGGTTGCAGCACCACCACCCCAAGGATGCAGGGGCGAATGGTGTTATGAAATAGAAGAAGACAGTGTGCTGGCAGAATTTTATGGTCAGCGGGCGGAAGGTGAAACAGATCAACTACTGGGGTTTGCACTGGCAGGTAAAGCAGTCAGACAAAAAGCCCGCTTAACCCGTGAAATGCCACCCCTGTTAAGCTGATGGATTAAAAGTTGAGCTGACTTATTAAAACAAGTGTTTTATTCTGGGCGCTTCTTTTGCCAACTGGATTGAACCACCATGCTGAAACTGAAATTTTTACTCTGGATGCTCGGATTATTGTTGAAGCGTGCCTGGCGCAAGGATCAGGCGTTTCTTGAGGAGCTGCAAAAGCAGTCCCTGTGTTTTGTGATCAAAACCAGTGACCAGAAGCTGGCTCGCACTTTTTCTCTGCAAGCGACCGGTATCAGCATTCAGGCTACCGACTCAGCTACAGCCGATCTGAAACTGGTATTCAACAGCCCGGCAGATGCCTGGAGCACCCTGACCAGCAAGGATAAAAATGCCTTCATGCGGGCGATACAGGAAGGCCAGGTCAAGGTAGAAGGAGATTACAAACAACTCTTTCACCTGCAAAGCCTGATGAAACACCTGAAGGTTTAACCTCCGTTAATCATCGGCCTCTTCATCCTGCAACAACTGGCGGCGTTTGGCTGCCAGCTGCATGGCACGGCGCTGTTGATAACGGCGCAAAACAGCAATCACCAGTGCTATAGCCAGCATCACCAGCAGCACACGGATTTGCCAATAACCCGCCTGAGCACGCCCCAGCCAGGTTTCCAGCACCACAATCAGCGTGAATCCAACAGCCTGGGAAACAACAGCCCAGAAGCGCAAGGGATCTTTCAGCATATCCAGCTCCAGTTTGGTTAAAGGATGACAGCCCAGATCAAACTGGCTACCCTTACGGCTTTGATTGATCCGGTTCCAGTCAGTTAGAGGATATCCCACCCCATGTTTTCTTTTCGGTTTCTGTGTTCAGCGGCACTGGGCATTACACTGCTGAGCAGTTTTTCCCTGCAGGCCAATACACCAGGCAGCTCACTCCAGCAGGTCGAACAGACATCGGTAATGCAACTACCCGAACCGATACAGCACTTGCAAAACCAAGGGCTGAATATTGTACGCGAATTTCCTGTCGGCGCTTCGCTGAAAGGCTGGGTGGTTAATTTTGAAGGACGTGATCTGGTGGTTTACACCACTCTGGACGGTGAGTTTCTGCTGAATGGTGTACTGCTGGATGCACAAGGCAAGGACTTGACCCAAGAGCACCAGAACACCTGGCTGCCAAAACCCGGCTGGGATGACCTGCAAAACAGCCACTACATCACTGAAACCAGCCAGCAGGAACAGGGCGACAGCAAAACCATCTACATGTTCTTTGATCCCAACTGCCCCTTCTGCCATCTGGCCTGGCTGGCACTGCAGCCTTATCGCCTGCAAGGGCTGGAAGTCCGCTGGATTCCTGTTGCTTACATCAAACCCGATAGCCGTAATCGTGCAGCAGCCCTGCTGAGTGCCGCACCGGAACAACAGGCAGTGCTGCTGCAGAAGAACATGGAGACCTTCGGTCAACCGCTGCCGGAACTGGATAAAGCGCCGGATGCCAGAACGCGAGAACAACTACAGGCCAACATGGATTTGATGCAATCCATGGGTATTAACGGCACACCCGGCTGGGTGTGGCAGGATGCCGAAGGTGAAATGCAAACCCACACAGGTATGCTGCGCCTGCCGCGTCTGCCGGAAATCACCGGCCTGCCTGCACAGGAACACCCGGAACCTGTGCTGATGCGTTTCCGTTGAGAAAGGACTGATTTTTCATGGAAGCACTCACCCTCGGCCCGTTATTGCTGCCCTTCAGCCGCCTGCCGGGGCTGGTTGCACTTATCCTGCTGCTGCTCAGCACTGAATTACTGGATAAACGCTACCCCGGTCTGGCTCGCTGGGGTTGGATCACTGCCCTGGTTGCTGCTCTAAGTGCCCGCATGATTTATGCCTTTGGTGCACCAGCTGCCTACCTGAGTGAACCCTGGACACTGCTCTACTTCTGGCAACCCGGTTACAGCTGGTGGGGCGCATTGCTGGGTGGACTGATTTTTACACTGGTGTACTTGCAGCGGCATGCCGCATTAAGACGTGTGGGTGCAAGTATCTTTGCCACAACAGCCATTCTTAGCCTGCTGGTACTGGCTTTACTGCCTGCTCCGCAAGGTAAGGGTGACAGCCTGCCAGAATTACGGGTTTTTAATCTGGATGGGCAGGAGCTACGCCTGAATGAACTGGCCGATGGTCGCCCGCTGGTGATTAACCTCTGGGCGACCTGGTGCCCACCCTGCCGCCGTGAAATGCCCATGCTGATGGATTTTGAAGGCGACCCAAGGGTACAGATCCTGCTGATCAACCAGGGCGAAAGCCTGCTGGCAGTGGAGCGTTACCTCACCGATCAACAGCTGGAGTTCAGCCTGCCATTGATCGACCCGGAACAAAATGCCATGAACCACTTTGCCGCCCCCGGCCTGCCTGCCACCCTGTTTTATTCTGCAGATAGCCGGATGGTGGATCGCCACTTCGGTGAAATCAGCCGTGCCCAGATCGAACAGTTTATCCGTCGCCAGGCATCCGCTCTGGACAATTAAAGGTAAGGCACCTACAATTCCTGCCTCTCAAAAATGCGCTCGTAGCTCAGCTGGATAGAGTACTGCCCTCCGAAGGCAGGGGTCGTGGGTTCGAATCCCGCCGAGCGCGCCATTGCTTTTCGATGCTTTTCTCTAAGCCAAGTCTCCCTGCACTCTTGTAATGAAAGAGGAGTGCAGTCATGGTTAAAATCGTACTTTCAATTCCCGGGCGAGCCCATAACCTGCTACAAACCAGTATCCACCAGGACATGCAATGCCTCTAACCCTCAGTCAACTCGAACGCCACCTTTTTAACGCCGCTGACATTCTGCGCGGTAAGATGGATGCCTCTGAATTCAAGGAATACATCTTCGGTATGCTCTTCCTGAAGCGCTGCTCAGATGTCTTTGAAGAGCGCCGCGAGCTGGTGATTGCCGACCATATAGCCAAAGGCAAATCCGTGGCCGAGGCGACAGAAATTGCCGAGCATCGGTTGTGGTACAAAAAATCCTTCTATGTTCCTGAGCACTCCCGCTGGAGCTATCTGGTCAGGGAAGCCCACAAGAATGTCGGTGATGCCCTCAACACGGCCCTGGGTGGTTTGGAACAGGGCAACACCAGCCTGCAGGATGTATTGGAGCATATCGATTTCAACCGCAAGGTGGGTCAGAGCAAGTTACCCGACCTCAAGCTGCGCGGATTGATCAACCACTTCAATCAGCACCGTTTGCGTAATAGTGATTTTGAGTTCCCGGATCTGCTGGGTGCCGCCTACGAATACCTGATTGGTGATTTTGCCGACTCCGCCGGTAAAAAAGGCGGTGAATTTTATACACCTCGTTCAGTAGTACGCATGATGGTACGCCTGCTCAAGCCTGAACAGCATCACCGTGTTTATGACCCCTGCTGCGGCTCTGGCGGTATGCTGATTGCTGCCAAGGAGTGGATCGACGAACACGGCGGTGAAGGCTACCGGCTGGACTGTTACGGTCAGGAGGCCTCCGGCACCGTGTGGTCGATTGCCAAAATGAATATGCTGCTGCACGGCATCACCACCGCCAGCCTCGAAAATGACGACACCCTGGAAAAACCCCGCCATGTTATAGATGGTGAACTGCAACGCTTTGATCGCATCCTCACCAATCCACCGTTTTCCATTAACTTTGGCAGCAAGGATGAAGACCAAAGCGGCCAACCCGTCTACCAACCGCTGTTCCGTAGTGAGCGCTTTCGTTATGGCGAGGTTCCACTGGGCAGTAAAAAAGCCGACCTGATGTTTCTGCAACACATGCTGGCGGTTTGTGCTGAGGGTGGCATCGTCGCTACCGTACTGCCGCATGGTGTGTTATTTCGCGGTGGTGATGAACAGAAAATTCGTAAAGGCATCATCGAAGACGACCTGCTGGAAGCCGTGATCGGCCTGCCGCCCAACCTCTTCTATGGCACCGGTATACCGGCCTGCATTCTGATACTGCGCCAACGCGTCAGTGAAGGAGCGCAGCAAGTCAGCAGCAAGCACCCAAACAACCAGGGTAAAACTCTGTTTATCAATGCTGACCGGGAATTCTTTGAAGGCCGGGCACAAAATTACTTGATGCCCGAACACATCGAAAAAATCGCTACCGTCTATGAAGCCTTTACCGTGGGGGAAGAGCAGGAGATCCCTGGCTTTGCCTGCATCGTAAGCACCGACACCCTGCGCAAGAATGGCTACAACCTGAATATCCGCCGCTATGCCGACAACGCCCCGCCGCCGGAGCCTCAAGATGTTCACGCCCATCTGGTGGGAGGAATTCCCGAAGCGGAAATTCAAGCCAAACGCCCCCTGTTCCAGGCGCAGGGATTAAATCCTGGTGATCTTTTGCAACCCAAACCCAACGACCCCGGCTACCAGTTGTTTAAAGATGCACTGAGCCAAAAGACAAACATCAAACCCGCCATTGAGCAGAATGCAGGGCTGCTGAACAAGGAACAAGCCTTGCGAACCGCCTTTAACGCCTGGTGGCAAAAACATAGCCAAAACATTACCGCCCTGGCTGAGAACCGCCAGTATGCAAGCCTGCGTCAAGAGCTGCTCAACAGCTTCAGCAAAAGCCTCAAACCCATCGGGCTGCTGGATGATTTTCAGATCAGCGGCATGATTGCAGGCTTCTGGCATCAGCAAAAATACGACTTCTTAACCCTGATGGCGCGTGATAGTCGTGGTGTGGTGGATGCCTGGCGTACCAGCATTATCACCGCGATGGAAGACAAAAATCACAAGGACGACCCCCTGGAGCACAAGCTGGTGAAGTTGCTGCTGGATGGCAGCCTGAGCGAGCTGGAAAAATTGGAAAACCGCAAGGCCGAGCTGGATAGCCAGATTAAAGCCGCAGAGGAACAGCTGCCCAAAACCAGCGATGGTGATGAGGAAGAGGGCGATAGCGACCAAGAACCCCTGAGCGCCGAAGACCTGGCCAAGCTGGAAGCGCAGATTAAAGCCTGGAAAAAAGAACGCACCGCCAACGCCAAAAAGCTGAAAGACAAGCAGGCCGCCTTGCCAGAGGAATTGAACAGCCGTGTGGATGCCCTGGACAAAAAACAAGCCAGCGAGCTGCTGCTCAAAACCCTGCAACAGGATATGCACGCCATTGTTGAGCGGTATATCAGCGCCCAGCGGCAACAGGTGATAGCCGCTTTTGAGAACTGGTGGGATAAGTATCAGGTGACACTGACGGAGATTGAAAAGGAACGGGATCAGGCGGCGAAGCAGTTGGCTGGGTATTTGAAGGGGCTGGGGTATGTTTGA
>NZ_JACUUA010000120.1 GCF_014859565.1 Marinospirillum sp. | reverse complement strand
GTGGCGCGTTTGTTGGGTTATCGCTGGCCAGCCGAGCTAGACCCAGACATGGAGCTGGCAGTAGAACAACGCGCTTGGGTGGAACGCTGTGCTGAACTGGCTGATGCAGTCGATGATGACGGCATCGTTTGCTTGCCTGCCGTGCGTGGCGAAAAACCCGCAGCGCAACGTCTTGAGGCCCTGCTGCAAACCGCTTATGGTCAGGCTTGGACAACCCCGCTGAAAAATCGCCTACTCGAAGAAGTGGGCGGCAAGTCCCTGGATTTATGGCTGCGCGATCAGTTTTTTGAACAGCACTGTAAACTCTTTCAGCATCGCCCCTTTATCTGGCATGTGTGGGATGGCCTTAAAGACGGCTTTAGTGCGCTGGTCAATTACCACCAGCTGGATAAAACCGGCCTGGAGCGCCTGATCTATACCTACCTGGATGATTGGATCAGCCAGCAGAAAAAAAGCCAGGATGACGGTGCCGATATTCGTCAGGCAGCTGCGGAAAACCTGAAAAAAGAACTGCAAGCGATACTGCAAGGCGAAACCCCCTACGATATTTTTGTGCGCTGGAAGCCGCTCAGTGAACAGCCCATCGGCTGGAACCCTGACTTAAACGATGGCGTGCGCCTGAATATCCGCCCCTTTATGCTGGCCAAAGATATGGGCAAAAAAGGTGCAGGGGTACTGCGCGGCAAACCCAATATCAAATGGACAAAAGATCGCGGCAACGATGTTGAATCCGCCCCCTGGTATCACTTAGGGCTGGAATACGGCGGCAAAGAAGGAGATCGCATCAACGAACATCATCTGAGCTTGGCGGACAAGCACAAAGCAAGGGAGAGCAAGGCATGAGTAACAAGATAACGGGGGCAGAGTACCCGCTGGCAAAAATCTTCAGCTCTGACTTTGACTTTGTCATTCCGGCCTATCAAAGACCCTATGCTTGGACTGACGACCAGGCCTTGGAGTTGTTTGACGACCTGCACAGCTTCTACCTTGCAGAACCCGAGGATGATTCGTATTTTCTTGGCAGCATTGTACTGATCAAGGCTGAAGGCAAACCGGCTTCCGAGGTGATTGATGGGCAGCAGCGACTGACTACGCTGACGATATTGTTATCGGTGATCACCAGTCTGCTTGATGGTGAGGTACGTTCTGATTTCGAAGGCTATATCCGTGAGCCTGGCAGGCTTTCACAAGGTATCAGTGCCAAACCCAGGCTGAGTTTGCGCGAGCGTGACAGACAGTTTTTTGCTGACTATGTCCAGGCATTCAAATTCAACGAGCTGCTTGCTCTGGAGTCTGCCCGGCTGGAAGAGCCACAGCAAAACATCCAGCGCAACGCGAGGCTGCTGAAAGACCGGCTTTTAACGACTTTTGCCAAGGATACTGATGGCTTGATCAGATTTGGTGCTTTCCTGATCCAGCGCTGCTTCCTGGTTGTGGTGTCCACCCCCAGTAAAAAATCGGCATTCCGGGTATTTTCAGTGCTGAATAGCCGGGGATTGGATTTGTTGCCGACCGATATTATCAAGTCCGATGTGATCGGTAATATCCTTGCGGAAAAACAGGAAGACTACACCAACACCTGGGAGGAGCTCGAAGTCAAAACCGGGCGAGCGGGTTTTGCCGAGCTGTTCAATCATATCCGCATGATCTACGCGCGGGCTAAGGCGCAGCGCACCTTGTTGGAAGAGTTTGACGAGCATGTGGTAAAGAAATCGACTAGCTCCGAGCAGCTGATTTCGAATGTCATTGAGCCTTACGCCATGGCTTACCTGATTGCCAAGAAGAATGAGTACATCTCGACCACGAACGCATCGGATGTGAACGCTCTGTTGAAGTGGCTGAATCGCATCGACAATTCTGACTGGATGCCCTGCGCTATTCTGTTTTTGTCCACCCAAAAAGACGCTCCCAAGTATGTGTTGCGGTTTTTCCAACAGCTGGAGCGGCTGGCAGCTTACATGCACATCAGCGCTAAGAACGTAAACCAGCGTATTGCTCGCTATGCGGTTGTACTTGAAGAGCTTATGGGAACACATTCACTTGGTAACCCGGTTAAGGCAGTGGAGCTAACAGAAAGCGAAAAAAAGGAAATGCTGAATGCCCTGAACTCGGATATCTATTACCTGACTGCACGCCGTCGTAATTATCTGATCCTGCGGTTGGACTCGTTCTTGTCAGATGGAGCCGCTAGCTATGACGCCAAGGTGCTGACCATTGAGCACGTAATGCCGCAAACAGTTTTAGCCGGTAGTGAATGGGAAGAACACTGGCCGGAGGCAGATGTCAGACAGCAATGGGTACACAAAATTGCCAACCTGGTGCCTTTGACTCAGCAACGCAATTCGGCGGCAAGTAACTTTGACTTCACGAAAAAGAAAACAGCTTACTTTGGTGGTCGCAAAGGCGTTTCATCTTACGTGATGACAACTCAGGTGCTGAATACGCCGGAGTGGACCCTGGATGTGGTCAAAAAACGCCAACAGAACCTGCTTGAGGTATTGGAGGCTGGCTGGCAGCTGAAACCTGAGCTTTCAGCATGTCAGTCGAAAGGCTGATCAATACACGGCTCAATTGATACCAGAACAGATGTGCTGGTTGTATGGGCGATGGATAAATAACTGTTGATGGTGTCAGATGGGTATTAATTTATTCTGGATGTTGGGTGCAAAACAATGAGCGCAATTTATACACTATCCATCTCTGGCTTTAAGTCCATCAGGAAAGTGGATGAACTGAAGCTTTCCAATCTGAATGTGCTGATTGGTGCCAATGGCGCTGGCAAAAGTAATTTTGTGGCTTATTTCAAGATGCTTTCAGAGCTGGTAGAGGGGCGGCTTCAGGTTTGGGCAAGCATACAGGGTGGGGCAGATCGTATCCTGAGTTATGGCGTCAAGGAAACTTCAGCACTGACCACTTCGGTTCGATTTGGTGATAACGGCTACGACCTTAAGCTTGCGGCAACAGTTGATGATGCGTTTACCTTTGAATCTGAAATGCTGTATTTCAATGGCCCCTACTACGGGGTCACACGGCCTAACCTGGGTACAGGTCACGCAGAATCCAATCTGAAAAAAGAGCTTAAACAAGGCACTTCCAAAAAGGTGGCCAGCTATTGTTATGACGCCATCTCAGGCTGGCAGGTCTATCACTTTCACGATACCAGCGATACGGCGGGTGTTAAGCGTCTCTGCGCCGTGCACGACAATGAGTTTTTGCGCATGGATGCGTCTAACTTGGCAGCGTTTTTATATCGGCTGCAGCAGGAATCACCAGAGGTTTACAGCCAAATTCGTAAAACCGTACGCCTGGCCGTACCTTTTTTTGATGATTTTGTACTAAAGCCGGTAACCCTGCCTACTGAAGAGCAGCAGATTCGTTTGTTATGGAAGCAGCATGACAGTGATTATGCCTTTTGGCCCAGCCAGCTTTCTGATGGCTCGATTCGTTTTATCTGCCTGGTTACTGCCTTGCTGCAGCCGGTGCCGCCCTCCACAATCATCATTGATGAGCCCGAGTTGGGCCTGCACCCTTATGCCATTACCCTGTTGGGTGCTCTAATTCGCTCAGCCTCAAAGCGAACCCAGGTAATCATTTCCACCCAGTCCGTACCCTTGCTGAATGAGTTTGAAATAGAAGACTTGATTGTTGTGGAGCGCGAGCAAGGTGCTTCAGTTTTCAAACGATTGAATCAGAAGGCGTTTGATCGCTGGCTTGAAGACTATACGGTGGGTGAGCTTTGGGAGAAGAATGTGCTAGGCGGGAGGCCATCACGATGATTCGGGTGCATGTAATATGCGAAGGCCAAACCGAGGAGCAATTCGTGAATGAGTTGCTGCAGCCCGTATTTATGGATAAGGGCTTGTGGTTGCTTCCGGCGCTGGTTGGTAAACCAGGGCATAAGGGCGGTAAGTTTAAGTTTGAGCGGTTGCGAACCGATGTAGAAAATCGGCTGCTTAAAGAGCGCACCGCTTACTGCACCACCTTCTTTGATTTTTATGGGTTGCCGGAGGACTTTCCCGGCAAGCCGGGACTGGATGCCAACCTGGACATTGCCCAGAAGGCAATGACCATTAAAAGTGAAATGACCGCAACTTTAACCTGTCATCTGGGGCAGGATGCCATGCGTCGTTTCATTCCATACATTCAGATGTATGAGTTTGAAGCCCTGCTGTTTAGTAACCCTGAAGCTTTTGCCAGTGGTGTGGATAGGCCGCACTTGACAGAAGAGCTAAGAAGCATTGCCAGTGACTTTGAGACACCCGAGCGGATCAATAATGACCCGAATACTGCTCCGAGCAAGCGCATAGAAAAGCTGATCCCTGGCTATGAAAAACCACTGCTGGGCAGTCTGGCTGCTTTGGAAATGGGGCTGCCAGTGATACGAGAAAAATGCCGCTTGTTTGATGCCTGGCTCTGTGAGCTGGAAGCCATTCCAACTGAATAAAAGTACCTACTCTGTTAGCTAAGGACTGCCATGAAGCTGATTGATTTATTGACTGAAGAAGTCAGATCCAGTGCCCACTACAACTCCAATGTCCAGGTGGCCCCCAAAGTAATACTCTGGACGGACAAGCTCAGGCAATGGGAGTCTGCCTTACCGCTTTTACAAGCGGCCATGCCAGAGCTGGTTGTTGTTGGTGATTATTCTCCCGAGTTAAAGTGCGGCCCTGCCATTTGGATTAAATGCGTGATTGAAGGTGTGCTGCCAGAGGTGCAGCTTCCAGAGAACACAACACCCATTGTTTACCTTCCAGGCGTAGAGCGCAGAGACCTTCGTGCCATTGCTGACTGTCCTGATGAACTCAAACCCTTAGCTGAGCTGCAGTATCGGGGTTGCTGGTGGATTTATAACAACTCCGGTCGCGATTGGACCGTGAATGCCTTTTTGGTTTCGGCAAATGGCGGTGCCGGGCTTGAAGTGGCTCAAGATGAAGCGTCTCAACAAGCCATGCTGCGGGTATTAACGGAGATACTTGAAAGTGAGCGTGAAAACCTGACTGGTCGCCGTTTGGAAGCGCCAGACTTTAATAAGCTGGTTTCCAGTGACCCGGTGCGTGATCTGCTCAGTTGGATGAATGATCCCAAAGCAACAAGGGAGCGCTGGAGTTCAGCTCGGTGGAAAGCCCTGGTCGGTATTTGTGAGTCTGAGTATCGCTTTAGTCCAGAGCAGGAGGGTGAGCTGGTTGCGGCAGAACTCCTGTGCCAACGACAAGGGATATGGGAAAGCATCTGGCAACGCTATGCTGAGTCTTGTCACCATTACCCCAATCTGCCAGCACTCTTGATGAAAGTTGTACCTGATTTGGCTGCTGATGGGGCCAGCTATCCGGCAATCAACGCCAAAGAAGAAGAGGCTCTAGAGCAAGAGCTGAAAAAACTGGCTACTTTAGGTGCAGCGGAAGCCCGTCAGGGTATTTGGCATTTAGAGCAGCGTCACACCCTGCGCAGAGAGTGGATTTGGGCATCCTTGGGCATGGCTCCATTAGCAAAGCTGCTCAAGCACATGGCACCGGTTGCACAAGACACTGAACAAGTGTTTTCTGGCCATGATGCAGAGGATATGGCTGAGCAGTACCGCCAGCGGTTCTGGCGCGTGGACGACGAGGTGTTAAAGGCCCTGGCTTGCCCGCTTCCAAATGAGCTACAAGCTTTAGCCCAGGACGTGCTTAACTTGATCTACTTGCCTTGGCTGGATGCGGTAACGCGCAATTTTCAAAACCTTGTAAGGGAAAAGGGGTATCCAGGCACATTTCAGGTTAATGAGGCAACGGCCCCCTACTCGGCTGGGGGGGAGGCGGTATTTTTTGTCGATGGCCTGCGCTTTGATTTAGGGCAAAGGCTGGTCGAAAAGCTATCTGCTAGAGCTGAAGCCACCCTTAAAACCAACTGGGCAGCCCTTCCATCGGTTACGGCAACAGCTAAGGCAGCGATTACGCCGATCCATGATCGTTTGACGGGTCGGGAAACCGATGTGGACTTCGAGCCTAGCCTTACAGAGAGGGATGCCGGCTTTTCTGCCTATTATCTAAAAAAGTTTTTGCAGGAAAAGGGATGGTTGTATCTGGAAGAAGGTGATTCTGGAAGCCCCGAGAAGAATGCCTGGGTGCAAAGTGGTGATATTGATAAAGAAGGTCATGTTAAAGGCCTGAAGCTTGCTTCAAGAGTGGATGCTTTGCTTGATGAAGTTATCGAGCGAGTTGACGAGCTTTTAGCTGCTGGCTGGAATAGAGTTCGTATTGTAACAGACCATGGCTGGATTTTAGCGCCAAACAGCATGAACAAAGTCGAGCTACCCAAGCATCTGACTGAAACTCGCTGGGGGCGCTGTGCCGTTTTGCGTTCAGCAGTTGATAGTGGTTATCAGCAGGTGGGGTGGTATTGGAATGCCAATGTCAGTATTGCTATGGCACCAGGGGTCAGCAGTTTTAGGGCAGGACTTAACTATGATCACGGTGGGCTTAGCTTGCAGGAATGTTTGACACCCGTGATTGAGATCAAGAACACCTTAAAACATCAAAGCCAAAGCCAAGTTACTGCGAGTCTATCCGGTGTGCGCTGGTTAGGTTTAACCTGCCGAGTGAAGGCAGAAGCCTCGGCTGATGAGGTTTTCGCAGTCATCAGAACACATCCGGCTAATCCCAACACAGAGATCAGTGCTCGCAAGCGTCTCAAGCAAGGAAAGTGTAGCCTTATGGTTGAAGATGAACATGAGGGGACGAGTGCAGTGCTTATACTACTTGATGCAAACGACCAAGTCTTGGCCAAGAAGCCGACTCTGATTGGCGATGAATAAATTGAGCGGAGGAGAAGTCTAGTGGAACTGGATGTTTTGGATCTGAAGGCAGCAGAAGTTTTTGAAGGTTATATCGTCCGCAAAGACTTGGTAAGGACTTTTGCGCGCCAATTTCCGGTTCCAACTTATGTCGTTGAGTTCATGCTGGGCCGCTATTGCGCTTCAACTGACCCTGAAGAAATTGATGAAGGATTAGAAATAGTTGAGCGTCAACTTTCATCCAGAACAGTCAGAGCTGGCGAAGAAGAGTTGTTCAAGGCGCGTGCTTACAAGACGGGTGCAGCCAAGCTGATTGATATTGTCAGTGTGCGTTTTGTTGAAAAAGAGGGCTGCTATCTCGCCACCTTGCCCAGCTTGAATTTAAACCGTGTACGTATTGCAGACAAGACCGTTGATGACAACGAGCGGCTTCTGACAGGGGGCTTTTATGCGGAAGTCACTCTGGAATATGACTCGGTGATCGCTGAAGAAAAAGGTAATGCGTTTGGTGTCGCTGATCTTCGTCCCATCCAAATGTCAAAACGCAATGTCCTGGATGTGATGGCTGAAGCTCGCAGCCACTTTAGCAGTGATGAGTGGCGGGATTTTTTATTGCGTTCAATTGGCTTGGAGCCAGAGGTGCTTGACCCTCGGCAAAAAGATGCGGTACTGCTGCGAATGGTGCCCTTTGTTGAGCGTAATTATAACCTGGTTGAACTGGGGCCAAGAGGAACCGGTAAAAGTCACCTCTTCCAACAGGTTTCGCCCTACGCGCACTTAATATCGGGTGGCAAAGCCACGATTGCCAAGATGTTTGTTAACAATGCCTCTGGGCAACGCGGATTGGTGTGCCAGTACGATGTGGTCTGTTTTGATGAGGTCAGCGGTATCAGTTTTGATACCAAAGAAGGCATCAACATTATGAAAGGTTATATGGAATCAGGTGAGTTCAGCCGAGGCAAGGAAAGCATAAGAGCAGATGGCTCCATGGTCTTTGTAGGGAACTTTGAAGTTGATGTTGAGCACCAGCAGCGAGTGGGCCATTTGTTTGGGCCTCTGCCGCAAGAAATGCGCGATGACACTGCCTGGATGGACCGAATTCATTGCTATCTGCCAGGTTGGGATGTACCCAAGATGACGAAGGAGCTGACGACAGATCACTTTGGTTTGGTGAGTGATTTCTTTTCGGAATGCATGAGTCGCCTGCGCTTTGAGAGTCGCGTATCGGCTATGCAAAACCGTGTTCACCTGGGCGGTGCTTTAAGTGGCCGTGATACCAATGCCGTCAACAAAACAGTTTCTGGCTTGCTCAAACTGATGTACCCAAGCTCGGACGCGCTGGCTTCAGACGAGGACCTCGAATGGGCGACCCGTTTGGGGCTGGAGGTGAGGCGTCGGGTGAAGGAGCAGCAAAAAAGAGTCGGTGCAGCAGAGTTTCGTAATACCCATTTCAGCTATTTTATTGGTGATGATGGCATAGAAAAATTTGTCGCTACACCCGAGTTAAGAGCTGACAATGAAATTGGTGATGACCCCTTAGAGCCAGGGCAAATTTGGTCAATCAGTGAGGGGGGGAATAATTTTGATGATAATGCTGGGCTTTACCGGATAGAGGTTAATGAGGGCCCAGGCTCTGGTGTTAAAATCTTAAATACCCCGGCTCCACCGGCATTCAAGGAGTCGCTGCGCTATGCCGAGCAAAATCTGTATGCCCGATCCATGCAGCTCATAGGTGATCGTGACCCGCGTGCTCATGAGTTTACTGTTCAGCTAAGAGCTTTTGATGCGGCTAAGAAAGGAGCTAAGCTCGGCGTTGCGTCGCTGGTCGCCATGTGCAGCAGCTTGCTTAAAAAGTCCGTAAAAGGAGGCTTGATTGTTGTCGGTGAAATCAATTTGGGTGGCTCGATAGAGTCCATCAATAGCGCTGTCAATATCGCAGAGTTGGCTATTGAAAAGGGAGCCAGCACCTTATTAATGCCTGTCGCTGCTCGCAGGCAGTTGTACGACCTATCTGATAACATGGCAACTAAAATTGATATTCAGTTTTATCAGGATGCGCGAGATGCTTTATTAAAATCATTGGTTGAGTGAGCTGAAGGGGATAGTAATGAAACCAGGAGCCAGAAAAACAAAGCCCAACCTGCTTTTGGAAGTCAAACCAAAACTAAAAAATAAGGACTGTTATTTGAGGTTGGCTGTAGAAAAGCCAAAAGAAGTTCATCCGCACATCACGAATGAAGAGACACTAGAAGAAAGAGTTAAAGAACTGGCAGCACACCTTTACCTGCTGGAATATATGTTTGTAGGGATTCCCAAGCTCGGTGATGCTGTTCAGGAATGGAATTATCATTTATTTGAAAAAATGGAAGAAATATTGAAGCATGTAGAAATTGCTAGAAGCGGAGAAGTTCGGAGGCCGATTCTCGCCGGTTACTTTGAAGAAGATCGACAGGTTTTAGAGGCGATTCTCGACGAAAGACCGATTATATCTCGATTCGATAGAGTGGAAATCGACGGGGTTAACTCTGACTTTTACGAAGCCTGTTCTGAAAAGCTCGATGCTGAGGTGGATAAGGTTCGTCATACCGGTTACAACCTTTATTATGCTTTAATTGAATTTGAAAGAGGGCTTAATGTTGGCTAAGTACAACCCTGTTTATCGAATGTTAGAGAAGTATGGGATTTTGGTGTATGTCGACAATGAAATTCTTGAAGAGGTAGGCAATCTGCCAGAGATAGATGAATCATGTACTCTCAAGCAGTGGAAAGAGCAAGTTTTTGGAGATGCTGATACAGAGGTTGATATTTATATTCCAAAGTCATACTCGGGGAATAAAAAAATATCTAGCCTTATCAATGATGGCTATGGTGACTACTTGAGGGAAACCTTTACACAAGTCGCAAAGGTTAAGGATGCGAGCCGTAGAGGGAGAGTCAGAGAGGTCAAAGAAAATGTTACTAAAGCTATAGAAAGCCGTTACGAACGTTTTTCTCTGGATACGTTAGAGGATTACCTGGAAGAGCATAAAGAAGAGCTGGAGCCAGCGGTTGCTGAGTTTTTACAGCGTTATATTACCGATAGCCCGGATGACTTGGATACAGAAAACCTAATGAGTGAACTGATCCGCGTCTACAATGAGGCGATCAAAGCCCTTAAAAAAACATAAAACAAGAAGAAGTTGAAGAGTGAGGGGGCCAGTAGGGGTAGATACGCTTTGCTCATGCACAAGGGTTTTCCAGCCCCATGTGCATTTGTCGCTATTGACTCTGGTCAGATCGTCCGTCAATTGGCCTACTGCCTAGCTTGAGAACCAGAGCCGCAAAACTTATGGCACTAGTAAAGTGAGTAGACGGAGTAACGGTAAACCCAAAGTAAAGTAGTGAATGACGTATGCCGTATGGGGGAGGGTGTCAGTTTAAGCGTGCAATACATTAAAATATACTAATATGCATAATGTAATTGCTTTGAGTTTTGCTATCTAAAATGTAACTTCTCGTGTTGCAGGTACTCCGTATATTTTTTCCTAGGGTAAGCGAGGGCAGGGTGACTATTATCAAACATGGCAATGGTTGAATCTAAGAAATGGGGTTTGAACCCGGAATACTGAAAAAAATTAAAGCCACTACTCCCGAAGCAGGGGTAGTAGTTCGCCAGTAGCCGCCAATTTGTCTCAGGAGAAGCTTTTCCTTACCTGGAGCGCACAACACCGCCTGAAAGTCATACGTGGCCCCTTTGCGCCTGTAAAGCTCCTTAACGGACGCTTGCTGGTGTGACCTTGCCCCCCAATAACGATAAGCAGCCTCACATGGTGCCTAACGCCTTGGTGCGCTGGTACAAACGCCAGGCTAAGCAAAAGCTCAAGGAAAAAGTGGCACGTTTTGCACTCAAGGTTGGCGTGGAGCCAAAAAGTGTAGGGATCAAAACCTTCAAATCCCGCTGGGGGAGCTGCACCGAAATTGGTGGGGCAAAAAGTGGGGCAAAAACCATTCGGGCATAAAAAAAGGGCTTAGCCTTTTGAGCTAAACCCTTGATTTTGTTGGTCGGAGTGACAGGATTCGAACCTGCGACCCCTTGCACCC
>NZ_JACUUA010000119.1 GCF_014859565.1 Marinospirillum sp. | reverse complement strand
GCGGTGTTAACATCTACTCACTGAAAGACTACTGGCTGGATATAGGTCGCATGGACGACTTCAATCAAGCACAAACTGATGTCAGCGAGTTGTTTAATGCCTGACTTCACATTGAAAACACTGGCTATTGTTCCTGCAAGAGCAGGCAGCAAGCGATTACCGGGCAAGAACCTTCTGCCACTCCAGGGTAAGCCCCTGATTCAGTGGACATTAGACGCTGCATTAGCCTCTGAAAAAATTGATCGTGTCCTGGTCACCAGTGATGACCAAAACCTGCTTAAGCTAGCGGATCAATTAGGGTGTATGACACTGTTACGGCCTAAGGAGCTGGCTACTGATACTGCCAGCACCTACTCCGTGTTAGAGCACGCACTGCAACATCTGCATGACCAGCAGGTTTACCCAGAGCAAACACTGTTACTGCAACCGACCTCACCACTAAGAAGCACTGCAGATATAGACAAAGGGCTGGCATTAATGGAAGAAAAAGATACTGACAGTATCATCAGTGTTTGCCCCGTTGATCACCCAGTTCAGTGGTGTAATACACTGGATGATCAGTGCAAGATGGATAACTTCATCAGCAAAGAAATTCTTGGGCAGCGAAGCCAAGAGCTGCCAACCCATTACCGTATAAACGGTGCATTTTATCTGGCTAAAACTCCCTTATTACTGCAGCACAAGAGCTTTTTTATGCCGAATAGCTATGCACTGGTCATGGGTCAGGAAAATTCAGTAGACATTGACACTGAGCTTGATTTTTTATTTTGCCAGACACTTATGCAACATAAGACACTTTATAAGGATGAACAATGACCGTCCCGAACTATGCCTCAGATGATTTTGCACGCCTGGTTGGAAGTAAAACTTTTTGTGGACCTAACGCCTGGAAGCGCTTAATGACCTGGCTGGAAGTGGATCAGCCATTCCAGCTTTTTATGCAAGACTGGAAGGAACGTATTGCACCTGCTTACCACTCTAATCAACACATTGAAGTACTTCCTGATATTAAAGGTTTATTAGAGTATCACTTTGAGCACCTTTATCCATCCCAGTTTATTCTGCGGCTTTTTGAATTAGCTGAACCAAAGCTGCAAGAATGGCTTTTAACCAGTTTGAATGAGCAGCAAAAACAGATTTTACTTGACTGGTACAGAGACAGCCTGCTGGACAGAAAAAAAGGTTTTCTGGTGGATCGCTGGCTGGAAGCTTTTGAAGCAGAAACCCTGCAATATAAAGGTATTCCAGTTTATACGCCGCTTCGTGCAGAGCTATTCCGGAAAATCTCAGCAACCCTGAACCCTACTGTTAAACGCTTACGTTAAGGCTGTTTATGAAAACTCAAGCCATTATTACCACCTTGCTGGATCGCCAGGCCACCTTGTTACACACCCTGCTGGAAAGACAAAAGCTTGATCTGATCACGCCGCGCCTCTTTGCTGCAACAACTCAGCGTCTGGGCAATCAGTTTGGTGCAACCACCCATATCATCGAAGACCAACTGCAAGAAACTGAAGAAAAAGACTCTATTAAAGCTAAAGTAAAAGAGGCTCAAACATCACTGAGTCAGCAAGCACCGCAGCTTAAAACCTGGTTTGAGCAGCAAGGTCTTACAACAGATTTAACCAGTCAGTTCATTTCAGCAGCCACCTCAAGAACAGAGAAAATAATTAGCCTGTACGAAGGGCTCGATAAACTGAATGATGAGCTGGATATACGTGCCTTAATCGTAAATCAGGAATACCTGATTCATGAGGCTACTCTGGTGCAGTGGGCAAAAGCACGCAACGTGCCTGTCATCCACTTCTGCCATAGCCCCTACATAGCCCGTAATCTCGGTTCAATCCGGCATTTTTTATCGGATCACATCACTTTAGCCAGTGATCGTTGCAACGAAGTCCTTGATGACCTGTGTACTGGCAAAGGACAACGCCACACTACCGGCATGGTTAACTGGGATACCTACCGATCTTTGGACTTACCAGATATTGAGCAGCTCGCTACGACCTTAAGCCCACCAGAAGATGCACTGATTATCAGTTTTTTTACCACCTATGCAGTAAATGAAAACGCAACCTCTGATCCGGAAACCTACGAAAGAACCCTGGATGCATTTCTGACTGCTTGCCAACATGCTTACAAGAACTGTGATAGTACACTCTTTTTTATTATTAAAGATCGACCAACGGGCAACCAGTTCAGCTATGAGCAGGTGATGAACAAAGCACGAAAGCTCGGCATTGAGAAAAATCTGGCCTATATCTTTGATCGTCCGGAAAAAGTAGTGCTTTTTTCTGACATCACGGTTTCTCCGGGCTCCAGCATTGCCGTGGAAAGCATGGCCATGGGCAAGGCAACGATAGAGCTGATTGCCCGTCAGGTTTTTTTAGGGGGCCTGTGCTTTGCTGCTAATGACGGAGTCATCCAGGCTACACCAACCACACTACCTGATGACTTGCTTAACCTCTGCAAGAACGAAGAAAAGCGTGAAACCCTGGCTGACCAGGCTTTTGAAAACACGGCTTATGTTGAGGCGACTCAGGCACTGGATGCAACACGCCAGGCCACTGCTCTTTTGCTCGATGTTATCGGCGAGCCTTCGTTAGCAGAGCAAACACGTCAGGATGAAAACTTTTATGATCAGCTTAACCTGCGAGGTACAGATTCACGATTTGTGCGCAGTGATGCTTACAAAACCTGGCGTGAAAGAACCAAGCCCACAGAGCTGACCGGCCAGTTAATGGGAGAGCGCTACTTGCAATGGCAGCAACATCCGGTTTTTCATCTGGTGCTGGTGCTGGATAAAACCCTGTTTTCTGCTCTTGCAAATACGCTGGAAAGCCTGGAGACACAGATTTATAGTCACTTTGGTGTATCCATTATTTCCACTGAGCCAGCTCCAGAAGCCTTTGCGGCAGATAACAATAAGCTCCAATGGATTGAATCAAGCAATCCATTTATAGATATCAACGAAGTGTGCTCAGCAGTGGAAGCAGACTGGATACTGCAAATCTGGCCGGGCGATGAGCTTCATCCTCAGGCTCTTTTCCATTTTGCTGACTACATTAACCTTAATCCTGAATGGATGGCTATATACACTGATGAAGCACTGATGAAAGAGGCGACCCTGAATCAATCAGTGGATGACCAGACACGTACCAACCACGAATTAGCCTCACCGATTTTTAAACCTGACTTTAACCTTGATCTGTTACGTTCAACTGATTATGTCAATCGTTGCATCACCTTCCGCAAAGATGCCTGGCAAGCCCTTGGGGGGTACACCGCCTGTGGTTATCGTCAGAACGAAGATCTGGCTTTCAGGCTGGCAGAGCGTATGACACTACCGGCCATTGGTCATGTACCTTTTATCTGTAACTACCGTGGCACCTTTACCGATGCGCTGCAAAGTCACACAGATTTTGAAGAAGCTGGCAGCTACATTCGTTCGCAACATCTACAAAGACTGGGCTTTACTCATGCAAGCATAAAACCCGGCTTGCACGCGGGCATTTACAATTGTCAATTTTATACTAATGCGCCAATACAGCAGGTGGATTTACTGCTGGCAACGTCTCACCTGGACGAACACCTGCTGCGCTGCCTGCTGACTTTTAAAGAACACTGGGATGAGCGGCTACAACTAACTATTGGATCACCCTATTCATCCGAGCAGGTGCAGAACTGGCTTGCCCACCATGATGTTCAATTCACCACCACGCAAACCATTCAACTGAGTGGTGGTTGGCATGGGGTAGCAAAAGCCTGGCAGCAGTTAGTTGAGCAGACCTCAGCTGAAGTGTTTATTCTTACCTACCCCGATATACGTGCCGCACATGATCAGTGGCTCGAGCCGTTGCTGGATCAGTTATCACGCCAGGATGTTGCCGCAGCAGGCCCGCGTTTGGTGGATACACTGGCTCGCCTGAAAAGTGCCGGTCAGATTCTTGGTAAAGATGGTTTAATCGGCGACCTTTACCGTGGGTTCTTTCTGGAGCAAGAGTTACCGGGTTTGCAACGCGCCTGGTGCACTCAGAGCTTTAACTCGCTGAATCCAGCTTTTTTAGCCATTAAAAGAGCAGAATACCTTGCACAAGAGGGCCTTGACCCTGAGTACCACAGCCTACTCTCGATGAATGATCTGCTACTTCGTTTTTGCTTGAATGGTAAAAAACTGATCTGGACACCTGAAGTAACTTTTGCTTTAGGTAGCCGTGGTGTTCTGGAACAAGCTGCCAGCAGTCGCAAAGAGCAGGTCGCTTTCCGCCAGCGCTGGTTTAAACTCTTATGTAATGATCCAGCCTATAACCCGAACCTGGCACTCCGGGGCGCAGGCAACGAGCCGGACAACCTGTTATCTGGCCCCTGGCATCCAGCTTACCAACAGCGCACCCGCGTACTCTTCTGTAATCTGGATATGACTCGGGAGCAAGCTACAGCGATGACTTTTATTTCCGGGCAGATTAAAAATCTGATCCATAAAGAAGTGATTTCAGAAATGCACTACAGCTACCTGGCGAGCACTGAGACCCCACCCATAAGCCCTGCAGAATTAGGCAGAGCAGCCCCTGATCACCTGTTGTTAACCGGAAAACCAGATAATATCATCCATAGCCTTGCGGCCACTAAAGAGCTGCTGCCAGATCTGCTGCAGTATCATCTTGTTATTGCCAGTGAACAGGAATGGCAGCAGTGGCAACCCTATCAGCACATTATCGACCACTGGCTGGTTGCTGACAGCGACCTTATTGAGTTGATTAGCAGCAGCTCTCCGCAGGCAGTAACATGGTTGATTGAAGAGGATAATCCCGAGCTACAGCCTTGGCTGGCACTACTCAAAAAAAATTAAACCGGATGGCTAAAGTTACTGCAAAGCAAGCCGATAGTAAAAGTGTCAGAAGACAAAACCCTCATAACATGAGTACAGGAGCGACACCATGTCTCTAGTAATCAATACCAACGTTGCTGCCCTTAACGGTCAGCGTAACCTGGCAGCCACTCAGGCTTCACAAGCACAAACCTTTCAGCGCCTGTCGACTGGTCTGCGTGTAAACTCCGCCAAAGATGATGCCGGTGGTTTGTACCTGGCTCAATCTCAGACCAAAGATATCCGCGGCCTGGGCATGGCAACACGTAATGCCGGCGACGGTATTTCCATGGCTCAGACTGCTGAAGGCAACTTGGCACAGATTGGCACCAACCTGCAGCGCATTAACGAACTGGCTATTCAGTCATCCAACGGCACTTACAACACTGCTGCCCGTGAAGGTCTGCAGAAAGAAGTGGATGCCCTGACACAGGAAATCAAGCGTATTGTTGAAAGTACCGAGTTCAACGGCCAGAAGCTGCTGAACGATGAAGCAAAAAGCCTGACACTGCAGGTCAGTTTCAAAGATAAAGACAACTCACAAATCAGCGTAGGTTTGCAAGGCGGCATTATCGCCCAAGACAATATTAAAAAAGAGTTTACTTGGGCAGGCTTGGATGACACCAAAACATTTCAAACATTAGCTTCAGCACAAAAATCAGCAGGCGAAGCGGGTAAAGCAGCACTTACTGCTCTTGCTAGTGGCGCAGAGGTTATTTTAGCCGGCAAAACTTTCTCTTGGTCTTCTGCAAATGCGGGTACAGGTGCTGCCGGTGATTTCAAGACCTTGAACTCCGCACAACTAAGCGCTTCAGCTGCCGTAAAAGCCAGCACTGACGTAGGTAATGCACTTGAAAGCATCCTCAAGGGCACCCTTACAGAAAAAGAAACAATTGACATCTCCACACAAGTAGGTGCTCAAGTCGCCATCACTCAGACTCGCCAAGCAATTGACGTCGTTTCTGAGTTACGTGCCACCTTTGGTGCGGTTCAAAACCGTTTTGAAGCGGTGATCTCCGGTAACCAGATTTACTCTGAAAACCTGCAAGCAGCCCGTAGCCGTATTCAGGATGCTGACTTTGCAACTGAAACCTCTAACTTGGCTAAAAACCAGGTTCTGCAGCAGGCGGGTGTTGCTGCTCTGGGTCAGGCGAACGCTTCCTCTCAGGTGGTGCTGGGTCTGCTGTAAGCTTCGGCTTTACCGCTTACCTACAGCTTTAATGCTGTCAAACCCTCAGCCGCAAGGCTGGGGGTTTTTTCGCTCTTTGTTCAGGATAGCTATTATGCAAAAAGAACTACTCGCCCCCAAGTACGCCCAGGAATTTATGTGTACTGGCCCCAAATGCCCTGATGACTGTTGCCACGGCTGGACAGTGAGTATTGATCCAGCCACGCTGCAGATCTATACCACCCATCCGGATATCAGCCGCCTGGTTCAACCCTTTCTTAAAAACAATAGTGATTTAGCCACAAAAGATTCAGCCCCCGCCTCATTAAAGATGAAACCAGAAAATGAGCAATGTGAACTGCAAGACACCAGCGGGCTATGCAAAATACAAAAACAGTTTGGTGCAGAGGCTTTAAGTTCAACCTGTGCACTCTACCCACGCATCTATCATTCGCTGGGTGATGATAATCTGGTAATGTGGCAACACTGCTGATTCAGCGTGCAGAAAAACTACTGGAGGAAGGCGACTCCAGTGAAGTCAGTATGAATGATCTGCTGACGCTGTTCTCTGATTTGATTAATGAGCAGTATTTTGACAAGCAAGTGCTGATGTTAAAAGAAAGTGAAGCCGGCGGTCTGCCACTGGTTATCCTACAAAACCTATTGGGTATGCCGCAGAAGGCGGGGCGTTTTCAGGAAGAAATCACCAAAATAAAAACAGGGCTAGGTATTAAGGAAACAGCAGATATAAATAGTGCAACCCTGGAGAAGTTAGAACAGGCACGGCGCGATTATCTGTGCTCACTGGAGAAAAGCCACCCGTGGTTACTGGAAAACCTACTGGTGAACTGGTTACTGACTTCACTCTTTCCGATCAGCAAAAGACGCATCAGTGATGGCTGGCTGGATTTAATCACTCGTTATCTACTTATTCGTACACTCCTGGCCGGACTGGGCGCTCATCAACAGCAGCTAACGGTCGATGATGCGACACGCCTGATTTACCTATTTGCACGCAATGTCAACAGCAACCCCATCAAGCTGCAGAACTTGCAACTGGCACTTGTTGGCAAAAACCTGAACCAGCCTGCAGCACTTGTACATGCGCTGCAACTGTAGCCAGCATTTTTTTCATTAAAGTTTTCACTCATCCTTCCGATATACTAATTAATAAGTGTGATACTTGACCGCAACTGCGGAGGGGCAGAATGAACACTGATTTCCCGCTGAGCAACAACTTAGCAGACAAATCGGGCTTGTCTTCACCTACTCAGAAGGTGATCACACCTGTAGAAAGTGCTCGCCCAGTAGGCCAGGTTGAGGCAGCCAGTCAGCCGAAAGAAGAAGAAAAGCCTGTTAAAGAACAACCAAAAGAAACAGAACAGCCTGTAATGGATGCCGAAGAACTGCGGCAGGTACTGGATGAAATCAACAGTGCCCTCTATTCCTACAATCGTGGCTTGCGATTTGAAATTCATGAAAAAACAGATGACATCATCGTCCGAGTCTTGAACACAAAAACTGACGAAGTGATCCGTCAGTATCCTTCGGAGGATGTGCTAAAGAGACGCGAACAACTGATTCGTGGTGAAACCCTTAGCCTGATTACTCAGGTCGATTAAAACGAGGAGCAGCATTATGTCGAGCATCAGTTTTAACGGTATCGGCTCTGGCATACCGGTTCAACAGATTGTTGAGGCCAGTGTGGCAGCTGAGTCTCGCCCTTTACAGTTTTTACAGCGCGATCGTGATTTTGCTAAAGCTCAGATCAGCGCTTATGGCCAGCTAACAAGTCGCATGGATGCACTAAGATCAGCCATGGAAAAACTGAAGGGTGAAGACAAGTTTGCTCTGCTCTCAGCTAAATCAACCAATGCCAATTTATTTACGGCAACTGCAAGCCGAGAAGCAGGCGCTACTAATGGCAATTACGCCATTGAGGTACTTAGCGAGGCAAAAAATTATCGCTTTGTGTCTGCAAAAATTAATAATGAAAAAAATACCAGCGGGGAAGCTGTTAATCCTTTAAGCGGAACCCTGACCATTTCCGGCGCGGATGTAAAAGATGCCAACAACAATCCCATTGAAGGCTTAAAAGATGCTGACGGCAACCCGCTGACAGTCACCATTGATATTAACAGCCTGACTGACCGCTCTTTAGACGGTGTACGCAAAGCAATCAATGATGACCCTCGCTTAAAAGGGCTGGTACAAGCCAACCTGATTCAGGATGGTGATGGAGCACGTTTATCCATCAACACTATCGGTACGGGTGACGAATCTCGCTTTACTGTTTCCATGTCTGATAACCCTCTAGACCCTTCCGGCGATCCAATTTTTCCAGCAGACTTGAAGTCTGACTTTTCATCGAAAGACTACAATCCTGCTGACCTGCAACAAACATCACTGGATGCCAGAATCCTGATTGAAGGTGGCATTGAGCGTAGCAGCAGCACCAATGTTTTTAATGATGTTGTCACTGGTGTCAACATCACTTTAAAAGCGGGTGCAGCGAGTTCGGACAACAAAAAAGGGACGCTGGCAGTGACTGCCGATACGGCTGAAATCAAAAACCGTATCAACAATTTTGTGAAGGCATACAATGATGTTGTAATACACCTGAATGAGGCCAAAAAAGGCCCTCTTTCTAATGAAAGTGTTTTGCGATCCATTGAAAGCGTTTTACGAAAAGAGCTGCTGACCCCAACAGGTGAAGATGGCGATCTGGATAACACACTAAGTAGACTAGGTGTTAAGACTTTCGTGGAGCGCGGTGGCGATGCCAATAACCCCAGCTCCAGAAACGGTACTCTTGAGCTGGACAATACAACACTGGATAAATTACTAGCGGATGATTTTGACAAGCTCGCCTATGTTTTTGGTAACGAAGAAACTGGGTACGCAGCACGTTTCTCATCCCTTGCAGCCCAACTTACCTCAACTACCGCTGTTAATGGCCAGCTGCAAAAAGGACTGATTCAATCCCGCAACGAAGGCTTAAATCTCGAAGTCAAACGGATAGAGACCCGTATTGAGAGTACCGAGATGCGATTAAAGTCTTTCGAGGCTCGTCTATACGCACAGTTCAGCTCCATTGAAGGGCTAGTCGCTAATCTAAACTCTACCGCTAATTATATTGGCCAACAAATCAACGCGCTCCCAGGTTATCAGAGGAAGAAATAGATAGCCGGTTTGTTTTGATCAAGGCATCCAAGGGTGCCTTTTTACACCGAAAGGATAAATTGTATGAGTTACAAGAAACAACTCAGAGGTGTTGCGCAGTATGTACGCGGCAGCGCTGAGGCCAGTGTGCTGGAAGCATCCCCCCACCAACTAATTGAAATGCTGTACAAGTCACTTCTTGGTCGCCTTGCTGCAGCAAAAGGTGCTATCCAGCGTGCTGATACCATTCTGGCAACCCAGTCTATTAATCGTGCTCAGTCGATTCTGATTGAACTGCGCACTTCTATAGATTTTGAGAAGGGTGGCGAAGTAGTACAGAACCTGGATGATTTGTATGAATATTGTGGACGCAAGCTGGTTGATGGCATGGCAAGCAACAACATCGACATGATTGATGAGGTCATTAATCTGATCAAACCCATTGCAGAGGCTTGGAGTGTAATCAAAAAGGAAGCAGAAGAGATCCTTGCAAAGCGCGAGACAGAATCTGGTTAATTGGCATATTAATTGCTAATAACCCATCACACTCAGCGGAAGAATCATAATTAGGTGAAGGTTCCTTGGTTTCAGCTGAGATAGCGGCAAAAACCTGCCGCCATTGAGGTCAATCTTTGCCAGCAGCTTAGACTACTCGTAGGAGTTCAGATATGGCACTTGTTCTTAATACCAACATTGCGGCATTAAATGCCCAGCGCAATTTGTCCAGCACTCAGGCACAGCAAGCAACTACTTTTCAGCGGCTTTCAACTGGCTTGCGAGTCAATTCGGCAAAGGATGATGCGGCTGGCCTCTACCTGGCTCAAAGTCAGACCAAAGACATCCGCGGCCTGAATATGGCCACCCGAAATGCCAGTGATGGTATTTCCATGGCACAAACCGCTGAAGGTGCACTTGATCAGGTTTCTGCTAACTTGCAACGCATTAATGAACTGGCAATCCAGTCTGCTAACGGCACCTATAACACCGCTGCTCGTGCCGGCCTGCAAAAAGAAGTGGATCAGCTCACCAGTGAAATCAAACGCATTGTTGAAACAACTGAGTTCAATGGTAAAAAACTGCTGAGCACAGCGTCTGAATCTTCAATTCTGCAAATAGGTTTTAATGACAGAAGTGATGCACAGATAGGTGTCGGTTTGGAAGGAGGTCTCCAAAACCAGAACGAGATCAAGAACACGCTCACCTTTGCTGGTGCTGATCAGGTATTCAGTGAGACTTCTGCCGACGTCAGAGTTCTTGCACAAAATGCGGGTACTGCGCGTTTTGCTGAGTTTGCTAGTGGTATTGCAGGATTTACTTCCGGCATTGAATACTCTTACAACATTGCCGGTGAGACCATTACCTTTTCAGCTGGCAGCACTGGCGCTGCACGTACTTCTGCAGGCCAGGCAGTTGCTGCAACTGTGCGCCCCGGAAATGCACTTAAAAGTATTCTTGAAGGCGGTTTGTCTGAGCAGCAAACGATCAACATCACAACTCAACTTGATGCTCAGATTGCCATTTCACAGACACGCGATGCCATCAATGTGGTTTCTGAGTTTCGTGCCACCTTCGGTGCGGTGATGAACCGCTTTGAAGCGGTTATATCAGGTAACAATATCTATTCTGAGAACCTGAGTGCTGCCCGCAGCCGTATTCAGGATGCTGACTTTGCAACAGAAACATCCAATCTGGCCAAACAGCAGGTATTGCAGCAAGCTGGTGTTGCTTCACTGTCCCAAGCCAACCAGGCTAGCCAGGTGATTCTCGGCTTGTTATAAGGATTCA
>NZ_JACUUA010000118.1 GCF_014859565.1 Marinospirillum sp. | reverse complement strand
GAACGGCCATGGATAATCATGCCGTCTTCCGGGGTGATTTCGGCGTAATCACCATGCGCCCAGATGTTGTCAAAACGCTCGAAGTAGGCGGCACGGTAACGACTGCCATCCGGATCATTCCAGAAACCAATCGGCATGGAGGGGAAGGGTTTAACACACACCAACTCACCCTTCTCTCCAATTACCGGTTGTCCGGCATCGTTATACACCTGCACATCCATACCTAATCCACGGCACTGCAACTGGCCGCGATACACTGGGCGGATGGGGCAACCCAGCGCAAAACAAGACACAATATCGGTGCCACCAGAGATAGAAGCCAGCAGCAGGTCTGGTTTGATGTCCCGATAAACATAATCAAAGGACTCATGCGACAGGGGTGACCCAGTGGAGAGGATGGCTCGGAGTTTGGGCAGGTTATGGGTTTTGCCCGGTTGTAATCCGGCTTTTTCACAGGCGGCGATGTACTTGGCACTGGTACCAAAGACTGTCACGTCTTCACGTTCGGCCATATCCCACAGGGTTTTGGGTTCTGGGGCAAAAGGGGAGCCATCAAACAACACCAGTGTGGCACCCACCGCCAGACCAGACACCAGCCAGTTCCACATCATCCAGCCACAAGTGGTGTAATAAAACAGGGTGTCATCGCGTGTCAGGCTGGTGTGTAACTGGTGTTCTTTTAAATGCTGCAGCAGCGTGCCACCGGCAGAATGAACGATGCACTTGGGCACCCCAGTGGTGCCGGAGGAATACATGATGTACAGCGGGTGATCAAAAGGCAGCTCGGCAAAATCAATTTCTTTGGCATCCGGGATACGAAAGTCATCCCACAACACGGCTTTTTGAATGTTACTGATATCCGGATGAGTCTCCAGAAACGGAAACACCACTACTTTTTCCAGTCCATCCAGTGCGTCGGCAATTTCAGCCACTCGCGGCAGACTGTTGATGCGTTTGCCGTTGTAAAGATAACCATCAGTGGCAAACAATACTTTGGGCTGGATCTGACCAAAACGATCCAGCACCCCGTTAAAACCAAAATCCGGTGAGCAGGATGACCAGATGGCTCCCAGACTGGCCGCCGCCAGCATCGCCATCAGGGCGTAATGGCAGTTAGGTACAAACCCCGCCACCCGATCACCGGGAGCCACACCCGCCTTCTGTAAGGCCAGTGCAATTTGTGCCACCTGATCATGCAGTTGGGCAAAAGTCAGGGAAACCCGCTGACCATCTTCACGCAAAGAAATCACCGCAGTGCGCTCATCCCGAAAACGCAGCAGGTTTTCCGCAAAGTTCAGCCGGGCTTCAGGAAACCAGCGGGCACCGGGCATTTTGTTGGCATTTTCCAGTACCTGACTGCCCTGTTCAGCGGCCACCACTTCACCAAACTCCCACATTAGTTCCCAGAATTCCTCTGAGTTGGCTACACTCCACTGATGCAGATCTTCATACTGGGTTAATGATTGCTGATAACGATCATTCACCCGCTGCATAAAAGCAGACAGGGGGCTGGATTCGATGGCGGTGGGCTGCCAAAGGGGCTGGGTCATGGTGCCTCCATATTTTCTTGTTTGTTATTGGTTTTGTTGGTATCAAATTTTCGATTTATATGGAGTAAAATAGCATTAGAGGAAGTTAACGTAAACGTAAACTTTGCGTCGCTTTTATCAGTCGGGCAGGGGTTTTTTATCAGATCACTCCCTTTTGCTTTTTCTTTGCGGTAAGCTTCGACTTTAACGTTTGATTTTAAAGGCAGGTTTTATGCGCGCAGATTTCATCAATCCTTTTTTGCATGCCATGATGAACGTGCTACGTACCATGTGCAACCTGCAGCCGCAGGTGGGTAAGCCGGTACTCAAAGAAGACAATATAGCTCGTGGCGTGGTAACAGGTTTTATCGATTTGATGGGTGAGCAGACAGCGGGTTCACTGGCAATCAGTTTCTCGGAGCCGGTTGCGCTGGATCTGGTGGAGCGAATGCTGGGAGAGCGCCCCAGCAAAATTGATGATACGGTTCGCGATCTGGTGGGTGAGATCACCAACATGGTGTCCGGTGGGGGTAAAAAAATCCTGTCCGAAAAGGGTTACGATTTTTACCTGTCCCAGCCGGTCACTTTTGTTGGAGAAGGTCACAAAATTCTGCACAGTGTGTACGGCCCCAAAATACTGCTGCCCTTTCACGTCGAAAGTGGCGACTTTGTAGTTGAGGTCTGCTTCCGTGAGTGATATTTACAGACCAAACATGGCACGGGTTTCTGCCAGCTGATCTGCTGCATCTTCTACTAGAATCAGGCTGAACTCAGGGGTTAATCCCTGAACGGCCAGTTTGCGGAAAGCTGGCACTTCATCCAGACGCGGAAAGCGGTATTGATCCTCTGTTCCAATCCGGCTGTGTAAACGAGCCACTTTTACCAGATCTGCAAGGGTTGCAGTGTCAGAGCTGGAATCAGCCTGCCAGTTGTTTTGCTGGCGTACGCTTTCAGTCAGTTCTGGATCAAAGTTCCAGTAATTCAGCAGCATTGCGCCTGCTTCCGGCATCAGCTCTTCCAGTATTTTTTCCATCTCTTCTGGATCGACCTCTGTCTCCTGATCAATAAACAGCAGGATAGCCAGCTCACCCAGGTTGTGTACCAGTCCCAGCAATAATGCCTGATCACCGGAAAGGTGACTGTGGTGCAGGGTCAGCAGCTGCGCAATGGCAGCAACACTGACTGATTGAGACCAGGTTTGAGTCATGCGCTGTTTAACCCAGGGGTGTTTGGCCTTGAACAGTTGGCGCAGCGAGAAGAGCATGACCAGCTGTGAGGTGGTATCCAGTCCCAGTCGCATAATGGCTTCAGCACAGGTTTTGCAGGAGGTGTTACGTCGATAAAAGGAGCTGTTGGCAGCAGCCACTAACTTGGCAGTCATGGAGGGATCTTTGTTCAGAATTCGTTCCAGATCTTCGAGTTCAGGTTCATCCTGTTCCAATACTTCGCGTACTTTTAATGCCACGCTGGGCAGGCTAGGCAGAGTAAATTTTCCCTGTTCCAATGCACTTTTCAGGCACTTGTGAAAGTGTTCTGCTGGTTTTGAAAAATGGTTGGATTCGTTGAGTGCTTCAATGGATGCCCGAACTTCGTTGGTCAGCAGTGCGCCGGAAATAACCAGCAACTGAGCCGCTGACTCACTTCTGACTTCATACAGGCAGGGTCGCAGGCGAGCAATACTTAACCTGGCTTCCTGTGAATCAGCCTTGATGATCTGTTTTTGTCCGTCTTCAGCAGTAAGACTAATGCTGCCTTGCAGTAAAAAAAACTCAATATCTGACTGGAATCCCAGTGGCAGAATGATTTCGCCGGCTTTTTGGCAGCGTTTGGATTTCATGCTGGCATTCAGCATGATCAACTGCTCGTCAGAAAGTTGTGAGAATTGTTCAAACTGGCGTAAATCGTTGAGTTTCATTTGGCATCATCACCTTGCTGTATAAACTTAACCAAAGGTAACACAAAGTTTGCATTTAGTTAACAAACGTTCATGTTTCAGCTTGTGCTCTGGCATTCTGCCGGATGAGTCACTAGGGTTATAGGATAGTTGATCCACTAACCCAATAAATGTTGGAGATGTTTTATGTTGTATCTGCACGTGGATAGCGGTCTGGACTCCTGGCGTAAAGCCTTTCATCAGCAGCAGCCTGACTTACAAGTTGTGGTTGCCGGGGATGACTTTGATCCTGCTGCCGTGCGCTGGGTTGCTGCCTGGAATCCACCGGAGGCTTTATTTGCAGGTTTCCCCAATCTTGAAGGCATCTTTGCGCTGGGTGCCGGTGTGGATGCTTTTGTGCGCCGTGATGATTTGCCTGCGGATATACCGCTGATACGCCTGCTGGATGCCGGTATGGCACAGCAGATGGTGGAGTATATCCTCTGGGCGCTACTCACCGTGCAGCGAGATTTTGATGTGTACGCACGTCAGCAGCAGCAAGGCATCTGGCAAGAGCAGATGGCTCGTTCTATGGGTGAGATGCGGCTGGGTATTCTGGGTCTGGGTGCGCTAGGTCAAAAAGTGGCACAGCAGCTGGCAGGATTAGGTTATAAGGTTGCCGGTTGGAAACGCAGCCCTTTGATACTGGAGGGTGTTCAGGTGCTGACTGGTGATCAGGGTTTTGATGATCTGCTGAAGCAGTCTGATGTGTTGATCAGTCTGCTACCCAATACGACACAAACCCGTGGTGTGTTAAATCGCAGCACTCTAGGCCGCTTGCCACAAGGTGCCGTGCTGGTGAATGTCGCAAGAGGGGTGCAGGTGGTGGATGAAGACCTGTTGCAACTATTGGATGAAGGGCATTTACGCCTTGCCGTGCTGGATGTTTTTCATCAGGAGCCGCTGGTGCAGGGGCATCCTTTCTGGCGACATCCCCGCGTGGTGATGACACCACACATGGCGGCGGCAACCCTGCCCGAGCCAGCTGTTGAACAGGTGCTGGGCAATCTGCAACGGCTGGCATCCGGGCAGGAACCGCTTGGGCTGGTCAGAGCGGACAGTGGTTATTGATTCTGGCGGTTACGGGTACGCAGTAGAATATAAACTGCCCCAGTGCCACCATCGGCGGGTTTTGCGGAACAAAAAGCCAGCACATCGGGCATCTGCCGTAACCAGGCGTTGACATGAGACTTGATGCTAGGCACTTCACCATCACGGTTGTAAGACTTGCCGTGTACCAACAGCAAACAGCGAAAACTTTTTTTGCGGCCATCACGAATGAAGTCGGTCAGCGCAGCACGGGCAGTTTCTATGGTGTAACCATGCAGATCCAGTCCTTCCTGCCATTCCAGCTGGCCTTTTTTCAGGCTTTGCAGGGTTTTTAATGGCAGATCCGGCAGATGAAACATCAGCTCTTCAGCTGGGTTGACCGGCAATACCTGGCCATCAGAAAGCCCGCTGCCAATCCGGTCAACCGGTTCATTGGCTGCCGCCTGACGACGATTCTCCAGGTTGATATCCTTGTTGCGTCGAGGTTTGCCGATGTCGGCACGATTCTGCTGGACTGGACGTACTCCCTTCATCAATTCACGAAATAAATGATGATCATCCGGGAGATCACTCTCAGGGCTCACTTTTAGCTCCTTATGGTAGACTTGTTGTAATGCTACCACGCTCAATCAGGAAAAACGCAGCCATGAATCAACCCATTAATCAATCCACTACTTCGCTGGTACAGGAACTCCAGACCCTGCGTGACTTTGTCCGCTGGGCGCTGACCAACTTCAACAGCCACCACCTGTATTATGGGCACGGCACGGACAATGCCTGGGATGAGGCTTTGCATCTGGTGCTGGGTAGCCTGCATCTGCCCTGGGACAGTGATGATCGCTTGCTGGATGCCCGTCTGACCCAGCTGGAGCGGGAAAAACTGCTGGAGTTAATCCGTCGCCGTTGTGAAGATCGCACCCCCTTGCCTTATCTTTTGGGTGAAAGCTGGTTTGCAGGTCTGTCATTCAAGGTGGATGCCCGTGTACTGATTCCCCGATCTCCGATTGCAGAGTTGATCCAGGATGGTTTTGCACCCTGGTTTAATGAAGACGAGGCACCGGCACGTATTCTGGATTTATGTACCGGCAGTGGCTGTATTGGTATTGCCTGTGCGTATGCCTTCCCAACAGCACACGTAACACTCAGTGATGTGTCTGAAGATGCGTTGATGGTCGCCAGTGAAAACATCAGCCACCACCATCTTTCTGACCGGGTGGTGTCAACCTCCTCGGATTTGTTTGCAGCGCTGGGCGGCGAAACCTTTGACCTGATTGTCAGTAATCCGCCTTATGTGGATCTGCGGGATTTGTCACTGATGCCAGAGGAATACCACCAGGAACCTGAACTGGCACTGGCTGCCGGCGATGATGGGTTGGATCTGGTGCGGATCATTTTGGCGCAGGCACGCAAACATCTGAACGAGGGTGGTGTGCTGGTGGTGGAAGTGGGTAACAGCGAGACACATCTGGAAGCCTTGTTCCCGCAAGTACCTTTTTTATGGGTAGAGTTTGAGTCAAATGCCAGTGGCGTATTTGTTTTAACCGCTGAGCAGCTGGACGAATTTCAGGCTGATTTTGATGCCGCCTGCAAACCTTGATTAATTCAAAAAGTTTACGGAAATTACACTATGTCGGGTAATACCTTTGGCAAGTTGTTTACAGTCACTACCTTCGGTGAAAGTCATGGTCTGGCGCTGGGAGCCATAGTAGATGGTTGCCCGCCGGGCATGGCGCTTACTGAAGCTGATTTGCAAGGCGATCTAGATCGCCGCAAACCCGGCACCAGCCAGCACACCACCCAGCGCCGCGAGGCAGATCAGGTGCGTATTCTTTCAGGTGTGTTTGAAGGTAAAACCACCGGCACCCCCATTGGCTTGTTGATTGAAAACACCGATCAACGCTCCAAGGACTATGGCAAGATCAAGGAACAGTTTCGTCCGGCGCATGCGGATTACACCTACCAGCAAAAATACGGCATTCGGGATTATCGGGGTGGTGGTCGCAGTTCTGCACGAGAAACTGCAATGCGTGTTGCCGCTGGTGCCATAGCCAAAAAATACCTGAAAGAAACCCTGGGTATTGAGATCCGTGGTTATTTGTCACAACTTGGCCCGATCAAGGCGGAGCGACTGGTCTGGGATGAAGTGGAGAAGAATGACTTCTTCTGCCCGGACCCCGATAAGGTGCCAGAAATGGAAAGCTACATGAAAGCCCTGCGCAAGGAAGGTAACTCGATTGGGGCAAGAATCCAGGTCGTGGCGCTGGGTGTGCCGCCGGGGCTGGGAGAACCCATTTTTGACCGGCTGGATGCCGATATTGCCCATGCCATGATGTCGATTAACGCTGTTAAGGGTGTGGAGATTGGTGCCGGGTTTGCCTGCGTGGAACAAAAAGGCACCGAGCATCGTGATGAAATCACTCCGGAAGGTTTTTTAAGCAATCACGCCGGTGGCGTGCTGGGTGGCATTTCCAGTGGTCAGAATATCGAAGTAGGCATAGCGCTTAAACCCACCTCCAGCTTGCACCTGCCGGGCCGCAGTGTTGATCTGCTGGGTCAGCCCTGCGAGGTGATCACCACCGGTCGTCATGACCCCTGCGTGGGTATTCGTGCCACACCCATCGCAGAAGCCATGTTGGCAATGGTGCTGATGGATCATCTGTTGCGTCACCGTGGACAGAATGCCGGCGTGGTGTCCGGCACACCCGTGATTCCAGCCAGTGCTATTTAGTTTTTTCTATAAGCAATTCAGCCTTTCCTGAGCGAAGGGCTGATATTTTCAGTGGTATTTCCTGTTTTTAATTTAATTTGGCTTGCTTTTTTCGTGTAGAAAGAATTCTCGTTTTACTTGGCCTATTTCGCAGTTGCGTTATAGGTGCCATACTGGTTAAATAAGTGATGGATCATTCACGGAATCAAGCGGAGGGCGCTCGTGAAAGTCAATATAGAGCTGGATATGACACCGGATGAGTTTCGTAAGGCGATGGGCTTACCTGATGTACAGCCTTTTCAGGATGAAATAATGAGAAAAATCAAGGAGCAGATGGAGGCCGGTGTCGAAGGCTACGATGCTCTCTCTTTGTTTAAACCCTTTTTTTCTCAGAGTTTTGACTCCATGGGCAGCTATCAAAAAATGATGATGGATCTGCTTGCAAGCTACGGCCAGAGCGGTAGTTCATCGCGTTAAGTTTCTCTTTTTTTGGTGATTGCAGAAGATTCATGTTGAAGTCACCGGAATGCAATAACAATAAAAGATACTAATAAAGTATCTTGCTAAAGATAGGCCTAAATTTAAACGGTGTGCAGCTTTGGCTGTAGCCAATTTATTCAGGGGGTTATCCCCCACTCTAAACTAAAGCAGTAAAGGAGCTAAGCCATGATTCAAGATAAAGCCATGCAAGAAAAGATGATGAATGCTTTCACTGAGCAGACCAAAAACATGTACAACCCACTGCGTAAAATCAATGCGCTGCTGGTTGAAAACATGGAAAAAATGACTGATTTCCAACTGGAAGCACTGAAGTCCTACAGCCACATGGGTCTGTCCCAGATGAAGCAGGCCACTGAGGTCAAAGATGCTGACGGCGTTCGTGACTACAGCACTTCTCAGGCTGAGCTGATGAGCACGCTGAGCAAGAAGGTTCTGGAAGATGCCAAAACCATGGCTGACATGAGCATGGAATTCAAAACTGAAGTTGAAAAGATCCTGGAAGAGTCACGCGCCAAAGCTTTTAACAAAGCCGCTGAAGAGACCAAGGCTGCTGCCAAGCCTGCCGGTGCTGCTGCCGGTGCTGCTGCCGGTGCTACTGCTACTGCCAAGCCAGCTGCTGCCAAGTAATAAGCCCTAGGCTTGAAAAACAATAGTTTATTGAAAAAGGGGCTAATCAGCCCCTTTTTTATTTGTGCATTCAGGGGAGATGGTGAATGACCGAACAAACCAAAGACCAGCAGCCAGATCAGGTAGCTTTTGATCCTGCTGAAATGTTCGAATGGATGACTAAGGCCAACGAAAAGTATCAGGCTGTAATCACACAGCTACTTAACCGCAATGAAGGCGGTATGAGTGATTCCTCCAGCTCGGTTTTCAGTGATATGGGAGAAAACTTTCAGCAGCTGGGCGAAAAGCTGGCGTCTAACCCCATGGTGCTGTTTGACGAACAAATGAGTCTGATGCAGGGTCAAACGGAGTTGTGGCAAAACACGGTACGTGAATTGCTGGGTGAGAAGGACGTTGATGCAGTGATTGAACCGGCACAGGATGATCGCCGTTTCACCGATCCTGAGTGGACGGACAATCTGATTTACAACTTCATCAAGCAGTCTTACCTGCTTTATGCGCGTTGTATTTTAAATGTTGTGCATGGTGTGGAAGGCCTCAACGATCATACTCGTCAGCAGGTGGATTTTTATGCCCGCCAGCTGGTGAATGCGCTGTCACCGTCCAATTCCATTTACACCAACCCGGAAGTGATGCGTCGCACCATTGCAACGCGTGGACAGAACTTGTTAAAAGGCATGGAACAGCTGGCCAAGGATTTAAAAGGCAGTGCTGAAGGTCTGAATGTGACCATGACCGATATTAATGCCTTTAAACTGGGTGAAAACGTGGCTACTACACCGGGTCAGGTGGTTTTCCAGAATCGTTTGATCCAGTTGATTCAGTACAAACCAACCACGGAAAAACAGTTCAAGACCCCTTTGCTGGTTGTTCCACCCTGGATCAACAAGTACTACATTCTTGATCTGCGGGAAAGCAACTCACTGGTTAAGTGGCTGACCGATCAGGGGCACACGGTATTCATCATTTCCTGGGCTAATCCCGGTCCATCCATGCGTGATTATGGCTGGGGCGAGTACATGAAAGAAGGCCCGATTGCGGCCATGGATGCAATCAAAGAGCAAACCGGTGAGCCGGATGTGAATATCATCTCCTACTGCATCGGTGGTACTCTGACATCATCCACCCTGGCTTATCTGACTACTAAGAAGCAGGAAAAGCGTGTTAAGTCGGTGACTTACATGGCAACGCTGCAGGATTTCTCCGAACCAGGCGAAATCAGTGTGTTTATTAATGAAGCCAGTTTGCGTGGTATCGAGAAACAACTGGATCGTAACGGTTATCTCGATGGTCGTGCGATGGCGTTCAGCTTCAACCTGTTGCGTGAAAATGATCTGTTCTGGTCTTTCTTCATTAACAATTATCTGAAAGGTGAGCGGCCAGCTGCATTTGACCTGCTCTACTGGAACACCGATGGCACCAACATGCCAGCAGCCATGCACAAGTTCTACTTGCGTAACATGTATCAGCATAATCGTCTGATTCAGCCAGGTGGTATTGAAGTGGATGGTGTGAAGATTGATCTGAGCAAGATCAAAACCCCAGCCTACTTTGTATCCACCATTCAGGATCACATTGCCCAGTGGAAATCCACCTACAAGGGTGCCCAGGTGCATTCTGGTCCGGTCAAGTTTGTACTGTCTGGTTCCGGCCATATTGCCGGGGTGGTTAATCCGCCCAACAAGGTGAAATATGGCTTCTGGATCAACGATAATCTGGCAGATACACCGGATGCCTGGTTTGCTGGTGCTGAGAAGAACGAAGGTTCCTGGTGGCCGAACTGGCAGAGCTGGATCACTGAGAACAAGTATGCTGATCCCGCCACTCAAGTGGCAGCTCGTGAACCGGAAAAAGGCAAGTTGAAGGTGATTGAAGCTGCACCGGGTAGTTATGTGAAGCTGAAGATTCCTGATGTACTCAAGGCTGAGTTGCTGCCGCAGAAGCAGTAACAAAGACCAGTGATCTACCGTGTTGTGTAAACAACCTGGTCAGACAATAAAAAACCCGCCTTATAAGCGGGTTTTTTATTGGTTGCCTGATCAGGGATTAGGCGGTTTTCAGCGGATAGCTGTTAGTTGGACTCTTGTGAATTCTTCAGTTCTTCTTCCAGCTTCTTGCGGCGGCGTACTTCACGAGGGTCGTTGGGTGCACGTCCGGGTAGTGGCTGGTAACCGGGCAGGTGATCAAAGTTGTCTACAGCAACAGTTTGAGGGGCGGCTGATTCTGTAATCTCAGCGACTACTTCCTCAGCAGGTGCTTGTGGCTGCTCAGGCTCACTGTTTACAGTCTCAACAACCACTTCAGCGGCAGGAACTTCGGTTACTACCTCTGGCGCTGCTGGCTCAACAGGAGTTTCAATCACTTCAGCAACTGTTTCAACTGAATCTGTCTCGATGGGCAAGTCATTGTTTTCTGACTGATTCTGACGGCTGCGACCACGGCCTCTTCTTGGTTTGGTCTGTGCTTCGTCATTCAGGGTTTCTTCAGACGTTGCCTCAGCAGCCACTTCTTCGATCACTGTTTCAACCTGAGCGGTTTCAGCTGTGGCCAGTGCCTCAGCAGCAACAGCCTCAGTGACGTCAGTGGCGGGGAGTTCGGTAGCAACTGGTGTTTCTACAGCGACTGGTGTTTCTACCGCTGCTGGTGTTTCTACC
>NZ_JACUUA010000117.1 GCF_014859565.1 Marinospirillum sp. | reverse complement strand
CATCACCACCATAATAGGGATCAGGTACTTCAGTAATGGCCGAAGGGTTGTAACTCAGCATCCGGTCATCAGGGGCTTCACCGGCATGGGCATCACTGGTTCCGGCTGAATCAGTTTCAATCTGATCCTGTAAACCAGCAGTATTTACCAGATGGGTAAAAATACCTTCAGCAGTGGGTGAACGGCAGATATTGCCAAGGCAGACAAACAACACCCTGACTTTTTTTTCATTACTCATGAGTTTCCTCAGCAGGCATTGGCCAGCAGCTGTTTCAACCGCTGATAATCTTCTTCGGTATCCACCCCATGAGGATGGTGCTCACAGGCTTCGGCTACATGAATCCGGTGTCCCTGCCAGAGTGCACGTAACTGCTCCAGTTGTTCAGCCTGCTCCAGCGGTGCCGGTGCCCAGGTGACATACTGGTTCAAAAAAGCTACACGGTAGGCATAAATACCGATGTGGCGCTGAAAGTTCACACCAGCTGGCAGTGTATCCGGCTGAAAGTGACCCGTGCCACGATTAATAAAATGATCCCTGACCCAGGGCTGCGGGCTGCGGCTGAAATAAAGCGCCAGCCCGTGGATATCACTGACGACCTTAACAATGTTCGGATTAAATACCGCCGCCACTTCATGAATGGCTTCACTGAGTGTTGCCATACTGGCCAGTGGACAAGCCGCCAGATTAGCCGCCACCTGATTAATCAGTGCCGGTGGAATCAGTGGTTCATCACCCTGCACATTCACCACCAGCGCATCATCGGGCAGTTGCAGTTGTTGTGTCACTTCCTGCAAACGATCCGTACCACTGGGGTGATTTGCAGAAGTCATACAGACCTCGGCACCAAAAGTTATGGCAGCATCCCGGATGCGTTCATCATCGGTGGCAATCACCACCCGCGCTGCATCACTGGCGCAGGCACGCTCCCAGACATGCTGCAACATGGGTTTACCACCCATCAGCAGCAGAGGTTTACCCGGCAAGCGTGAGGAGGCATAACGTGCAGGAATAATTGCAGTAAAGCTCATTTTTTCTCCAGCTTCTCTTCTGCAGTCAACTGACGCGCCTCACTCTCCAGCATCACCGGCAGGCCATCACGGATTGGATAAGCCAGACCACTGGCTTTACAAACCAGCTCCTGAGCTTCTTTGTTATACTGCAGCGGCGCATGAGTTACCGGGCAAACCAGCAGTGCAAGTAACTGTTTATCCATGGTGCTCTCCCGTTCGGCAAGGGTTGAAATGCCAGAATTGTACACCGAATCACCTGAAGAATCGGAGGTTTTGTTGAAGTCCCCTTGTGTCGGTTTTTGTTCCACAACCTTTGGTGACCCCGTTTGCCGTGGCTGTAAACGTTTGGTGGCGGAGGTGGATGGCTGGAACCTGCTGACAACAGAACAGCAACAACAGATTTGGCAACGCCTGTGGCAGCAGACGGTTATTATTGTTCGCCAACATATCAGGATCAGTGATCCGCTGCGGCTGCAAAACCAGCTGCAACGTTTTGCCATTCGTCATCACCCAGCTGCCCCGGCAGAAGTTCTTGCCATGGATTTATTACGTGCAGGCAGTGAAAAAATGCAGCAACTGCAGGCTTATGGTATTGAACCCCTGACAGAATTTAATGATCTAAGCCCTGCCAGACTCTTCAACCGCATGAACCGAATGCTGTATGAAGCAGCCATAAGCGACCAAAGTTGAAGCCATCTCGCAGTCGCTCAACTTAACTTTGTCGACACTTTAAACTACAATGCCAGCGCCTTTTAAAGGGATCGATGTCTCCATCGATTGCTTTGATTAAAAAGACAGGATTTTTTGCAGTCGATCGAAGCGCTAACAGATGAGGGTATAAAACCGTGCTAGAAGCTTACCGCAAACATGTTGAAGAACGCGCGCTGGAAGGCGTCCCACCCCAAGCTCTTAATGCAGACCAAACCGCAGCTCTGGTTGATCTGCTGAAAAACCCACCTCAAGGTGAAGAAGAGTTTCTGGTTGATCTGATTACCAACCGTGTACCACCAGGCGTGGACGAAGCGGCTTATGTTAAAGCCGGTTTTCTGGCTTCCGTAGCCAAGGGCGAAAGCTCCTCCCCGCTGATCAATGCTGAACAGGCAGTTAAACTGCTGGGCACCATGCAGGGTGGTTACAACATCGTCACTCTGGTTGATCTGCTGGATCACGATGAACTGGGCGAACTGGCAGGTGAGCAGCTGAAATCCACCCTGCTGATGTTTGATGCCTTCCACGACGTGGCTGACAAGGCCAAAGAAGGCAACGAAAACGCCAAGGCAGTAATGAAGTCCTGGGCTGATGCTGAGTGGTTCACCAATCGTCCCGCACTGGCCGAAAAAATCTCTCTGGCCGTTTTTAAAGTGCCTGGCGAAACCAACACTGATGACCTGTCTCCAGCTCCCGATGCCTGGTCACGTCCTGATATGCCACTGCACGCCAATGCGATGCTGAAAATGGCTCGTGACGGCATTGAGCCGGTTGAACCCGGTGTGACTGGTCCACTGAAGCAGATCGAAGCTGTTAAAGCCAAGGGTTTCCCAGTTGCCTACGTGGGTGACGTTGTTGGTACGGGTTCTTCCCGTAAGTCTGCCACCAACTCTGTATTGTGGTTCTTCGGTGACGACATCCCGAACGTACCCAACAAGCGTGCCGGTGGTTTCTGCTTCGGCTCCAAAATTGCTCCAATCTTCTACAACACCATGGAAGATGCTGGTGCCCTGCCAATCGAAATGCCGGTCGACAACCTGAATATGGGTGACATCATTGATGTTTACCCCTACGAAGGTAAAGTTTGCAAACACGGCACCGACGAAGTCATCTCTACTTTTGAATTAAAAACTCAGGTGTTGCTGGATGAAGTTCGTGCCGGTGGTCGTATTCCGTTGATCATTGGTCGCGGTCTGACTGAAAAAGCCCGTGCTGAACTGGGTCTGGGTCCATGTGACACCTTCAAAAAGCCTGATCAGCCTGCTGATACTAGCAAGGGTTATACCCTGGCTCAGAAAATGGTGGGTAAAGCTTGTGGCGTGGCCGGTGTTCGCCCCGGTACTTACTGTGAGCCCAAAATGACCACTGTTGGCTCTCAGGACACCACGGGGCCAATGACCCGTGACGAACTGAAAGACCTGGCTTGCCTGGGCTTCTCTGCGGATCTGGTGATGCAGTCTTTCTGCCACACGGCTGCTTATCCCAAGCCCATTGACGTGAACACTCATCATACACTGCCAGACTTCATCATGAACCGTGGTGGTGTGTCTCTGCGCCCCGGTGACGGCATCATCCATTCTTGGCTGAACCGTATGCTGCTGCCTGACACTGTAGGTACGGGTGGTGACTCTCACACCCGTTTCCCACTGGGTATTTCTTTCCCTGCCGGTTCAGGTCTGGTGGCCTTCGCAGCAGCCACGGGTGTCATGCCTCTGGATATGCCTGAGTCGGTACTGGTTCGCTTCAAAGGCGAAATGCAGCCCGGTATCACCCTGCGTGATCTGGTTCATGCCATTCCTTACCAGGCGATCAAAGACGGTCACCTGACTGTTGAGAAGAAAGGCAAGAAGAACATCTTCTCCGGTCGTGTACTGGAAATCGAAGGTCTGGAACACCTGACTGCTGAACAGGCTTTTGAACTGTCTGATGCTTCTGCCGAGCGCTCTGCTGCCGGTTGTACCATCACCCTGTCCGAAGAGTCTGTGGCTGAATACCTGAAGTCCAACATCACCCTGCTGCGCTGGATGATTGCCAACGGTTACGGTGACCCCCGTACTCTGGAGCGTCGCGCCAAGGCGATGGAAGACTGGCTGGCTAACCCGCAGCTGATGCGTGCAGATAAAGATGCAGAATACGCCACCATCATTGAAATTGATCTGAACGAAATCAAAGAGCCTATTCTTTGTGCTCCGAACGATCCTGATGATGCCCGCACCCTGTCTGACGTTGCCGGTCGCAAGATCGACGAAGTGTTCATTGGTTCGTGCATGACCAACATTGGTCACTTCCGTGCCGCTGGTAAACTGCTTGAGAAGCACAAGGGTTCCATCCCGACTCGCCTGTGGCTGGCTCCGCCAACCAAAATGGATCAGCACCAGCTGACCGAAGAAGGCTACTACGGCATCTACGGCAAAGCCGGTGCCCGTATGGAAATGCCGGGTTGTTCACTGTGCATGGGTAACCAGGCGCGTATCGCAGCCAAGTCTACTGCGGTATCCACCTCGACCCGTAACTTCCCGAACCGTCTGGGTGACGGTGCTGATGTATTCCTGGCCTCTGCCGAACTGGCTGCGGTTGCCTCCATTCTGGGCAAACTGCCAACCACCGCTGAGTACATGCAATACGCTGCCACCATCAACACCATGGCTAGTGATGTGTACCGCTATCTGAACTTTGATCAGATTGCTGAGTACCAGAAAGCAGCCTCTTCAGTGATTCCGGTCGCTCAGGAATCCTGAAACCAGTCTTCGGACGAAACAAAACCCCGCTACGGCGGGGTTTTTTTATGCTTGCATCCCTATGCTGACTGATGCAGATTACTGGGTTTTAATATCTACTGGTACGTTGCAATAAACCACAGGTTATTCATCATGTCACAAGTCCATCATGTTCCACTGAATCATCTGGCTGTTCTGGAGCTACAGGGTGGCCAGCCGGATAAACTGCTGCAGGGTCAGATCACTGCTGACCTGCGTTTGCTGTCACCACAACAAGCCTTACCGGGGCTTTTGTGCAGCCTTAAAGGGCGTGTGATCAGTAGCTTTGATCTGGTGGCCTTTGCAGCGGATCATCTGGCCTTGATTTTGCCTGCAGACACTCTGCCGCTGGTACACAACCACCTGAAAAAATTTGAACCCTTTTTCAAAACCCGCCTGGTGGATACCACTGCTAACTATCAACTGCTGGGATTGTCGGGTGATGGGCTACCGGCCTTGGCAGCTGAAGTGCTGGGCGGCTGGCCTGCTACCCTCTACAGCCAGAGCACCAATGAACAAACTTTGTTATTACAGCTGCCTGGCTCCAGGGCGCGGGGTTTGTTGCTGCTGAAGCGTGAAACCACAGACTTTGCAGCAATCCAGCAACAACTGCAGCAGAGCACCCAGGCCGCATCCACTAATGACTGGAATCTGCTGGATATAGAAATCGGTCGTGTTCCAGTCGACCTGGCTTTAAGTGATCAGTATTTACCCCAGATGTTAAATTTTCAGGCACTGGGCGCCATCAGTTTTAAAAAAGGCTGTTACATCGGGCAGGAAATTGTGGCGCGTGCCCAGTATCGCGGCCAGGTTAAAAAACGCCTGTTTCGGGTACAGCTGCCATCCACTGAACTGACCCTGCCTGCTGCACTGCTGGATGAAGAAGGCAAAAACCTGGGTGAACTCTTGTTGATTGCCACCAGTCAGCAGGGCGAAATGCAGGCTCTGGCTGTGATTAATATCAAGGCAGTGGAAGATCAGTCCACCTTGTATGCCGAAAGTAACGGGCAAAGGTTTAAAATCAATCTGTTAGACTTGCCTTATGATCCAGAATCTCGCCGCAACACCCCGTTTGAAGCGGCCTGAACATCCACAAAAATCTTTAAATAACCTCAACTGGAGTACGAAAAATGCCAGCATTGGAATTAAAACTCATGGGACTCACCTGTAACGGCTGTGTTAACAAGGTCACTGAAGCGCTGATGACACTGGAAAGTGTTAACGAAGTGGAAGTCACCCAGACATCTGCCCGCGTCGAAGGGAACCTCACGGCTGAACAGGCCATCGAAGTGATTGAAAACCTGGGTTTTGAAGCAGAAACCGCATAAATTGGGAGTTACCATGTCCACCACCCGCCTGGCATTACGCGGTATGCGTTGTGCAGCTTGTGTTTCCAGTATTGATGAAGCCCTGAACAAGGTTCCCGGAGTGGAACAAGTCAGTGTGAACCTGCCGGATCGCAGTGCTGAAGTCAGCGGTGAGGTGGATGTTTCCCTGCTGGTTAAAGCGATAGAATCTGCCGGTTTTAATGCCACCCCCATGGGTGCTGATTACGGCGAAGACGAACGTCAGGCCGAAGAAGCCCAAGCATTAAAACAAGCCTGGCAACGCACCTGGGTGGCACTGGCAATTGGTGTGCCGCAGATGCTGCTCATGTTCACCGGGCACCTGCCGATGGTTGAAGATGCACAGCTACTCTGGGGACTGATAGGTCTGGCAACGCTATTTGCCATGGTTTATTCCGGCAGTCATTTTTTCACTGGTGCCTGGTCGGCTTTAAAAAACCGCCATGCCACCATGGATACCTTGATTGCCATTGGTACCGCCTCTGCCTGGATCTACTCCACCCTGATCGTGCTCTGGCCGGAAATGGTGCCGATGGAAGGTCGGCATGTTTATTATGAAGCTGCCGCTTTTATCATTGGCCTGGTGAATCTGGGACATGCACTGGAAACCCGCGCGCGAGGGCAAGCCAGTCAGGCCATTCGCAGCCTGATGCAATTACAACCGGATACTGCCCGCCTGATTACCCCGGAAGGGGAAGAAATAGAAATGCGCCTGGCCTCCATTCAGCCCAGTGATCTACTGCGTGTACGCCCCGGCGAACGTATCCCAGTGGATGGTATTGTGGCTGAAGGTGAAACCCGAGTGGATGAATCCATGCTGACCGGTGAACCTGCCGCAGTCAGTAAAACCAAGGGGGAATGGTTGTCCGCTGGGACAGTGAACCAGAGTGCCAGTATCAAAATGCGAGTGCGCAAAGTCGGGGAAGACACCGCGCTGGCTCAGATCATTCAACAGGTGCGTCAGGCACAAAACGCCAAACCCGCCATCGGGCGACTGGCCGACAAAATCAGTGGTGTGTTTGTACCGGTGGTGATCCTGATTGCCATCCTGACCGCCACTGTCTGGTGGCTTTATGGCCCGGAACCCAGCTCAGCTTATGCACTGGTTACCGCCATGACGGTACTGGTGATTGCCTGCCCCTGTGCACTGGGATTAGCAACACCCATGTCCATCATGGTGGGTGTGGGACGTGCCGCAGAAAAAGGTGTATTAATCCGCCGGGGTGATGCCCTGCAGGAATCCTCCCGACTGGATGCGGTAATCCTTGATAAAACTGGCACCATCACCGAAGGCAAACCTTCACTGGTGGCGCTGGAGCGCTTTAACACTTCCAGCGCCAGCACCCTGTCGGATGATGAACTGCTGGCACTGCTGGCTTCACTGGAGCAGGCCTCGGAGCATCCGTTGGCTGCCGCCATTCTTTTGGCTGCCAAAGAACGTGAACTGACATTACCCGCCACTGAAACTCCGGAAATTCTTTCCGGCCAAGGCATCCGTGGACAGATCAACAACCAGACCTGGCTGGTGGGCAACCTGTCACTGATGCAGGAACAGGGTGTCACACTGGATGAATCCATCGAAAACCAGCGCCTTGGCATGGCTGATCAGGGTTATACCGCTGTACTGCTGGCAGTGGATGGGCAGGTAGAAGCAGTGCTGGGTATTGCTGACCCGATCAAGGCGGATTCTGCTGCGGCCATCCAACGCCTGCAAAAGGCGGGGGTAAGAGTGGTGATGTTAACTGGCGACAGCCAGCGCACCGCTGAGGCCGTGGCAAAACAGGTCGGTATCACTGAGATTTTTGCCGAAGTACGCCCGGATCAGAAGGCCAGCAAGGTGCGTGAATTGCAGGATCAAGGTTTACGGGTGGGCATGGTGGGTGACGGCATTAATGATGCCCCGGCGCTGGCACAGGCCAACGTTGGATTTGCCATTGGCACCGGCACCGACATAGCCATCGAAAGTGCCGACCTGACACTGATGCGGGGTTCACTGCACGGCGTGGCCGATGCCATGCTGATTTCCCGCGCCACCCTGCGCAACATCTACCAGAACCTGTTTGGTGCCTTTATCTACAACACCCTGGGCATTCCGCTGGCCGCCGGGGTGCTTTTCCCGCTCACCGGCTGGTTGATGAATCCGGCTTTTGCCGCTGCCGCCATGGCGTTGTCCTCAGTCACTGTAGTCAGCAATGCCAACCGTCTGCGTTTCCAGAAAATCTGATCAGGAGTTTTGTCCATGCCGCGTACCGTCACTGTTGCCGCCACCCAGATGGCCTGCTCCACGGATCGCCAGAGCAACATTCAAAAGGCTGAACAGCTGGTGCGTCAGGCAGCAGCTCAGGGTGCCCAGATCATCCTGCTGCAGGAACTGTTTGAAACCCCCTACTTCTGCCAGAAGCAGAAATACGACTACCTGAAACTGGCCACTCCGCTGGAGCAGAATCCGGCAGTGGCGCATTTTCAAAAGCTGGCGGCAGAACTTCAGGTGGTGCTGCCGATCTGCTTTTATGAACTGGCCGGACAGGTGCGCTTTAACACTGTGGTGATGATTGATGCGGATGGCAGCCTGCACCCCAATCGCTACCGCAAGACCCACATCCCCGACGGCCCCGGTTACAGTGAAAAATTCTACTTTTCACCGGGTGACACCGGTTTTCAGGTCTGGGAGACCCGTTATGCCCGCATCGGGCTGGGCATCTGCTGGGATCAGTGGTTCCCGGAAACGGCGCGGGCGCTGGCGCTGCAGGGCGCTGAAATCATCTTCTACCCCACCGCCATCGGCAGTGAACCCCATGATCCCACCCTCGATAGCTGCGACCACTGGCAACGTACCCAACAAGGCCATGCCGCTGCCAACCTCACCCCGGTGGTTGTTTCCAATCGGGTGGGTGTGGAACAGGAAGATGACTGGCAGATCACCTTCTACGGCTCGTCTTTCATCACTGATGGTTTTGGTGCCAAGGTGGCTGAACTGGATCGCCAGCAGGAAGGTGTATTGGTACAGGCTTTTGACTTGGATGCACTGGCCTTCACCCGCCAGAGCTGGGGAGTATTCCGTGACCGCCGACCTGATCGTTACAAGCTACTCATGTGCAAGGATGGCGCGACCGGAAACAACGGCTGAACAAACAACCAGTAACGCACTATCTCAGGCAAAGCGCCCTGCGGTGAGGGGTGCGGGTTGTTGCTGGGTAATGCAGTGGATGTTGCCGCCGCCGAGCAGGATTTCCCGTCCCGGTAGCATGACCACACGACGATCGGGGAACAACTGACGCAGGATTTCTTCAGCGGCAAGGTCTTCCGGTACATCAAAAGCGGGAGCAATAATGCCACCGTTGACGATCAGGAAGTTGATGTAGCTGCCCGCCAGACGGATGCCAGGGTTACGAGGTTGACTGCCTTCTACGGCATCCACACCTTCACATTCTTCAGCAGTCGCGTAGATAGGTGAAGGAATCGGCATCAGGTGAATCACCAGACTGCGTCCTCTGGCATCACGGCTTTCACTGAGTACCTTGTAAGCGGCCTGGCAACGCCGGTAATTGGGATCTTGTTCATCATCAGTCCAGGCCAGCAGCACTTCACCGGGGCGAATAAAACAGCAGAAGTTATCCACATGCCCATCGGTTTCATCGTTGTACAGGCCTTCCGGCAACCAGATGATGCGGGATACTCCGAGGTGATAACTCAGCTCGGCTTCGATGGCTGAACGATCCAGATGGGGGTTGCGATTGGGGTTCAGCAGGCATTCTTCGGTGGTCAGCAGGGTGCCTTCACCATCCACATGGATGGCACCCCCTTCCAGTACAAAACCTTCGGTACGGATGCGGCGCAGCTTTTCGATCTGCAAAATCTTGCGAGCCACCTGATCATCCCGCTGCCAGGGGAAGTACAGCCCACCGTTCAGGCCACCCCAGGCGTTGAATTGCCAGTCCATGCCCGCCACTTCACCCTGGTGGTTGACCACAAAGGTCGGCCCAGTGTCTCTTACCCAGGCATCATCTGAAGCCATTTCCACCACCCGGATATTGTTGTGCTCCAGGCGATTACAGGCGTTTTCATACTGGTCAGCGTTCACACCCACAGTCACCGGCTCAAACTCGGCAATGGCTCGTGCTACACGGGTGAAAGCAGCCTGTGCTGGTTTTCCACCCAGCCGCCAGCTATCCGGGCGTTGTGGCCAGAGCATCCAGGTCTGATGATGTTCTGCCCACTCGGCGGGCATAAAAAAATCAGCAGGCGCTTTCACAGGACTCAGGCTCCCTGACTTCTGGCTTTGGCTTTACTGGCTATCACCGCCCGCTGTACATCAGACATGAAGTTTTCTTTTTCTTCCTCTTCCAGCTCATTCATGCCTTCTGCCAGCATATTGGGGCCACTGCTGAGTTCCTGCTGAGCCAGAGGTTTGATTCGATCCATGGTGGCACGTATTTCATTAAAAACACTGCTGAACTGAGCCTGATCGGTACCACGATACTTTTTCAGCTCTTTCATGATGTTCTGGTAATAAATCATCGCAGCACGGTATTTTTTATTTTTTATCTGCTCTTCAGCCTGGGATTTGTTCATTTCGATCACCACCTGGGTCGCAGCATGGCGTATCGAAGCAAGAAACTCCTGCCCACGGGTTTCACTCAAGCGTCCTTCTCGGAACTCTTTCATAATCAGGAACTGCACATTTTTCAGCTGATTCATTGCCTCCTGGCCTTTCTGCTGATTTTCGATGGGTACGACCTTGGGATTGGGGTTGGCTTTCACTTCACGGACGGTATCTTCGGCTTCTTGCAGATATTTAAGGAAGTCCTCGCGTTTATCACCGGCATCCTGCTGGGTATGTAACAGGGCAATCCAGCGCTCAGCCAGGGCCGAACGTAACTCATAGGGCAACAAATGGGCACGGATACGTGTAACCAGTGGTTCTATGCGTTTGGCCTGGGATTCAATTTCACGAATTTTGCGTTCTTGCTGAACACGTTTTTCTTCCTGTGCTTTACGATGATGAACCACAAACAGGGTGACAAAGGCAACAAGCACAACAATGCCAAGTAGAATCAGAGCAATCATGGTGTATTCCGTAGGTTGGTGTCTTATTTCCGGCATAAAACAATGCTGCGAATATACCGCTTATACCCTTGGCTTTCCACTACTCGCCTTAAGGGTTTTATTAACCTGTTATAGCTTAGCAAAATCCGCGTAAACCCTCGCCCAATCGGGCGGGGATATAAG
>NZ_JACUUA010000410.1 GCF_014859565.1 Marinospirillum sp. | reverse complement strand
CGGGTAGTCGGAAACTAAGGGCATTGAGGTTGAGTTGGTAGCCATCGCCAGCCGTAGTCAGCAGGTTTGCCTGCTGGGTCAGAGCCTGCCAAGCCTCGCTTAAAATCGAGTCAATCTGATCCTGATGATGTTCAGTTGACCAATCGAAAGCCTTGCAGAGTATCAAGATGGCCCGCGATTGAATGCCATTCACCGTGTTAACCGAGGGCCAGCGTACAAAGCGGCCCGGTAATTTTTCTGGTTTTTTTCCGATTACCGGAGGCATAACCCATTTAGGACGAATGCGTGCACCAATCAGTGACTGCCATCGTTGATCAATATTCAGGATGGTATTTTCACGAACATAAAAGTCCAGCAGCATCTTCAGATAGGCACGCCAGGAATCGACTCCAAGGTGTGCAGGCCACGCCATGGGCTTACTGGTGATGCTGCTTAATCCGGGATAGTAGACCTGAACCAGCCCCAATGTTTCTAAGCTGTTGGCGCGTTTCGGTCGGCGGTAAAACTCGCGGGCTAGTAGCATTCCGGCCAGTGCGACGCTGCCCTCCCCGCCAAAAGTATTCGGTGCAAGGTTATTGTAATAATCAAGCATGCCCATCTGAAGCTCTGGTGTGCTAGCCAGATAATTGACCATATCGGTCCAGCTTATTTCTGCGCCAGTTGATGCGTTGGCTTGCTTAGCTTGCAAAATCTCTAGCAACATTTCTTCAGAGTCATCGAGACTATCGCTGACCTTTTTGGATTCAAGGAGTCTCAGCTTGTCTTGTTGATCAGGTGATAGTGGATTGACTGGCTGTGAGTGAAGCAAACGTTGATATACCAATCCGCGAATCCGGTTCCGTTCAGAATCCTGCTGCAACTTCACAGCAATACGTGCAGTGCCCTGTCGGGAATCGGTAAAGGATATTAACTTACGCCCCTGAAATGGCTTTTCAGCGGGCATTTGATCTTGTGGGCAGAATTCGAGCAGAGTGCCAATCACGGTACTCAAGGTGAATGGTGTACCGATTCGGGCAGGGCGCATCAGGCTGCGACCTTTGATGGTGGTACCGCAACAAGGGCACTCATTGTTACTGCTCTGGAATACCTGTAGTTTAATACTGTCATCTTCAGAGCCACCGAGATGCTGCGTGGTTTTGTCAAGAAACTCAAGGTGGCTATGCTCAACAGCGCGATTACTGATCAGAATGGTGCTCAAAACATCATTGTCTGTATCCGTTTTCTCTTCACCATCCGTGGGCTCTTCATCGAGAGAAAACTCATCAACGTGTTGCTGTGTTGCATCAATTAGTTTGCCATTGCTGGTGGGCTTTGCCTGTAAGAAGTTTTCGTTGCACTCCCCGCAGGAAACCAACGGCATGAGTGGCGCACCGCAACGACAGTGCGTGCGCTCCTCCAGATAAACCATGCCAAATGGCCATTCGTCATGATCCAAAGCTGTACCGGTTTTATGTGAACAATGGCGATCAACGCAAGCTCGAACTGCCGGAATAACGTTATGGAATAGGTGCGCACGCAAGGGCAGGAATGATATCCCATCCGCATTCTTGGTACCGGACAGCAGGTCCAGCCAAGCGAGCACTTGTGCCGAGGTGAGGCCCGACTGGTGTATCAATCCTTGCAGACTCTGCGGCTTAATCTGACCATCTGGCATAAACAGAGCCCGCAGTCGACGAGCAGTAGGACTGGCCTCCAGCCTTTGGTAGCGCGCCGCCGATGACTCCTGATCCGCTTCAATAGCACCAATAGTTTCTGGAGTATCCTGCTCTTTAATCGGAGTAGCATTCAGCAGGGCAGGTATATCCCGGTGACCTTGCACAACATGGACTTGCTCCATGGTCACGCCACCAATATCCG
>NZ_JACUUA010000409.1 GCF_014859565.1 Marinospirillum sp. | reverse complement strand
TGCTGGATTTCAGAAGCTGCCTCTGCCGTACGATTGGCCAGAGAGCGCACTTCATCTGCTACCACTGCAAAACCACGACCGGCTTCTCCGGCGCGGGCGGCTTCAATGGCGGCATTGAGTGCCAGCAGGTTGGTCTGGCTGGTGATGTCGGTAATCATGGCAACAATGTCACCAATTTCTTTCATACGGCTATCGAGCTTCTGAACCCGATCAGCAGTGGTATCGACCACCTTACGAATGCTCAGGGTGCCGGTGCGAGCGGCTTCAAACTGTTCACGGGCATTATCCACTACCTCATCCATGGCTTGTTTCATGGTTTGTGCCGTTTGGGATGCCTGGTTAATTTCGCCCAGTTGCTCTTCAACCAGCGTGAGCATCTTGCCGATGACTTCATTCACTTCACGGCTGGTCTGGCTGGCTTCGTGGGTGCGGGTCAGCATGGTTTCGTTGTTGCTCTGCACCGCTCCGGTGGTATGAATCACCTGACCCATAATGCCATCCAGACTGTCCATAAAACTGTTGATCCAGCGCCCCATGCTGCCACTTTCATCCCGCGCCATTTTTTCAGTATCCAACCGCTGTTTCAGGTTGCCTTCACCTTCAGCAATGGTGCGGATGATCTGGGTGGTTTTACGCAGGCGTTCTGCCACTCGTTTAGGGCCGGTATTGGCAAAAATCCAGGCGGATACCAGCAGCAATAGGGTGTTGAGTGCCAGAGTAGGCAGCAGGCCAAAGGGTGAATAGTGTTGTAGCAGGGTAGTGGTGCCCAGTAAGCCGATCACGGTTGCCAGGTAGGTGTTCATCAGGCCAACGCTGATGGATCGGCGACGGTACACCTCTTCCAGATCCCCTTCACACATCATGCCCCAGCGATCCGGCGAGCCAGGCAGCTGAAAAGTCACCCCTTTGCCGATTACCGGAATATGACGGTAGTCCGAATAACCCGGATAGGTGATGAACAGGTTGCTGCCGTTTTTGATGGTTTCACGCACGCCGGGGTGTAACTGGCCGGTGGCGGGATCTGTAAAACGCAACTCCAGTTCGGTGTGATGTTTAACACTGACCGCACCCCATTGGGTATGGATGCCTTGTTTGAGGTTTTCACCATGAGAAAAGGTGCTGTCTTCAAAACGTGAACGCGACAGCGCTGTGCCGGGTTGTACACTGGTATCAAAACCGGCCTTGACCATAAAAATATAGTTGTCACCAGACTCCGGATAAACGTGTCCAGCTTCACGCTGGATCAGATCACCAATTACATCATTGGGTACACGACCGGCAATACAACCGATCACCTCACCACGTTGAATCAGCGGCTGATAAAACATCAGGGTGACTGCATCATGAAAACTGGAGGTGGAAGCACCCAGCTCCAGGGTGACTGGATCAGCATAAGGCCCGTGCAAGAAAGGTTTTTTTATGCCTTCCTGCAAAGCGCGGGTCAACAATCCACCGCTGTGGGTTTGTCCAACGCGTGCTGCGTGGGTGGAAACCAAAATCTGCCCTTCAGGATTGATGATACACAGCTCAGAAAAATCACCCACCTGAGTTTTGCGACGCAGTAATAAATCCGGCCACTGTGAAGCATCGGATTCAGCACATTGCCCCGCCAGCTCATCCAGGTGCTGCCAGTGGCTGGTGGCCCAGTGGTGTAAAATCTTGACACGAGTGGAAGCAATGCCTTCAAAGATCTGCTCGATGACCGGATAGAGTTTACGGTTCAAAAAGCAGGACCATCCCAGCTGAATTTTGCCATTGCTGCCAAAAACAGGCAGCCAGCGTTTTTCTGCGGCGGAAAGATTCATATTATGGCTAATCAGTTGTGTCATCAGCAGTCTCCGGCAGATGCATGTAAAAA
>NZ_JACUUA010000408.1 GCF_014859565.1 Marinospirillum sp. | reverse complement strand
CAGCCTGGCAACCACTCGTATTTACCTACACGAAGAAGACGAAGCCTGGCAAGAACAGAACCAGAAACAAGACTGGCAGGCACCCTGGGCGGATGCTTCGGAAGAAGATTAAAGTTATGCTGGAGCAAACAGCTCAGGGAGCAACCGAGTGGATAAAAATAAACAGCAACAACAAGATGAGCGCCTGACCGGTACACTTTTACGCCGTGCGATGGATACGGCAATTCAGCAGGGTGGTATTAAAATTCAGCCTTTAGTCCGTGATGATCAGACCGCCTTGGATGAACCCTGGCCTGTCACTCATCTGCAGTTTGATCGGGAGCATGGGCAAATCAAGGTACAGCTGAGTGGTGATGAACAACAGATAGGCTTTTTAGCACGCTGGAGTCTGTTTCGCCTGTATATTAAACACCGCAACCTCTTGTACGAAAGTGATCCGCTGGATGTGTTACATACGGCTCTTGGCGCTGAAAAACTGCAGCTGACGCTGGTTTTACCTGCATACTTCAGCAAGGTGTTTCACCGTGAGTTTTTTCGGGTGTATCTGGAATCCAGAGTAAAAATTCAGGCTCGCTTGCATCTTCCCGGTCTGGATCTACTGGGTCAGCTTGAAGATTTGTCCGCCGGTGGCTGCAGAATGGCTCTACCACCCCAGGCCGCGTTACATCTGCTGCAGCCTTTTAGCGAAACTCCAAAATGCAGCCTGATATTTCCCAACGGTGAGTCAGTCACCACCCCGTTTGAGCTGACCTATTTGCAGCCCGATGAGGGCTTTTTACACGCCCAGGTAGGGTGCCACTTTGCCCATGAATCACCCGATGATGAGCGACGCTTTTTTCATTACACTCTGGAAGCGGAAAGAGAAATAGCCCGCCTCACCAACGTGCAACGTGTCTCCAAGTTCCCTTCTCGTCTGTTTCAGCGACCCGAGAAAAAAGCCGAGCAAGCAAAACGCAAAACTCGTCATGAACAAACTGATGCAGAACTGCTAATGCCCACCGGATATGCGGACATCATTCAACAGCTCGCAGATCAGCTAGCTTTACAGGTTTTAAGGCTCAGCGGCCTGCACAAGCTGGATGCCGACCGGATGAAACCTCTGGCAATGAGGTTGATTGAGCTACTCGATAACAACGAAAATGCCATTCGTCTGGCGCTGCAACTCCCGAATCCCGGAATCAACTCGATATTGCTGCATACCCTGCGTGTGGCAACCTTCTGCTTCCCGCTGGCCTTCAAGATCGGTCTGGCACGAGGTCAGGAACTGCAGGTGATGGTGTCCTTGTTACTACATGATCTGGGTAAACTCTTTGTCAGCCGCCAGCCGTGTTTTAACCCACAAAAACAATCCCATGAAACCCTGCGCCAGATGAAACAAAACCAGATTCATCTGCTGCGAGCTGCGGCAAAACTCCACTGGATTTCTCCATCCATAGGTGAGTCTCTGCTGGTTAATGCCAATGAACGGCTGGATGGTTCTGGTTATCCGCGTGGACTTGAAGCCGAACAGCTCGACCCCCTGTCCAGAATGATCAGTGTTGCCAAAGTGCTGGATTGTCTGGTGCATTGTTATCACGACCCCTCCATGCGTTGGCGCGACGCTTATAAATGGGTTTATCAGCATGATGAGTGGTTCGATAAACCCATGTTGAAACGTTTTATCAAGCGTTACGGCTTGAGACCCGTTGGCAGCAGGCTGGTGTATAAAAATGGTTATCTGGCTTGTGTGACTCAGGTTGATAAACATGGTGAGGTTTTGGAGGTTGTTTTGTTGCAGTACCTCAAGAATCCTAATGCCAGCATCCGGGGTGACCGGATCAATAGACCAGAGGATCTGCAGGCGCTGGGTGCCATTCATGG
>NZ_JACUUA010000116.1 GCF_014859565.1 Marinospirillum sp. | reverse complement strand
CTAACCAGAAACGCGAGGCGCTTCAACTTCGAGGCGCTTGGCGGCAATCACAGCCTGGGTACGAGAATGTACACCCAGCTTGCGCAGGATGGCGGTGACGTGTGCCTTGATGGTTGCCTCAGAAACCTGCAACTCATAAGCAATCTGCTTGTTCAGCAAACCTTCAGTCAGCATGCTCAATACGCGGAACTGCTGTGGGGTGAGTGATGCCAGAGCCTCAGCAAAGCGGGCTTCTTCTTCACTGATTTCATCCAGACCATCTGCAACTTCCGGTGGAATCCAGACTTCACCTTGAATCACCTGAGAGATGGCTGCTGCAATGGTATCCAAAGAAGAGGACTTGGGAATAAAACCGGAAGCACCATAATCCATGGCACGACGGATAACATGGGTTTCTTCACTGCCAGATACCACAACCACTGGTATGCCGGGATTAACTCCTCGCAGAAATACCAGACCGGAAAAACCATGAGCACCCGGCATATGCAGATCCAGCAGAATCAAATCAGCATCAGGATGATCCGCAACAGCTTTGTGTACGGCTTCGAGTGTATCCGCTTCAACGATTTCGACATCGCTGAGTGCCTGGCGAACTGCCTGCTGCAGAGCGGCCCGAAACAGGGGGTGGTCGTCAGCAACGATAATCTTGTGGCGTAAAGCCATTCACTTTCCTCCGGCAGTCTGTAAATCCTGAGTCATTATTATATTCCTGCCATGAATAATCAAGAAACAATCCATTATGGCTATCGTTGACAGACACACAAAAAGAAAGCCCCGCCGAAGCGGGGCAAGAGCAATGCCAAAGGTTACAAGCCGAGGATTACTTGGTTGCGCGGTTAGCAATCAGGTCATCAACAACCGATGGATCTGCCAGAGTGCTGGTATCACCTAGACCGTCTGTTTCGTTGGCGGCAATTTTACGCAGAATACGGCGCATGATTTTACCAGAACGCGTTTTTGGCAGACCCGGAGAGAATTGAATGACATCAGGAGAAGCAATCGGACCAATCTCCTTACGCACCCACTTCACCAACTCTTTCTTGAGGTCATCACTGGGTTCAAAGCCATCGGCCAGTGTGACATACACATAAATACCCTGACCTTTGATGTCATGCGGGTAACCAACCACTGCTGCTTCAGCAACAGATGGGTGAGCAACCATTGCAGACTCAACTTCAGCAGTACCCATCCTGTGACCGGAAACGTTGATAACGTCATCCACACGACCGGTAATCCAGTAGAAACCATCTGCATCACGGCGGCAGCCGTCACCCGTGAAGTACATGCCTTTGTAGGTGGTGAAGTAGGTTTGCACAAAGCGCTCATGATCACCCCAGATGGAACGACCCTGACCCGGCCAGGAATCCAGAATGACTAAGTTACCTTCGGTTTCACCTTCCAGAATTTGGCCTTCAGCATCCACCAGCGCTGGCTGCACACCAAAGAAAGGCAGGGTAGCAGAACCAGGCTTCAGATCTGTAGCGCCGGGCAGTGGCGCAATCAGGATGCCGCCCGTCTCAGTTTGCCACCAGGTATCCACAATCGGGCACTTGCTGTTACCGATCTTATCGTAGTACCACTGCCAGGCTTCTGGGTTGATTGGCTCACCTACGGAACCCAACAAGCGCAAAGAGGTACGCTTGCTATTACCCATCACACCTTCACCCTGAGCCATCAGGGCACGTACAGCGGTCGGCGCTGTGTAGAAGATGGTTACACCATGCTTATCAATCACATCACCAAAGCGGCTGTGGCTTGGGTAGGAAGGCACACCTTCAAACATCAGTGTGGTGGCGCCATTAGCCAGCGGTCCATAAACAATGTAGCTGTGACCTGTTACCCAGCCCACGTCTGCAGTACACCAGTAAACATCACCGGGCTTGTAGTCAAAAATGTACTGATGGGTCATGGAGGCATAAACCATGTAGCCGCCAGTTGTGTGCTTCAGTCCTTTTGGAGCACCTGTGGAGCCGGAAGTGAACAGAATAAACAGCGGGTCTTCCGCTTCCATTTCTTCCGCAGGGCACTCATCTGCACAATCAGCAACCAGATCATGCCACCACACGTCACGATGATCGTGCCAGGCAATATCGCCACCGGTACGCTTCAGCACAACCACGTGTTCAACGGTTTTTACACCGGGATTGGTCAGACCTTCGTCGACGTTTTCTTTCAAGGGCACATGCTTACCACCACGCAAACCTTCGTCAGAAGTAATAATCACGCGGGAGTCAGAACCAATCACACGGCTGGCAATGGCATCCGGAGAGAAGCCACCAAATACAATAGAGTGGATGGCACCCAGACGAGCACAAGCCAGCATGGCAACAGCAGCTTCAGGCACCATCGGCATGTACAGGGTGACCACTTCGCCTTTTTTAACACCCAGTTTTTTCAGGCCATTGGCAAAGCGGCAAACATCATGATATAGCTCACGATAGGTAATTTTTTTGTCTTCAGCTGGGTTGTCACCTTCCCAGATGATAGCAACCTGGTCACCACGAGTTTCCAGGTGACGATCCAGACAGTTGTAAGAGGCGTTCAGGGTGCCATCTTCAAACCAGCGGATATCGACATTGTGAGAATCAAAGCTGGTATTTTTAACCTTGGTATAAGGTTTGAACCAGTCAAGACGCTTACCCTGCTCTGCCCAGAATGCGTCGGGGTTTTCTACTGATTCCTTGTACATGGCAAGGTATTTTTCCTTGTTGATCCATGCGCTTTCTGCCAGCTCTGGTGTTACAGGATAAACTTTCTGTTGTTCGCTCATCAGACTCAGCCTCTGCCTGGGGTGGATTGTTTTTATGTAAAAATCTTGCGACAAGTTATACATGCCCAACATGGTGCAGCAACATTAGACCTTGGTAGCAACAAAAAACCATTTAAATTCAATGAGTTATAGCGAAGTGACCGAGTTGTCACTTTTCAGTCACGCTTTCATCCACACGTAAAAAGCTTAAATGGGTTTTACACTGCCGGCAGATGTACCTTTGTCCCCGCAAAATACGGTTGTGCCTGCGAATGGTCAAGGCGTGCTCCCGATCATGACAACCACAAGTGTAAACATAACCTTGGCGTGCCGAGCGGCTAGTATCAAAAGAATGGGTTCGACGCGGCTCCAGGGCAAATACCTGCCGCATGATTTGTTGCCATTCATAACCGTGAGGGCGCACACCCCGGCCATGCAGCTTCCGGGCCAGAAGATGAGCCACCTCGTGGGGTACAACCTCAGCCAGAAAAGCATTTTCGTTTTCTGCCAACAGCACAGCATTAAAACGTAAACGGTTTTTCTGCAACTCAGCCACACCGGCACTGCGCCCACGAAGATTCAGCAGAATTTGTGGTCGGGCAAAAGATTTTAGGTACCAGGCTTCTGCCAGCGCGTAACATTTAAAGACCTCAGCACGCAGGTGAAGCTCCAGTTCGGGTAAAATGGGGGGGCTTTTTTGCACAAAACACCTTTTCTCTGGTGCCTGCCAGTCGCCTGACAGGTAGAATCCTGAAATCAACCGCTCCTTGCCTCAGAGGTTTTATGAATCAGGAAAATGAACTGCCCCGGATGTTACTGAATACTGACCAGTTGGAGCAACTGGATGAACTGCTGATTCAACTGGGCACGGATGAAGATGAAGATGCAGACCTGTTTATTGCTCTGGGTTATATCACTGCCAGAGCCATGGAACCACAAGACAGTACCGCCACCGACTGGTTGCCTTCTTTATTTGCCAATACACCAGCTATCGGTACTGCCGCGGATCAGCTGTTGCAATTGCTGGAAGAAGCCAGCCGCTCGGCTCGTCAGGGGTTTTATCAAGGCGGCGGTATTGAGCTGCCTTTTGATACTGATCTAAATGAAGACACTGAAGGTTTTATTGGTGACTGGTGTGCCGGTTTTATGCAGGCAGTTTTTGAACAGGAAGACCTCTGGCTGGGTAGCCAAGAGCAGGATATTGCCGAACTGCTGTTGCCTTTGATGGCGCTGTCCGGCCTGTTCAGTGAAGAAGAAGACTTTGCTGAAATGGAAGAAGATCAGGCGTTGATGTCCCAGTTTACCCAGCAACTGCCCGAGCTGTTGCTGGATATCTACTGTCAACTGAATGCCCCGGAAGAAAAACCACCTACTCCACCTACCCGTAACAACAAAAGCAGCAAAAATCGCCGCCGCTGATTTTTATTTTAACGGCTGCTTTTATCGCAGCCGTTGAGCCAGCACATCCGGAAAAAAATGGCGACCATCCACCAGCAGTCCGGATCGCCAGGAAAAGTGTTTTTTCATGGTGCCCCTTGTTATTGACCTGTCATCCCGGAGTGATATGCCACGACTACGACTGACAGCCCTGACCTGGCCCTACCGCCTATTGCTCAACGGCTTGTTGCGCCTGCTGGTCAGGCCGCATTTTACCCCTGATTTACAGGGTCTCCGCAAGGATCTGCCCACCTTTTACCTGCTGGATCGTTACAGTCTGACTGAAAAACTGCTGTTGCAACGGCTGATTCGTCAACACCAGTTGCCAGCAACCGGCAGTCAGGCACTGGGCAATCAGCATTTTGACACCAGTCTGTTATACCTACAGGATCTGGAACACGTCTGGCAAGTATTACAATCCAGCCCGGATGCAGATTTGCAGCTGATTCCTGTCAGTTTTTTCTGGGGACGTGCACCGGGGCGCGAAGAATCCCTGCTAAAAATCATCACCGCTGACTCCTGGGCTTTTATGGGCGGCATCCGGCGCTGGTTTGCCATCCTGCTGCATGGCCGACAACTCTGGGTCGAGGCCGGACAACCGGTACGTGCCCGACGGGTGATGGCTCAACCACAACTGATGGCAAAAGGTGCCAGTTATGCGGCGAATAAAAGCCGTCGGTTGTTGCAGCAGTATTTTCGCAGGGTACGCACCAGAATCCTCGGGCCGGATCTTTCTCACCGTCGCACACTGGTTAATAGCCTGATGACCTCTCCCGCTTTGCGGGCAGCCATCCAGCAACAGGCACAGGTCACTTCAGCAAAAGCAGCGCGTGAGCAGGCACTGGCTTATATCAACGAAATTGCCTCCAATGTGTCTTATCCCGTACTGCTGGTAATGGATCGGCTGTTATCCCGCCTCTGGAACCAGCTTTATGCCGGCATTCGCATTACCGGGCTGGACAGGCTCAAATCCCTGGCCGGACAACACACGCTGGTGTACCTGCCCTGTCATCGCAGCCACATCGACTACCTGCTGTTGTCTTATGTGTTGTTTAAAAATGGCCTGATGCCACCGCACATTGCTGCAGGCATTAACCTGAATATGCCAATCATCGGCCCCCTGTTGCGCCGAGGTGGTGCCTTTTTTATGCGCCGCAGCTTTCGTGACAACCCGCTCTACTCCGCAGTGTTTAATGAATATTTTTACCACCTGCTAAAACAGGGACACCCGGTTGAGTTTTTTGTAGAAGGTGGCCGCTCACGCACCGGCCGTACCCTGCCACCCAAGGCAGGCATGTTATCCATGACCCTGCAGGCCGCCGAACGAGGTGTCACCAAACCCCTGCTACTGATTCCCGTTCACCTGGGTTATGAAAAAGTGCTGGAAGGCTCCACCTACCTGCATGAACTGCGCGGCAAAAGCAAAAAGAAAGAATCACCACTGGATCTGCTGCGTGTGCTGCGTAATCTCCGGCAATATTTTGGTCAGGTGGATGTCAGCTTTGGAACTCCGATTCCACTGAATTCAACACCGACAACCACTAAAACAGATCGCACCCGACAGGTCAGCCAGCTCTGTCGGCAGGTGGCTTGCGGCATCAATCAAGCCGCCACCCTGAACCGAGCCAATCTTTTAGCACTGGCACTGCTCGCCAGTCCACACCGTGTGCTGGAGGCCAACAACCTGCTGGCACAGATGCAAACCCTGGCACAGCTGGCAAGCATGAATGATGTAACCGCCTTGCCGGATGGACAGCCGGAAGACTGGCTGGCAGCAGGGGAAAAGCTGGGATTTGTAGAAAAAATGCCGCATCCGTTGGGTGATCTTTACCGCTGTAATGAACAACAGGGTATCCTGCTGACCTGGTATCGTAACAATGCCATGCATCTGTTTGCCCTGCCGGGGCTGGTGGCTTTTTTGTTTATGAACCAGAAAACCTTGAGCAGTGAACAGCTGAAACAACAAGCTTTACTGGTATACCCCCTGTTAGCAGAAGAACTGTTTTTACCCCTGTTGGAAGATCAACAACTGGATGCACAGTTTGATACCAGCCTGGAACAACTCACTCAACTGGGCTTGCTGGAAAAAACGGTCGATCAACACTGGCAGCGACCCGCTGAACACCTGCCGGGATGTATGCGTCTGAGATTACTGGGTAGTTTGGTACAACCAGCGCTGGAGCGTTTTTACCTGCTGCTGGCTTTACTGGAACGCAACGGTAACGGACAATTAACCAGCAACGAGTTGATCAACCAAAGCCGTGAAATGGCACAACGCCTGACCATCTTACAGGGGCTGGACTCACCGGAATATTCGGACAGCCGCCTGTTTGCCCAGGCATTACAACAGCTGATGGATCAGGGATGGTTGAGCCTGGATGAACACCAGCGACTGGTGTACAGCGAAGAACTGCTGCGAGTGACCCGACAAGGCAGAAAACTCTTCGATCCCCAATTAAGGCACAGCTTACTCAGCCTGACATGGCGGCAGCCAAGTGAGTGATATCAGCCAAGATAATTCAACCTTCTGCCGGGAACTTTTGCCAGAGATAAAAACATCAAAAGACCTGATTTATTAACAACCACCTTCGTGTTTTATGCTTTTTCCAGGCTACGCAGGGTGTAGATGTCGAAGCGGTTGGCCTTGCCTTCCAGACTGAGGTTAGGTGCTCGCCCTACCAGACAGGGCGCCTTACGTGGCCGTTTGACCACCACCCGGTGGCTGGCCAAATCCAATGCCTGCTGCAATAACAGATCTGCATCTTCATCCTTACCGACCAGATCGCGGAAAAACCGCATTTCCTTTTTGACCTGTGCACTTTTATCACTGTGTGGGAACATCGGGTCTAGATAAATCACCTGCGGGGAAAAATCAGCTGCCTTTGCCAGTACCGCCATACTCATGGTGGAATCACCCCTGACCAGTCGCAAACGCTGCTGCAACCAATCCAGTTCAGGATCAGTAGTGGATCTTTGCAAGGCATCCTGTACCAGAGCGGCTACCCAGGGGTGGCGCTCAATACCCAATACCGGACAACCCAGAGAAGCCAGCACAAAAGCATCTGCAGCCAATCCAAGTGTGGCATCCAGTATACGCGGTGAAATACCGGGCTTAAGTCCACAGGCTTTGGCAATCGCCTGACCTCGCCCACCACCAAACTGGCGGCGGTGTGCCAGGACACCAGCAGTAAAATCCACCCGCACTGGATGAATATCTGGCAAGTTAGCATGAACCAGTGACAAACCATGAGCGTCACAACGCAGATACAGCCCACTGACAGGCAGCTCAGTCGTCAGCGGCAGTTGTAATTGATCAGCCCAGCAAGTGGCTTGTTCATGTGCGGGGGGGATACAAAGAATCAAACCAGTGAGTTCAGCAGACATGGAAAAGAATTTCAGACATAAAGATCAATACGGTGCCATTCAGCCGCCAGACGTCCCTGATGTGCCACCATCCAGTAACCCTGCAGAGCGCGTCTGGCTCTGGCTGAAAGTTCACGTTCGTCCAGCTCCCAGGATTCATCAGCAGCAATATAGTCCACCTCAGGATCCAGTCGGATAACACCCTTGGCTGCACTCGGCTTTTCAGCAGTGTCATCAACACTCTCCGGCGCTTTTTTACGTCGCCTGAGCGGTTGCGGCTGGGGTGACTGAACGGAACCCTGGATACGCATACTTTATCTCTGGGAAGGATGGATCACTTTGTTGTGGACAAAGAACTTATCGTCCTGCAGGTGCAAAACTTGACCTGTCTCAGGGCAATCAGCTGCCATGAGTCACCTTGTCACGCAAATAAACCGCCTGAGCTTCAGCAGCATCCACAGCACCCCCTGCTTGCCAGATTTGTGCCGCCAGATGTGCCATGGCACCAGCCGCAGGTCGAATCTCCGGCAATTCCTGCTGAATACAACTCCGCAAAACCGGTGGCAAACGCTCAACAAATACAGCACCCGATCCAGCCAGCACCCAGTCCTGATCATCCAGCTTGTTCAGCATCACCGCTTCCGGCTGGCTCAGCATTTCCGCCATTAAGGCTACTGGTTGTTGATCCTGCCATTGCCAGGCACACCAGTAAACTTCATCCATGCGAGCATCCAGCAGGGTCAGTACTTTTTTGGCAAAGTACTGCTGATGGGTACTCCAGGCGATGGATTGTAAGGTTGAAACAGGGATGACCGGGCGATCCAGCGCCAGTGCCAACCCCTGAATGCTGGCTGCAGCAATACGCAGCCCGGTGAAGGAGCCTGGCCCGCGACCGTAGGCCAGTGCATCCAGCTGACTCAGCTCAGTACCAGCATCTGCCAGCAGCTTTTTGATCTGTGGCAGCAGTGCCTGAGCCTGCTGCCGGGGCAGCAGTTGAAAATCCTCCAGCACTTCACCATCACACCAGAGTGCAACAGAACCTGCGTCGGAGGAGGTATCCAGAGCCAGTATACGCGTCATGCTGTATCAGGCACCCAGGACTTTCAGCACCTGGGTACGAATATCATCCACACTGCCAACACCCTTGATATGGGCATAAACAGGTGCCTGCTCAGGGTCTTGTTTGGCCCAGGACTGATAGTACTCAACCAGAGGTGCAGTCTGATCATGATAAACAGCCAAGCGATGACGTACTGTGGCTTCGTTGTCATCTTCACGCTGGATCAGATCTTCACCCGTCACATCATCCTTGCCTTCCACCTTGGGCGGATTGTAAACCAGATGGTAAGTACGACCAGAGGCAGGGTGAACACGACGGCCAGACATACGCTGGACAATTTCTTCATCAGCAACAGCAATTTCCACCACGTGATCCAGTTTAACACCGGCTTCTTTCATGGCATCTGCCTGGGGGATGGTTCTGGGGAAACCATCAAACAGGAAACCCTTGGCACAATCAGGCTGGCTGATACGATCCTTGACCAGACCAATGATCAAATCATCAGAAACCAGACCACCGGCACTCATAATTTCTTTGGCTTTTAATCCCAGCTCAGTACCGGCCTTGACCGCTGCACGCAGCATGTCACCCGTGGAAATCTGGGGAATACCAAAAGCCTCACAGATAAACTGGGCTTGTGTTCCTTTACCGGCACCCGGTGCTCCCAATAAAATCAGACGCATTCTTGTCTCCTTGGTTAATATTTTTATGTGTTACTGAAGAGATAGGTAAACTGGATCGTCGCGAAATAAAGGACAATACAGGGAGTCCCCGGAGCTGACAAGCACCGGGGACTAAGACAAAAGGTGAGCAGTCGGTTCAGGCAACCCGGAAAGCGCTGATGGCCTGCTGCAAACTTATGGTAGTTTGTGTCAGTGCCTGACTGGATTCTGAGGTCGCCTGAGCACCCTGAGCACTGGCTTCACTGCCATCCCGAATTCGTCCCAGATTGGCATCAATTTCACTGGCAACAGCCGATTATTCTTCCGCAGCAGCCGCTATCTGCTGGTTTTTGGCATCAATATCCTGCACGGCTTGCAGAATATGGCTGAGTGCCTGACTGAATAACTCCCGCCGCTACGGGAGTTATTCGGGGTTTAAGCTATGTTGTTGTCTTACAAAAGCATTTTACGAATATCACTTAACTGCTGCGACAGGAAGGTGATAAAACGTGCTGCATCAGCACCATTAATAGCACGGTGATCATAAGACAAGGACAAGGGCAGCATCAGACGCGGCAGGAAAGTTTTGCCATCCCAGATGGGTTTGATACTGGCCTTGGAAACACCCAGAATTGCCACCTCGGGTGCGTTTACTATCGGTGTAAAGGCTGTACCACCGATCGAACCCAAGGAGGAAATGGTGAAACAGCTGCCTTTCATGTCTTCACCTTTCAGCTGTTTCTTCTGTGCTCTTGCTGCCAGCTCAGAAGATTCACGCGCCAGGTCATAAACACTTTTCTTGTCAGCATCCTTCACCACCACCACCAGCAGGCCGTCGGGTGTATCCACGGCAAAACCGATGTTGATGTATTTTTTCCAGATCAGTGTGTCGCCCTGAGCACCCAGGGATACATTGAACTGTGGATAGGCTTTTAATGCCAGTGCACAGGCCTTGATCAGGAAGGGCAGCGGAGTCACCTTGGCACCCTGCTTTTCCGCTTCTGCCTTGATTGATTTGCGGAAGTCTTCCAGCTCGGTGATATCAGCTTCATCAAACTGGGTAACATGCGGCACATTCAGCCAGGAACGATGCAGGTTTACCGCACCGGCCTTCAACAGACGGCCCATGGGTTTTTCTTCAATCTCACCAAACTGGCTGAAATCCTGCACTGGCACCGGCGGAATACCTGCACCACCAGCTGCTGCGGGAGCTGCTGCTGTACCGGAACGGCTCTGCTGCATCACCTGTTTAACAAAATTCTGCAGGTCTTCTTTAAGAATACGACCTCTGGGGCCACTGCCAGTGACCTGTGCCAACTCAACCCCAAGCTCACGCGCCAGCTGACGCACTGCCGGACCAGCATGTACCTTACCGGCAGGTTTAGCAGGTGTAGAACTGGGTGCAGAACTAGGTACAGAGGCTGATGCAGCAGCGGGAGTTGCCGGGGCTGCAGGAGCCTGAGTGGACGCCTGAGTAGCCGGAGCCGCAGTCTGCGTTGCTGCTGCGGTACTGCTGACTCCTTCTGCCTCAATGTAACCAATCAGGTGACCTTCAGAAACCTTGTCACCTTCTTTAACCAACAGCTCCACCAGTTTGCCAGCATAAGGACAAGGGATATCCATGGTGGCCTTGTCGGTTTCCAGGGTAATCAGGGTGTCTTCAGCATTCAGCTCATCACCGGCCTTCACATTCACTTCGATGATTTCAACTTCAGCGTGACCACCCAGATCCGGTACCCGAATTTCCTGACGGCCTGCTGGAGCAGCCGCAGCAACGGGCGCTGCAGCCTGAGGAGCTGCTGCAGGTGCAGG
>NZ_JACUUA010000115.1 GCF_014859565.1 Marinospirillum sp. | reverse complement strand
AAGTTGGAAGCCTCGCCCGTGGCGCTTTAGCGCTTAGGGCGGGGAGCAGTCACAAATTCCCGATCGAGAGCGGTTGGGGGGAGGCGAAACCGGCTTCAATCAGAACGGGTGTTCACGTTGAGCCAGAATGAGTGTTCACGATGGGGCAGAATATGCAGCCTCCACAAAATTTTGCGCAGGTGGCGTCTGATCCAGTTCGTCCAGCAGGATGTTGGACAGCAGCGGGGACAGCGGACCACCTTGCGGCGTGCCTTCTGTTCTCGCTGAGACCACACCTCCGGTCATGATGCCGGATTGCAGGTAACGACGGATCAGGCTCAGCAGGGTTTTGTCTTTGATCTTGCGAGCCAGCCGTGACATGAGAATATGGTTGGTAATGACCATCCAGCAGTTGTTGCTTCAGGGTTGGCCAGTACTGTTGCAGGTAGGCTTTGAGTTGTTCGACACGCATTCCATCGACACCAGCGGAACCCTTGTTGCGGGTCACGCGTCGGTAAGCCAGGTGCATGTTGTTGGGTTCGATGATCGCTGACATCAGTTCCATATCAGCCCCCTCAGGAGTGGTCTTCTGCTTTGCCGGTGTGGTTTGTTGCGACCCAAGGCCGATCCTGAGGATTCCACCCCATCGTTTCATTTGGGCGAGCGGGGTTTACCGCTTCTTTTCTACAACGCCTTCCACACATCGAAAAGTAAAGGCTCCCTTGCGTACTTCATGTTCAGCCCTTCAGTTGCCGGTCAGCAACCTACTATGGCCTCTGCTGACTTCTGCTGCTCCATCTCCATGCCTCGCAGCATGAATAGCCTGTTGGCAGAGCAACAGACCTCCCAGGGTAATGCGCGTGACCTTCACACTTATGCCTGCCTCATTTACGTCCGCAGCTTTTGGATCAGTATCGGGCTTTGGAGATAATCGCCTCCTTACCCGCTGCGACCGCCTCCTATGAGGTTTCTGTTCGTCAGGCCAGTGCTTTGCCTGCAAATACCCTAAATAGCTTGCAACCCTTCCTGCTACGAGCGTTCATGGCCTCCCGCAAACAACAACGAGGTGAACGAAATGGAAGTATTGCATATGAACCAGCGGCAGCTGGCCAACCGATGGGGCGTCAGCGAGGCCTGCCTTGAACGCTGGCGATCTGAAGGCATTGGCCCGCAATTTCTGAAGCTGCGCGGTCGAGTAATGTATCGCCAGGTCGATGTCGAAGCCTTTGAGGAAAGCTGCCTGAGGCAGTCAACCAGCAGCCCCAAAACCAAGCAGCAGATCCGCTCTGTTCCGTCGGCCTAGAGACGCGCTTAGCCCCACAATCAATGGCGCGTTCTTTATGTTTGCGCCATCTGATCCGAGGATTGGTTATCCTTTGGGCGGGTGTGGATCATTCCCATGGCTGTCTTTGTTCTGGATTTTGCCGTCCTTCCCATGGACGTAAAATTCAGTGCCTTGGTTTTGGCTTATCTTGCGTCCAGCATCCACCGCGTCTTGCTTACGATCGTAGTGACCGCTGCTACGGGAAGCTCCGCCTTTTTTAACGTCCCAGCCACCATCGGCGTTCGGGACTACATGATGAGTTCCTAATTTCTTTGGCATGGTTGCCTCCACTTGGTGTATGAAACAAGCATTATTACTGATGAAAGAGCCATGTCGCTGGCTCAACAAAACGACTCGGTAAATGGATCTGATACATTCAGTCCTAACTATCTCAGTTTATTAAGAATTTTTTCAGCATCAGGCCAAGGCAATCGGCGTTTTCCTTCTTTCATTCTATTCAGTGCCGCAATCGCTTCATCGACCGTCAATAGCTGGTTTTCGACCATCGCGCACAGCAGACCAATTGTGCCCATGACAGTGACCTTCTCTTTGCCGGCGACAACTCTGAGGTTGGTGTCGCCAGTTAATAAAGTGCACTCCTCTTGCTTTGCTAGCGCCAGCGCCAAGTAATCGTTATGGGTAGGCTTGGGGCCGTTTTTTGCTGGCAGTGTATGGTTGTATTGCGCAGGCAGGCTTTGAGCGTAGTTTACCCATCCGCCATCCACTTCCATGACCTGCAATCCCAAGTCATCTAATCCCGGAGTACCGGGTTCGATTTCTTCGTAGTACAGGAGGTCAGGGATGCCAAATTGCATCGGCAGAGCAAAGAGCTTATCCATCAGCGCTCCCGACTCCATATCGATTAAAATATTGGCATCACTGATGAGCAACCGCATCCGATGACTCCAGCTGGCGTTCTTTGTGGAAGCGCATCATCGGGATGCCTAGTAGTTCTGCAGCCTTGCTTTCTGCAATAAATTGTTCGGCCAAGGCTCGGTACACCAGCTGTTGAAATAGCTGCGGGAACTCATTGGGCAACGGCTCGCCTGGCTCACATTTGCGCCAGCCTTTGGCGGAAAAACGCTTAAACATCGCTAAGTGCATGTGCTCAGTAATGACACCACATTGCTTTGCTCGCTGAAGCCATCCTGCCATTGACAGCCCAAATTCACGCTTCAGCACATTGAGTTCTTGCCATTCAATTGCATGGCGTTGCTGCCCCAACAACTGGTAAACAGCAATCCGTGGAACTAAGAACGACCCTGCAAATCGGTCACAGGCTTTCTCCTCGTCCACATCATCGGCAAGTCGTCCTTGAAGCAAGAGATGACCCAATTCGTGCGCCAGAGTGAAACGCTGCCGATCTCCCGGCCAACGATTAGAAACTGCTACTACAGGATATTCTCGGCCATCGTCTGTGCGCGCAGTGGCAGTAAGCCCTGAAAAACCAGGGTTTTCCTCGTCAACAACAATCACTAACAAACCCAGCCCCTCAAGGGTATCCGTTAAGTCAGCAATGGGGTTCATTCCCAGTTGCCAGGCAGTCCGAACACCTTCGGAAAAGGCCTCTATGTCATCTAAAGAAAGGATTTGATCCGGCAGATTTTCTGGCGCGCGAAATTTGGGTAGTGGCGATTCAGGAAACGAGCCCAACAACTCGACTCGTTTCTCAACCAGCTCAGTGACTTTGATTTTAAGTGCATCTTGCGCAGTCTTACCAAAAGTCGCCAACTTTCGGAATTCGGGCTGCAAGAGGTCGACCGAGTGGGTACGAAAAAAATACTCGGTACGAATGCCGCAGGCGCGAGCTAGCTTTAATAGTTGAGATGACGACGGTGTTACCAGGCCTTTCTCGTATTTCTGAATGGCAGTATGTGACACTCCGACCTGCTCGCCCAGCGCACCAAGGGTCAATCCAGCTGCAAGTCGAGCTTGCCGAATTCGATCTGCGATCATGACGCCTCCTAAATATTTCAGTTTAAAAAATAAATGAAAATAATGTAATTTTAAACCAAGCCGCAATTTTACGCCACCGATGTTTTCAGCTGCTTTGATTAGGCAACATATATGACTACAGGGCTTAATTTTCTACTGAGCCAAATTAAGAGTCGTCGCAAAGCTCTGGGGCTGAAGCAGAGTGACATGATGCTGCGGGTCGGCATGTCTCGTCAGCAATTTCAACGACTTGAGGCGCAGGGCAACCCTAGGTTGAATACGCTTGAACTCATTGCATTGGGGCTGAATTGCGAGCTGATGTTGATACCAAAGGACAAAGCGCAAGCGGTGCGGCGTGCGTTGGATAGCTCTCCACCTGATGAAGCAAGCCTAGCCGGAGCATTGAACGAAGATCCTTGGCGTGGTTTATTGGAAGACGACTGACCTAGTGTGTGATCTGACCTCCCGCTCGGTAGCCAGCCCCATGATGTTGCTAAATGTCGGCAATTATCAGGATTTGCCGACGTTTAGTTTCAGGTGATGGGTTTGGAATTGTCGTGATACTTAAACCTAGGGTTTAACAATCAACGACATTTCAAACCATATGCCTTTCTCGCTGTTCCGACCACAACCTTGGCGGATCCACCGCCAGATCAAACAGGGTGATATTAGGCGGCAGTTGGTCGTCCAAAATCGCCTCGACAATATCTGGCGCCAATGTGGTCAGGTTAACCATCCGGCTGATGTAGCTAAGGACTTCACCGACTGGGGTGAGTTCTTCCACAGCGACAATGTGGCCATCCCCATCGTGGATCGGATCATCCATCATTCACACATCTTCATGCTGGGAGGAGAAAGCTATCGACTGAAAGAAAAGTTAACCAACTAACGCACCAGGTGGGTCAATTTTATTGGCCAAAGGTGGGTCAAAATAAATGGCCATTGACAAAAACTTTCATGCTTATGTTAATGGCGTGGCAAACAGTGATGAATATGAAGGCCCAGAAGGCAATAATGACGGTTGGACGCTTGGTCCGCAATTAAGAACCAGAGGTTCTTTGCATGTGGATACTTGGGCTGGGCCAGCAGCAGATCTTGCGGATATGCATACCATTGCGATTTTTCCAGTGGGTGGCTGGTGGAAATATAGAACCGCACAAGACCGCTGGCAAAATACTGTTCGCTACAGCTTAATTGTCAGTATTGACGTTCCTGATGAGAGCATTGATATCTATTCGGTTATTGAAAACTTGATTGAAACGCAGGTTGAAATAAATGTGTAGGGGGCAGGCAGTACATCTCGTAAATGTACTCCATTAATTCGGTTTGCAATGAAACGCATGAATCACTCCCTTATGAATACCAACTACAAATTTAAAAACCATTCCGGCTCAACGGTGACCTTTTCAACAAGCTCTGTTTTTACCCCTAAAGCCAGCTCTTTCAATTTGTCTGCAAGCTGGTCGCCATCCACTAGATCAATGGGGGCGGCGCCATCGCGATTGGCTTCTTCAATAGCTGCCTTGGTGAAGCTTCCTGTAGTAATGAACATGCCTCGGTCCGCGCGACCGACAATTGCACCTCGAAAGTTCCTAATCTCCGGCGCGCCCACAGAGCCTTTGTATTTTTTGCATTGAAAAGCGATGTGAAAACTCATCAAGCCATTAATTCTGGCGATGCCTTTGCCATCGATGCCACCATCACCGGTACGGCCGGTGACATCGACATGAACAAAGCCCGATTCTCTGAGCATCCGTTGTGTAAGCCGCTCAAAGGCGTCAGGGCTCATTTCCTCAATCAGAATATGATGTAACTTTCAATTACAAATGCAGCTCGTATGAACGCTCTTCGCTGGCTACTTATCAACTTAATCATGTAGCTGTTTTGAATGATGCATTTCCCTTCGCCCAGCCAATTTATCAATCAAACTCCTTTCCTGAGTCCGACAATAAGCTACTGATTTCAAAGGGTTCTCTGTTCTCAGCTCATGGACTTGGGTCTAGCGGTGTGGGGAGAGGCACTGAGAGTATTCGGCCATTCAGAGAAGAATTGCCGGCAGAAGTCCGCGATTACAGCGATGGCGAAGTCCGTAAACCCTTGCCACACAAGGCCTGTAGCGCGGGGTGCAGGCATAAAAAAAGGTGAACTGAGATCAGTTCACCTTTTTCAATTGGTGGAGACGGCGGGAGTTGAACCCGCGTCCGTCGGCACTCTGCCCTTGGATCTACATGCTTAGTTTCGTCATTTGTTTTAACTGGCAGGTCTCCGACGAACAGGATACCCTTCAGCGATCCTTCGATTGAGTTTTAGCAGCGCCGACGAAGGCGATCATTGCTGCGATCCTATCTGGCTGCGCTCAATAGTCTCAATTCACCGGCGATAGGCAACATGGCTTCATGAGTAGCCTTAAGCGGCTAGAGCGTAAGAGTCGTCGTTTGCGACTATAATGTTTGAAGTAATTGATTTACGAGAGTCACTTCCCTCTCGGCATGCACCTTAGGTTTTGCTACCGGCGTCGAAGCCAGGACGTCCCCTTTAAGTGTTGGTGGATTCTATCACACTCCCTTGTTTAAACCATCCACAAAACAAAAAGTTCACTCTTTATTTCTTTCCCGCATGATGCGGCCTTTCTGGCGATCCCAGTCACGATCTTTATCCGTGGCGCGTTTATCGTGCAGTTGTTTACCTTTCACCAAAGCCAGCTGGCATTTGATCTTGTTGCCCTTCCAGTAGATTGATAACGGCACACAGGTGAACCCCTTCTGGTTGATCTGTCCGACCAGCCGGGCAATCTCCTTGCGGTGCAGCAGCAGTTTGCGGGTACGTGTTGGATCAGCCACCACATGGGTAGAAGCACTGAGTAACGGGGTGATGTGAGAACCCAGCAGCCAGGCCTCACCGTCCTTGATCAAAATATAGGTGTCGGTCAGCTGGCATTTCCCTGCGCGCAGGCTTTTGACTTCCCAGCCGGACAGTACCAGTCCGGCTTCAAAGGTTTCTTCAATATGGTATTCGTGTCGCGCCCGGCGGTTGACGGCAATGGTGTTGCTGTCGGGCTTTTTCTTGGATGTTTTACCCATAACTGGCTTGGCTCATGGTGGTAAGTTGTCGCAAAAGACCGTCAGCATAGGTGCAGGCGTCTTGGCTCATGTTAGAATTCACAGCACATTGATGTGAATTGGAGTGAATTATGAGCCGTATCAGTCGCTCTGCTTTAGTGATGCATTCGGCGAAAGAAATGTTTGAACTGGTCAATGACTGTGAATCTTACCCTAAATTTCTTCCCGGTTGCAGTGATGCTCGCCTGATTCATCGAGAGGAGTCCTATTTGGTGGGTGAGCTGGAGCTTGCCAAGGCAGGCATGAAGTACCGCTTCACCACCCGTAATGAGTTGTTTGATCCCGAGCGGATTGAGTTACAGCTGGTGGATGGCCCCTTTAAAAAGCTGGAGGGGCGCTGGATTTTTCAACCACTCAGTGAAAAAGCCTGCAAAGTTATTTTTGATCTTGAGTTTGAGGTGGCCGGTCGACTGGTCTCCAGGGTGCTGGAACCCTTGTTCAGTCAGATGGCGGCCAGCCAGGTGGATGCTTTTGTCAAACGTGCGGATGAGGTGTATGGCAAATACGCAGGATGATGCAGAGAATATGCTGACTTTAGAAGTGGCTTATGCCCTGCCGGAAAAACAAAAAATTCTGACCTTGCAAGTGCCACAAGAAACCTGCATTAGGGATGCCGTGTTGATGTCCGGTATGGAGCAGCATTTCTCAGGGCTTGATCTGCAAACAGCCAAGCTGGGGATTTTTGGTCGGCAGGTGATGAAACCTGAAGAGCAGTTGGTGCGTGAGGGTGACCGGATAGAAATTTACCGGCCACTGATTGCAGACCCCAAGGCATCACGTGCTACCAGAGCAGCAAAAAAGGCCGGACAGGAGTAATTGAATCCAGCCGGATTTCACGGCTGGTGGTCAATTTTACTCAGACGCTGACTGCCACTTGCGTCAGGTTGAAATTCCAAACGCAGCGTTTCACGCTTGATCAGGTCGGTGCCTTTGCGCATCTGATAGATGTAATCCCATTGCGCTGGGTTGCCTGGAGCGGTCAGCAGCGGACTGCCAAGTAGAAACAGCACCTGTTCTTCACTCATGCCAGTTTTCAGCTGTGAAATAGCCTCTTCATCCAGAATGTTGCCTTGCTGGATATCCTGCTTGAAGGGACTAATCCAGCTGCAGCCACCTAGAAGCAGTGTAAAAAGTACAAAGGCGAGTATTTTGGTCGGTTTTTTCATCATTAATGGGTTTAACTCTGATTCGCTTCAGTGAATAATAGTCACCTGTATATGATACTTAAAACTTTGCACTTCAGCGAAGCATTCTGATCACTTAGGTAAAGAGAATTCTGATGGCCGATGAAAACCAGGAATTAAGAAAAGCCGGTCTTAAGGTGACCTTGCCACGTATCAAGATTTTGCAGGTGCTGGAGCGCCATTCAGAAGACCACCTGAGCGCCGAGGATGTTTACAAGGCGCTGATCGAGACAGGTGAAGATGTAGGGCTTGCCACGGTTTACCGGGTGCTGACCCAGTTTGAGGCGGCGGGTCTGGTGGACAAACACAACTTTGATGGTGGCCATGCAGTTTTTGAACTGTCTGCAGAAGATCATCATGACCACATGGTAAATGTGGATACTGGTGAAGTGATTGAGTTTTTTGATTCTGCCATTGAGCGACGTCAGCACCAGCTAGCCGAAGAACATGGGCTGGAACTGGTTGATCACGCGCTGGTTCTTTACGTGCGCAAAAAGCGCTGAGTTAGTGTTGTCCGGTTGCAGCCTTAATGGCGGCTTCCCTTGAGCATTTCTCTGGCATGAGCCAGTGTCCGATTCGAGAGTTTGATCCCTCCCAGCATTCTTGCCAGCTCGGCAACTCGTCCTTTTTCGTCGAGTAAAGCCATCTGGGTAAGTGTTGAGTCTCCGTGGGTCTGTTTCTGGATATGCAGATGCTGATCACCCTGAGCGGCCACCTGTGGCAAATGAGTGACACACAGGATCTGACCGCGCGAAGCCAGTTTTTTCAGCAGGCGGCCAACAATTTCTGCTGTAGCCCCAGAAATACCTACATCCACCTCATCAAAAACCAGTGTGGGGATGCTGGTGGTTCTGGCGGTGATAACCTGAATTGCCAGGCTGATACGTGACAACTCACCACCAGAAGCAATGCGTACCAGAGGTTTGGCCGGTTGCCCGGGGTTGGGTGCAATCAAAAACTCCAAGTCATCCATGCCATGGGGATGGAATTGATCCAGGGTTTTAAAGTCCACACGGAATTGGCTTTTTTCCATACCCAGATAGGCTAGCTGTTCATCCACGGCCTGCTCCAGTGTTGCAGCTGCTGCCTGGCGATCCTGATGCAGTCGCCCTGCTACATTGCGGTAAGCTTCCGTCAATTCGTTCAGCTCTTTGCTGAGTTGATCCAGGCTGTTTTCATCACCATCCAGTTCACCCAGCTCTTTTTTTAATTGTGCATGCAGCCCTGGCAAATCTTCCGCTTGCAGGTGGTGTTTACGTGCAGTTTGATAAATATTATTCAGGCGTTCTTCGACCCACTGCAGGCGTACAGGGTCTATTTCGATGCTGCCGGTATAATACTCCAGTTCTCGGCTGGCTTCTTGCAGTTGAATCTGAGCCTCCCCCAGCATCTGAACCACCTGACCCAATGCAGGTGTTTGTAATCCTTCGAGCTGGCTCAGTGCACGGTTCAGTAACTGCAGTGCGCCACCTTCCTCGTGGTCACAACAATCCAGCGCCTGCTGGCCGGTCTGAATCAAACTTTCTGCATTGGCCAGTTGTTGCTGTTCGGCTTCCAGTTCACTGAGTTCATTAACCTGCAATGCCAGCTGATCAAGCTCTTCAACTTGATAACGTAACAGCTGAATACGGGCGCGCTGGGCATCATCCTGCTGGCGCAGGTTGTTGAGTTTTCTGCGTGTTTGGCTCCAGCTACGGTAAAGGTCGCCAAGTTCATGGGTTTGCTGCTGCAGACCGGCATACTGATCCAGAATCTGCAGGTGGGTTTCCCGACGCAACAGGGTCTGATGAGCATGCTGTCCGTAAATATCGAGTAGAATCTCACCCAGCTCTTTTAGGTGCTGAACCGGGCAGGGTTGACCATTAATCCAGGCTTTGGAGCGGCCATTCAGCAGCAGGCTGCGACGCAGGATGCACTCTTCAGGATCGAGATCATGGGCATTCATCCATTCGCGCGCCAGTGGCAGGTTGCTGAGATCAAAGCTGGCGGTGATTTCCGCCCGCGCGGCACCATGGCGAATGCTGTCTGCGTCTGAACGATCACCCAGAGCCAGCCCAAGTGCCTGCAGCAGTATGGATTTCCCGGCTCCGGTTTCACCGGTGATAACGGTCATGCCGTTACGAAACTCAAGCTCCAGGTGCTCTACAATTGCAAGTTGACGGATGCTCAGACTGACCAGCATGATGCCGCTCCTGATAATTTATACAGTAATATTTATACCTCACAGATCGGATGCCGACAAGCTGTTGCTGGTGCAAATTAACCGGTTTTTTGAGTTGTCTCCCAAAACATCAATGGAGTCATGTGGTTAAGTGATTAAACCTTTTTCTGCCCCGTCATCGGGTGAATTACCGATCAACGCCGTTCTGGCGAAGGTGGTGACCACCCTGCAAGAAGGCAACTCTTGTCTGCTGGTGGCTCAGCCCGGTGCCGGCAAGACCACCCGTGTGCCCCTGGCGCTGTTAAATACTTTCTCCAGCAATCAAGGGCGCTGGTTGTTGCTGGAGCCGCGTCGTGTTGCGGCACGTCTGGCAGCGGGTTAATTGGGCACTGGCCAACCCATCCGCGACTGGCAGTGCTGCTGAATACAGCGAAGGAAATAAAAGCCCTGCCGCTGGCTTGTTGGCTGGTGTCCTTGCTGGAGGAGCGCCTTCCGACCCAAAATATTGATCTGTTGCACCTGTTGGAACAGCGCCCACGTCAGGTGGGTGAAGGCGCTGCCGGACGCTGGTATCGCGCAGCTCAGCAGTGGGCGCGGCGTGCAAATTGCAAATTGGAGCCGGTCGATCTTGCTGAACTGCCGCAACTGTTACTGGCGGCTTACCCTGATCGGCTGGCTCAGTCTCGGGGTGATGGTCGGTTTAAGTTGGTCACAGGTGGTCAGGCATTGTTAGCGGCAGAACATCCGCTGGCAAAAAATGAGTGGTTGGTGGCGGTGGAGCTGGATGGACAGGTGAGCGGCGCAAGGGTGTTTCAGACTGCAGCTGTACCGGCTGAACTGGTGGCACAGCATTACCCGCAGGCAACAGAGTGGCAGGTTAGAGTGAATTGGGATGAGGTGGCGGGCCGTGTTGTGGGCGAAGAAATCAAAGCCATTGGCGAGCTGGTGTTTATGCGTCGCCCCCTGCAAAAACTGCCGGAAGGAAAAGCCGCCAGCGTGCTACTGCAGGTACTACAACAAAAAGGCGTGTTGCCTTGGTCGGCAACGGATCAACAGCTGCTGGGGCGATTGCGTTTATTAAATCGAGTGCTGGGAGATCCCTGGCCGGATGTTAATGATCAGCAGTTATTACAGTCGGCTGATCTTTGGCTGTTGCCCCGACTGGAAGGCATGACGCGCATGGAGCAATTGGAAAAGGCGCCGCTGGGTGAATGGTTATTGCAGAGTTTGGACTGGCAGCAGCAACAGGCTCTGGCTCGACTGGCTCCCACGCATCTTAAAGTTCCCAGTGGTTCACGGGTGTTGCTGGATTATTCCGGTGATGAGCCGGTGATGGCGGTTAAGCTGCAGGAGTTGTTCGGGCAGACAGAAACTCCCAGACTGGTTGATGGTCGGGTAC
>NZ_JACUUA010000114.1 GCF_014859565.1 Marinospirillum sp. | reverse complement strand
AAATTATAACACTTCCTGCCGTTTTCTTTTATACCCCATGAGAAATCCGGGCTAGCCTGAACCAAGCCGCTTGATATCTAACTCGCTCACTAGCATTATGCACGCAATAGACGCCGCTAGTGAGTCCAGCTTAATTCAGCAGTCAGCTGTTGTGTATAAAAGGAGCCAGCAGAATGCCTCATGCCTACATCGTTGGACAAATTCGTATTAAAGACTCAGACCTCTGGGTAGATTACTGCAACAAAGTGCCTGCCACGCTGGAACCCTGGAATGCCGAACTGATGTTTCGCGGTACAAAAGACACCACCTTTGCCGGTGAAACACCCTACACCAACATCGTGGTGATCCGTTTTCCAGATATCACCACCGCCAAAGCCTGGCACAACTCAGAAGCCTATCAGGCTCTGGTGCCCTTAAGGGAAAGTGCAGCAGATGTGCTGCTGAGTGGGTTTGAAGAGAGTCTTTGATTTCCTATTACCGTGAGCAATTGCTTTTTCGTTTATTTCGATTAGAATCAAAAATCACTCAAACAAACGATGGAGCAAAGCCATGAACCAACTTGCCAGCTTTCCTGAAGCTCGTGAAGTTGCTGCTGCAACACAAGGGCAACGTGACTTGGCTGCCTATCTGTCAACCAAAACGGATACTCAACGGATTGAAATCTACGATGCTGACAACAAGGCGCACCCAATTGAACTGCCCACCAGTGCATTACGCCTGCTGGTAGACATCCTTGGGGAATTAGCACTGGGTAACTCGGTTAAAGTGGTTCCTGTCCATGCAGAACTCACTTCACAAGAAGCAGCCGACCTGCTTAATGTTTCACGCCCTCACCTGGTGAAATTGCTGGAAGAAGGTGCTTTGCCGCACCATAAAACCGGTCGTCATCGCCGTGTACTCTTCTCCGACCTGATGGCATACAAACAACAGCGCGATGCAGCCAGCAGCAAAGCCATGGACGAACTGGCCAGCCTCTCCGAAGAGCTTGGAATGGGGTACTGATGCGGCATTCGCTTTTTCTGGGTACAGTAAACTGGCAAACAGCCCGCTTGATATTTCACTCGCACACCACCATAATGCATCCAAGCTCTTCGGAGCTGGTTGAACCTTTACCTAGTTGTTTTGGTTCCTGGCTGCGCCTCAGTCGCCGATAAGACTGGGGCATATCACCCTCCCTTCTTCACCTCTACCAGAAATGCTTTTTGCTTGATTTCAGTCTGCACATAGCTCGGATTAGCGGCTATAGCCGTTACAAAAGTGAAAGGCTTATCGGGCTTTCTTGGATCATCCAGAACCACAACATAACTTTCATCAACAACAACGTATGTCCGTCGTTTTCTATCACGGCCACGACTGTCCTTTTTTGACTGGGTATAACGATGAATCGTACCGGCTGAAGCTGCAAGCACCTCGGCGATCCATAAAATCCGACGCGCTCTTTCATGATCAAAACCACCATCGTGAACACAGGTGCCCAAGCGATAGTTTTTGGCTTTACTGAAGGCATGATCAAAAGCACCGGCTGCAAAGATAATCGAAGCACCTGTCCAGTCAGTAAAAACTCGTCGATTACCCTGCTCATCGTAGACGTAGGTATCCAGATATACCTGACGATATGCCTCGATCAGATTTTCTTCCGTATCGGCTTTCAGTCGCAGTTTCGGCCACAAGCTATCAGTCAAACTATCGTCCTTGCCAGTTGAAGATATTGAATTTTCGCTCAGTCTTGGGAGTAGTAAACCGCAAGCCGCTTTTACCTACGGCTTTAGCCAGATGACCAGCATACTGCACTTTAAAAACGCTGGCGTTAGAGCGACTCTGCATGTCATTCCAATCATACCCCACCGCCCCCATCAACAAGTCTGCAAGCTGTATCAGCGGCTGGTTATGCGACTCTACCGGCTCAAGACAAGCTATTTTGGCTCTACCCATTAGCTTGTGTGCCAGAATCTGCCGCAGCTCTTCAAAACGACCACTGGCAGCATTCTGTTGCCAATCCAGATAAATATGGTAGGTATCACCTGGCTGAAGCCAATGTACCAGTAATTGGTAATAAAGCTTGTAAAAGCCAAGCTCTTTATCACCATTATTCCACTGCTCATGATCCAGTTGCCTTCGGTCAACCACAACACAACGAAAAGAAAGACATTGCTCCTCAGCAAACAACTGGATCAGGCTAAGATAAAATTCTGCCTTATTGGGTGATGCTTTTTTCCAGCCAAATTCTGTTTTAATGCCATGCTTGGTCATCAGGCCATGCAGACGACCAACTATGCGGCGCTTTTCTTCTCGAGGACATTGAAGCGCACCGATAACGATGTAAGGCTGTGATGGATCTGATGTATGGCGGCTTTCATCGCAATAGACGTTATATGTTGTCACTGTGTTCTCCAACACTTTTCATCAAAGAAGAATATTGCTCATGATCTTGCCGGAGTCGTTCAATGATTTGTCTGGCGGCGGTTTGCATTTCAGGCACTTCAATAGGCGATGCACCTCTCTCAAAGACCCCAGACAAGTGTGAATACTCATTGTTAATCCTGTCTGTTAAGACTGAAGGGATACGATCTTCACCAAAAAATGCATTAAGTGTTTTTTCAGTCATTCCTTGATCTGGGTATTTGTAATACAGGTAAATTTCGAAAAACTTCCTCGCATTGTTGGCAAAATTATAAAAAGTTACGTAGTTGGTATTATCGATAGCTTCAATAGAGGCACATTTATGGATCTGATGAAACAGGTAGTTAAACTCAGTCACATACTCTTTTAAATAGGATGGCATGACCTGCAATGTAGATTTTTTATCCTGCCTAACCACAACAAAGTATGCTTTCTGACATTTAAACTTTTCTCCATCAGAAGTAAGATAATTATCCTTTAATCGCTTTAAGTACTTCAGGAAATCAAGGTTGTGTGTTGAAACGAATAACTGCGCAAATCTCCCCTTCTCGACAACTTCCGCGTTTAACAGGGTATAAATAAAGAAAATATGATTTCCATCGAGTGAAGAGATGGGATCATCAATCCAAATAATAGGTTTCGAGTCTTTGGTTGCAACATCATCTAACTTGGCCAAAAAGTAGCAAAAAGCGAGCAGGCTACATTCACCTTCACTAAGGTGATAAGCCTTCTTACCGTCACGAATCACTTCAAACCGAATACGTTTTGCGTCTTGCGTTGGCCCTTCATATTTTTTAGCTTCCAACGTTAAGAACTGATGCCCGAAAAAATTATTAAGATATTCATTTACCTTTTTGGCTCCTTTTTCTTCATCGTTAAGTTCACGTTTCTTAGCAGCAACTTGTCCTTGTTTTTTTGTAATGTTTTCATTAATAGCCGCCTGAGCTTGTTCGGCCTCATCCCTCTTTTGCTTTAAGGTTTCAATTGAATTGAGCTGTGTTTGGTAATCAATCGTAAGCAAATAGTCAGCGACTTCTTTCAATCGCAAATCGGCTTTAGCCTTGGCTTGTTCACCAACTAATGAGCTGCTAAATAACTCTGATTTAGCGCAAAGGTCACTATATTCTTGCCAGATTTTCGTTAATGTTTCAGCGCAATCAGCTGGGCTCTCATATTTTTTAGCGTTTAGAATGTCACCTTTTCGATCCTTCAAGTGCTTGGCCAAATCATCTAAAGCAAGCAGGTAGTCTTTGGTCGCGGTTTGTAAGCTGGAATCCAAAGCCGTAAGTTGTGAGTGAAACTTAGAATAAAAAAATGATGGATCAATGGTCAGTGCGGCATGAACCATTTTTTTCTCGGTTTCTATCTTAGCAAGTAATGCATCAATCGATTTTTCTAATAACTCTGATTCTTCATCAAAGTGCTTATCAAGCTCTGCCCACCGCTCAGCCGAAATTTCATTATCGCAAAATGCGCATTTTTCATGCTTGTTTCGATGGTGAGTGCGACCTTCGTTTACCCAGCGGTTAAGTACCGCATCTTTGACTAACGCCTGAATTTTGTCAGACTCGCTAATGGGCTTGGTTACCAGAGTTTCAACTTGTTGTGCTAGGTTCAAAAAACTTAGCTTAGGTGGATAAAATTCAGGTATTGCAGGCAAAACCTTTTCATCAATCAGTTTTTTGTGCTCGGCCATTTGTTCTGTGTTTAACAGCCCAAAATTTGGAGCACTTACTGTTGCGATATCGGCTTTTAATTTGATAATTGTGTAGTTTTGGTCACCAAAACGCTCAGGCTTATATCTAATGCCGATGTTTTTGTTGGTCGCTTTATCACCTAATTGTTTTTCTAGGTTATCGTTCGCCTGATTATGAGCGCTAAGGGCTGTGTTGTATGCATCTGTGGCCTGTTTCTTTTCGGCATACAAACCAGTTTCTTGCCCTTCAACACTAGATCCTAGTTCAGCTTCAAGCGCTTCAATGTCTTTTTCGATCTTATTATTGTCGTCCCCTAAAATAGCAAACGGCTCAATACTGTCATCTGGATTGGTTATAAATCGTAAGTTATCTCGAATAAAATCTTCGTTGAATACCCGGACATTTTTACCATGAGCTGATAGAGTTTCGACTGTCACATCTGAATTGTCAGTAAATTTTAGTTGGAACGAGGGCGAGCCATATTTATCCGATAAATCGCCAGTCTCTAGAGCACGCGCAATACGCGATAGTGTCGTCTTGCCGGAATAGTTACGCCCATAGATGATATTGATATCAACAAAGTTTTGAACGGCACCGCCTTTGTTTTTAACTTCACTATCCCAACTAAAATCATCGAACACACCAAGCTTTTTAATGTGCTGAATTTTCTTTAGCATCGCAAACCTCCTTGTTTCTCGAATTCTTCCAGAGATTTTCGTGGTGGTCGGTAAGTGGTGCCGAATAGTCTTTCACTTCCGTTTGGGTTGAAGCTAAAGCATCAGGCGACAGAAAGCTGACATCACCGTCTTTTTCAAACCACACGGATTGGCCTTCCTCCAATGCAAAGCACTTATCCAAGCCAATCAGCACTTGGTAGTGAAAGGCTAAGGCGGTTGTTAATGCGGAAATTTTGGTTTGTCCACCACTCATACTCCCTCCTTAGATATCGCCTTTAAAGGCAGAGTCAAGAATTGATCTTTTAAGCTTTTGAAGATGGTTGATTTTATGAGTCAACTCAGTTTTTAATGGATCTATGAGCTGACTCACTAATGACAATTTCTGAACTATCTTTTGCTGTTCCTCTGTTGAAGGAATAGGAAACTTAAAGCTTTGGAAATCTTTGTATTTCAAGCTTTCAACAGTGACCCCACCTTTTACCAACTCGGATAAAATAAACTTTTCGTAACCTTTCAGCATATACTGAATATAGTCAGCGCTGACCTTCTTACCAGGAATGAAAACTTTAATATCTTGATTTACTGTACACTCAGACTCATTGATACAAACTGGTAACGTATGTCTCAATATCCCACTTCTCGCCACAATCAAAACACTTCCAGGTGGAATAAACTTGGCTGATGAACTTTTGACACCATCTTGGGTTATTTTTAATTCTGAATTAGTTATCACGGGTGACTTCATATCCTTGGGTGTTACCCAAAGAATATCACCATTCCAAAACTCTGATTTGTTTTTTGAAGGTGTACCCCCACCCGAAAAGGAACCTAGCTCTTCGAGTGATAATTTTTCATGTTCTGTAGATTCGTTGCAAACCAACGAGCTCAGTGTTGATTTGAACAACGCATCAGCCAGTTTGATGCTTTCCTGCAAATGCTCAATGGCAGTGTCGATGCAGGTGAGCAGTGCATCGAGTTTATCGACAATGCGCTTTTGTTCATTTGGTGTCGGTAGTGGACAACTTAGTTTTTTTATAAAATCTAACCTTACACCTTTTACAGTTGCGCCAGTTCCCACAGACTTTATGTACTCTGCTTGCGACTTTAACCAGTAAAATAGATACTTAACATCAATATTGCCTTTTATTAAAAGCCCCTTCAAGTCTTGATTTATAGCTACAAAGTCCTTGGTTATTACGACCTTTCCAAGTCCAACCCGTGTAGATATAACAACATTTTCAGGAGGAATTATATTTGTTGAACTGTTTTTTAAACCTTCTTCAGTAATCTTGAGTTCTGTATCGAAAAGTTCTTCAGAATGCAGATCTCTGACGCTTGCCCACTTTATTGCTCCATTCCAATATGCTGCTCGATTTTTAGCTGGAGTTGCACCGCCCACAATATGTATTAGCTTCCCTAAAGATTCGTAACACCACCCCTCCGGCAATGGATATAAAACCTGTTCCATCACTTCACCCCCGCTTGTTGCAGCAGGTCTAATGCCACCAGTTCCAGCTTGCTAAAGGCAAACCACTTTTTTCCCAGATCTTTCAGGGATGCGCCAATATGATAAATATGTTGCTGGTCGATAATCAAAAACCGGTCATGGGCTTTACTAAATGGCCTCAGTTCAACACCGGGGTACTGCTGATTGTGTTTATGAACGTCCAACTCCAGTTTTTTTGTTACTTTGCTGGTTAACAAGGTGACTTGTACTTTGGCTTTCCGCGCGCTCATGATTTCCAGCACGGTTTCGTCGATATAGTTGTCGATCAGCATAATCTGTTCGTTAGCTGATTTAATCAGTTTGTTGACAAAAACATAGGCATCAAATACCTGTCCATCGTAAAAAACACCTTGTTTTGGCGGTAGTTGTCCGGCTTCCATGGCGCTAAACAGGGCATCTATGCGCTGGTCTGATAGCTGTTGTTTTTGTTCTACTTGTCCCAAGCGCTGAAACAGGGCAGCGTTATTCAGCAAAAAACTGCGCATTTGTACAAAGGCTTCCATGATCTGAATACTGACCTGAACAGCGATATCACTACGCAACACAGCAGAAAGCATGGCGATGCCTTGCTCGGTAAAGACATAGGGCAGATATCGTCGCCCGCCATGTTGGTTTGAGGTCACAAATTGTGATCTCAAGTTTTCCTCTTCTTCTGGGGTCAACTGAAAACGAAAAGATTCAGGGAAACGCAAACTATTTCGTTTCACCGCTTGATTTAAAGCTCGGGTATCAACCTGATAAAGCTCGGCAAGGTCTCTGTCCAGCATCACCTGTTTGCCTCTAATGGTCAAAATCAAGCTTTGCAAGGTTTGAGCATCAGTGATTGTCTTGAGCCTGTTGGCTGGTGATTTTGCCTGTCCCATACTTATTTCTCCGCCAACAGGTCTTCAATTTCATCCAACAGGCCAGATACCAGTTTTTCTTTGGTGCGGATCTGCTTGAGGATGTCAATTGGAGCTAAATGTTCCGCATCTTTCTGCTTGGCTGGGTTTTTGGCGGAAAGGTCATAATCTTCAGTCAACTTGCTGGCTGCTACTGTCCAAGAGCGGTCTGTGGTTGCCCGGCTGCTGTACAACTCCACAAACTCTTTCAGGTGGTCATCGGTAATCGGCTTATTTTTGGTGAGTTTTTGTTCTGGTTCACACTCGTAGTACCACACATCACTGGTGCCGCCGCTGCGTTCAAAAAACAGTACGTTGGTTTTAACGCCGGAATAGGGCAAGAACACCCCGGCTGGCAGGCTTAAGATGGTGTGCAGGTTAAAGTTTTCCAGCAGCTCCTGTTTCACCTGTTTAAAGGCGCTGTTGGTTTGGAACAGCACACCTTCTGGCACAACGATGGCTGCTTTGCCGCCCGCTTTCAGAGTTTTCATAAAATGCTGTAAAAACAGCAACTCGGTAGCGTTGGCTTTGATCGGAAAGTTCTGCTGTATCTGGTCTTTCTCTTTTCCGCCAAAAGGTGGATTCGCCAGAATGATGTCGTAGCGGTCTTTTTCTTGAATATCACGGATATTCTGGGTCAGGGTATTACCACGGAACAGGTTGGGCGATTCGATGCCATGCAGGATCAGGTTCATCATGCCCATCACGTAGGCCAGCGAGGTTTTTTCAAAACCAAAGAAGGTATCACGCTGAATAAAGTTCCACTGCTCGGTGCTGAGTTCGCTTTTTTTCGCTTTCAGGTGTTCAAAGGCTTCCACCAGAAAACCGCAGGAACCCGCTGCGGCATCATAAATGGTCTGTCCTGGCTGCGGGTCGATAGCTTTGATCATGGCACGCACTACTGGGCGCGGAGTGTAAAACTCACCGGCATAACCACCGGCATCGCCCATGTTCTGTAATAAGCCTTCATACACCAGCGATAACTCAAACATTTCATCACTGGATTGGAAATTCAGGGTGTCGATAATATCCAGCACTTCGCGCAGGGTATGACCAGAAGCAACCTTGTTATCCAGATACTGGAAAATTGCCCCGATCTTGTAGGTGAAAGATTTAGGGTCTGCACCCGTGGCAGCCGCATTGGTAAAGCTTTTCAGGTAAGGAAAAAGCTGGTTGTTCACATAGTCGGTTAAATCATCGCCTGTTCTGGCACGGGCAAGATCCAGCTTGCCATCAGCCGTTTTCGGGCAGGCCCAGCTTGCCCAGCGATGTTCATCATCCAGCACAGGTTGATAACTTTTACCGGACAATTCCGCTTCATCTTCTTTTTCTGATTCGTAGTCATCCAGAAACTTCAGGAACAACACCCAAGAGGTTTGCTCGGTGTAGTGCATGGCACCACTGATACCATCGTCGCGGCGCAAGATATCGGTAATACGGTCAATTTTTTGCTGTAATGACATAATTAGTTTTCGTTTTTTAACTGGTTGATCAACGGTACTTTCAACTTACGGCCAGCTTAATTCGGAACGCAACGCGTTCGGAATCATATAGATTTGCAGTTTGATCATAAGCACGGCTTCCTTGGATTCAGCAAAACAGCTGCTGCTGAAGTTGTTTGAAAGCAGTCAGCAGGTGAGCTGGTTTACCACCGAAGGCATTGTAGGCATCCCTGATGGTGCCCAGCCCGGACAACTGGATCAAGCCTGGTAGTTGTTCACGCGCCAGCTCGGTAACGCCGGTTTGCTCATAACGCTTGAGTACAAAGTGCAGGAATTGCTGGGCTTTTTCGTGCTGGTACTGATCAAAAAAGGCAGTGTTTGCGCGAACCTGATCCGCACGGCTTTTGCGGGTTGCCATGGGTTGTTCAAACGCCAGAAACGCCAGCAGGTCGAACAGGTCACAATCTTCCGCCTCAAACATGCGGCGCAATGCGGCAAGCTGCTCTTTGTCGAAACCTGCTTGTACCAATTTGCTCAGTAAGACTTCTCGCTCATCAGGGTCTGACCAGATCTGGCGCAGTTCATCAACCGACTTAAACAAGCCGGGTAACTGGGTGATCAAGCGTTCAATAAACTCTTGTACGGTCAGGGGTTTGCCGTGCTCATCAATGTAACGAGTTTCTACATCAATGACTTTTAGCTCACGGTTTTTACCCAGCTTGACTCTTAACCGAGGTTTTGGTGGCTCTACAGGTGGATCAGTCAGTGGCGAGGGTTCTTCCGATTCAAAAGCTGGTGGTTCAGGTTCACCCGTATTACCTGGCTCACCCAGTTCGCCGAAGTTATCTGTGTCAGGTTCAGGAGGTTCTGGCTCACCATCCCAGTCTTTGTCATAAAATTTGTTGGTGGCACCACGAAAATCAATGATTGTGAAGTAGTCCTTACCATCAAAAACCCGTGTACCTCGCCCCACAATTTGTTTGAACTCCACCATGGAGCCAACGGTGCGATCCAGTACCACATTACGCACGTTACGGGCATCGACACCCGTCGTCAGCATCTGGGAAGAGGTGATGATGGTCGGAATGTCTTTATCGTTATCCTGAAATTTTTCGAGCAGTTCACGCCCCACCTTGCCTTCATCACTGGTGACACGCACACAATAATGAGGGTCTTTTACTTTTTTATGCTTGTTGATCATGTCGCGCATGGTCAGGGCATGGTTCTGGTTTTCACAGAAGACGATGGTTTTATCCAACGGATTGATATGATTGAGAAGGGTTCTGGCAACCAGCTCCGTGCGCTGATCCACAATGATTTTTTTGTCGTAATCTTCAACCTTGTAAATGTCCTGAACCGACTCCCCTTCGATCACCAGATCATCATTGGTCAGCACCAGTTCATCCAGATTGGTGCGTACACGTTTCACTCTGTAAGGGGTCAAGAAACCATCGTTAATGCCGTCCTTCAGTGAATATTCATAGGCAGGCTGGCCAAAATACTCATAGGTATCCACGTTATCCGTGCGCTTGGGTGTGGCAGTTAAACCCAGATGCACGGCTTTGCTGAAGTGATCGAGAATGGCACGCCAGGAGCCTGCTTCATTAGCTGCGCCCCGATGACACTCATCAATCAAAACCAGATCAAAAAAGTCGCTGGGGTAGGATTTGTAATAACCGTCGATATTCTCCCGCTCAGCAATGGCCTGGTAGATGGCGAAAAAAATGTGGGCGTTGGTAGGCACTACCCCATTGCGCTTACGGACTTCTTCACCATTGATTTTGATCAGATCTTTTTCATAGGGGTTAAAGGTATTAATTGCCTGATCCGCCAGAATGTTACGGTCGGCCAGAAACAGAATGCGCGGCCTGCGTGATCCGGGTTTATCGAGGTTCCAGCGAGCCTGAAAGACTTTGTGGACGATCTGAAATGCGATAAAGGTTTTGCCGGTGCCGGTCGCCAGTGTGAGCAGAATTCGGGATTTGCCTTGACCAATGGCATCGGTGGCAGCATGGACTGCCAATTCCTGGTAATAACGCGGTTGCATTGCCCCTTCCAGGTGAAAGGGGATGTTTCTCAGCTCCTGGCTAAGATCTGTAACCTCACCGGCATAGCGCTTTTCCAGCTCAGCAGGTGTTGGGTAGAACTCAATGTAATCGCCCTTGCCTGTTTCCAGATCAAACTCATAGGTTTGTATGCCGTTGCTGGAATAAACAAATCGCACGCGAAGTTTCTTCGCATAGTCGATGGCTTGTTGCAAACCTTTAGTGGGGTGCTCTGATTCTTTTTTGGCTTCAACAACTGCCAGATAGCGGTTGTCTTTATGGAGCAGGTAATCAACGAAGCAACGCCGACCGCGGACACCAGCCGCCATTTTTCGACCATCAGTAAAATAATGCTCCCGAATAATGTTACTCGGCGGCCAATGAGCTGCTTTGAGTGCGGGGTCTATGTAGTTAGCACGAGTATCGGCTTCTGAGGTCACTGGCCTGATTCCTTGTTCAGATCCTTGCTTCCTGAATATGCATCTTTACTGCAAGGAAGCTTACCATACCTGACCAGTCTGTGAACCTCAGTGCTTTTTTCTGTCAATCAAACCGTCAGATGCTGTTTGATCAGTCCATCACTCAGCCCTGCGATTTCCCCTTCTGCCAGGTT
>NZ_JACUUA010000407.1 GCF_014859565.1 Marinospirillum sp. | reverse complement strand
CTCCAACAATTGTGAACACTTTGCCAACTGGTGCCTCAAGGGTGAGAAAAGCAGCAGCCAGGTGTGGACGGGGGCGGCCAGCGCGGTTGCCTTGCTGCCAGTTGTTGCTGGCGTCTTGATTTTTGTCGGTTCCGGTGGCAGAAAAGGAACGGTGTGATCCTTGCCAGTGCACCGGGACACTTTATTGCTTTAAAAAAGATTCCCCCCCAGAACCTCAATCTGATCCTCGCTCAGCGCGAAGGTATAGAAGCTTCCCTGGCTGGGGTGCTTCTGGGTGTTGAGGGTGAAGCTCTGGCTTAACCGCTTGCCGAGCTTGGCACGAATTTTTTTGGCAATACTGGAGCGTTTGCTGGAGACATGGTTGTTATCCATGCCTAGCGTGTAGGCATCGATGGAGCGCTCTTGCAGATCGGCATATTCACCGAGCTGTTTCATCAGCTGCAGAAAATCCTCGCCCCAGTCTTTCTGCAAATCGCCTTCCACCAAAGGGTGCAAGGGTTCAGCTGCCTGCAGATGGCGGGCGATCCACCACACATAAAATTGATATTCGCTGCGAGTGAAGTGATCCATTGCAACATCGTTACAGCGGATGCAGCGGTTAGCCAGATCAATCACCAGTTTCGGCGGTGTCAGTTGCTGGTTGATTTTATCGACCGCTTCACTGAATGAGAGGTGTTTTACCAGGGCATCTTCCGGCAGCTCATCACGCATCAATACAAAAGAAATCCGCGCCAGAGTGACTTCGGCCTTGGAACAGTCCAGTGGCTTTTCATCCCGATCGTAAATGACCCGTGTAGCCCTCGAAGGAAAAAAGAATTGCGGGTTGTTCTCAAAGCCTTCGCTGACCAGCACATGAGAAAGGCTGTCTCCGGGGCGACCATAGAGCGACAGGGCATATCCAACGTAATAACCCATGGTTTTGCGGCCACCGGCCAGTGAAACGTGCAAATCCAGGGTGTCATCCTTGGTCAGCTCACCGATGGTGGCGGTAATGAAGTCGGCAGCAATGGCATTGTCTTGTTCTGTACGGATGTCATTGAGTGAGGCTTGAGTTTGTTGATCCTTAATCACCAGAATGTTTTCTTCTTGAAAACGCAGGTTGGTAATACCATATTCATCCAGCAGTTTGTGAAACCAGCTGTTACCATGCAGCAGGCTCAGCTTGGCTCGGCTTGCCCCTTCCAGGGTGGTGATCAGGTAAACATCGGACGGTATCGACTGACCCATGCCGTAAGTAATGTAGTGGGCATAAAGTGTCTCAGTAACGATCTGGGGTGATAATCCGCTGACCATTAGAAAAGCACGTTTTCTCATTCTGGTGGCTCTCTTGCAAGAAGGTGAACAGGCAGGACTATAATCGCTTTGCCTCACGCTGTAACCGGCGATAAATTTATGTTGCTGGCTTGCAATGGATGGTTTGCACTATAAAAAAAGCCCACAATAACTGGAAATAGGGATCTTATGGGTCAGCTACACATGCCGGGACTGCAGATTGCGCGTTATCGGTTTACGTTCAGCGCAGTGGATCAAGTCGTTTTTAATGGCCAGCAGGGCTCATTGCTTCGTGGTGCATTTGGTCACGCACTCAAGAGCCTAGCTTGCATGTTGCCGGAGCATGTCTGTGCAAGCTGCCCCCTTAAGATAAGTTGTATATATCCTGGTGTGTTCGAGCCTTTGATGCAAACGCGGGCAGGCAAGCCCTTTACTCCACCGCCACCTTATGTCCTCCATCTTAACCAGAGTCTGGAAGGCAAGCATCAGCCCGGTGACCACTTTAGCTTTTGCATCAATCTATTCGGAAATACAGCTCAGCATATCAATCTACTGGTATTTGCTTGGATTCGTGCGGGATCTGTCGGTTTTGGTGCTGGGAAAAAAAGAGCAAAACTG
>NZ_JACUUA010000406.1 GCF_014859565.1 Marinospirillum sp. | reverse complement strand
GGTCTGTGTCATCCCCGGTGACGCCTTTGGTGAGGAATGCTCCAACTACATTCGCATCAGTTATTCCAACTCCATGGATCAGATCGAAGAAGCCTTTGAGCGTATGATCCCCTGGTTGAAAAAACAGAAGCTGGGGAAGGATTATAAATAGTCACTGCTTCCTGAAAAGCTTCAGCACCATTTTGGCTCTTGAAGCACCCACATACTCAACCTGTGGTTTGTTTGCCCAATCACTGGCACCCAGGTCGAGTAACAAAACAACCCGAGCTTCCAGCCCTTTTACTGCCGCCACATTAAAGGCTCTATGCTGATACTGTGGTTTATCTTCCAGCAGGCTTTGCAGGGCGTGGCTTTTCTCCACCTTGAAAGGCGTTAACAACAGCATATCCTCCGGTTTGAAGCCTTCAGATTCCAGCTTGTCGATTTCTTCTCTGAGTTTCTGCAGCTGTTGTTCTGGTTTTTTCCACGTAAAAACTTCAACCGGCCTGTGGCTGCTGGGCAAATGATTACCCGGTTCAGCAGCCTGCTGATGGTTCTGTTTTAGCCAACTGGCAATTTCAAAGGCATTCCGATAATTCTGGTGCAGCTGAAAGGGATAAGGCACCAGCCCATCAAAGACATCCGTTGGCAACGCAAAATCCCGACCATAAAGATTCTGCTCAGGATCAGCCACCAGCGTAATACTGGCCTCATCTTTCAACATCTCATTGATTACCAGCCACCAGAAGGGCTCATAGTCCTGCGCTTCATCAACAATCAGTGCATCCCAGTGCTCCGGGTTTTTCTCCAAAGCCTCACTGAGCTTGTTTGCAGCTGTTTCGTTATAAAAGACACCCATTTCTGCGGGTGTATCTGGCACTGTCCACACCTGTCCGGCATTTTCTACACGGCTTTGGCAAAGCTGGTGGAAAGTAGCCACCTCAATATTTTTATCTGCTGGGTCATTGCCCAGTTCTCGACGATGCGCCTCTGCCAGTGCAATGTTAAAACAAAGCAGCAGCACACGTTTACCCTCTCTGGCCTGTTCCTGCGCCCGCAAACGCACCAGCACACTTTTACCGGTACCGGCTCCACCAAAAACCGCCATACGCGGGATATTTTCCAGCAGTCGTAATACCCATTGCTGCTCATGACTTAAACGAAACAGCTCAGCTTCAAGCTCTTCAGCCTGATCCGTAGCATGACTCACCAAAGCACAACTGGGTCGTAATAACCTGTTACGAATTTGTGCTGCCTGAGTGGAATCAAGCGGTAGGCAATTATCTGCTTTTGGCCCGGCAAACGCCGTGTTCTGAAAACGCTGAATCAGCTTTTCACCAGTCAGAGGTTTAAAATCATCCGCAAGTAAAAAGTGATTCCGGTTCATGCTGACTTCCGGGAAATCACCCTCCCAGCGGCAGGTATCAGGAAAAACCAGAACCGGTGCAATAGGTAATCTGATCGAACTGCCCAGCGCTTTTTCCAACCCAGCAACCAGACTTCCAGTACACTTTTTCAGTTGTGCCAGCGGTGTCGTGCCAAGACGGTGCTCACCTTCGCGCCCCTGACTCCACCAACTACCCTGCCCATCCAGACGAATGCCACCACCCTTGACCTCCCAGATCTGAATGCCATAACGCGGATGAAAAAGCACAAAATCAATTTCACCAATCCAGATGCCTGTCGCATTTCGGGTTTGAGTCGCAAGGCTGAAATACACCTCCAGCCCCTCAAAATTCAAATCAAGCAACCAACGGTAAACCTTGGCTTCCGCCCGTGATTGCAACTGATCCAGCTCGCTATTACTTAACCGGGGGAAAATCTGTGTCATTACCGACATCCTTGTAAAAAAAGAGCCACCCAACGGCAGCTCAATATTGGAAATAAAAGGATAAAATCTGTTAGTGCTGGA
>NZ_JACUUA010000113.1 GCF_014859565.1 Marinospirillum sp. | reverse complement strand
CACCGGAGCCTGCAAAACCGGCTGGAACAAAATCCTGCAGGAACAACTGGATGCTCGTCACAAACCCTGCAACTTTGTCGGTATCCTGCTGAACGGCAAACAACTGCATAGTTAACAAGGCACAGGTGAAGAATCAAAAACCCCAAGGGGTGTAGACAAGTTCACTGGAAGATTTCGCTATGTGATCCGATTCTTGCGAGCTGGAGCGTATCTCCAGCTACCCTGTAAATCAAAACAAGATCTGGCTTGATGTGACAGTCTCTGAACCCAAGCCAATTCCCAGTGAGGGGATGATCAACATTTTTTGCGGGGAGAGTTTCACCACGCTGAAGCTGGGTAATGATATTTCCCACTTCGAGGATGTCAGGAATGGCTAGCTTTGTGATTTTTTTAAAGTCTTTTTTGAACTGTGTTGAATACTCAAGGGTAAGCATTATCCACTTTTCCCTCGGTCAACTCATTCAGCAGGGTGTCCACAGACTGGCTTTTATGGCCTCTGCCCTGTGCCAGCTCTTGTATTGCCGCTGCGGTGGTTGCATTGGGTTGCGGGGCTTTAATCTCGAAGGGTATTCCTCCGTAATTAATTACTGCCCGAGCAAAAAGTTTCAGGGCTTGAGAGGGGCTGAGACCGACTTCATCACAGATGCTGGTGAATGCGGCTTTTGTGTCATGATCAATTCGGGTGCTGAGCATTTCGCTTTTCATGGTGCAGACTCCATATCGTGTTGCTATGTATAACATCGTAGCACAAAACACATGTTTCGTTTAACAAGGCTCAAAGGTTGATTCATGACTGCACATCCCCCGCTGATCCCCGTTGCCACTGCTCTTGAGCAGATGTTGTTATCCATTCAACCCGTTCAGGAATCAGAATGCCTGCCGCTCGATCAGATTACCGGGCGCATCACCGCAAAACCCGTGGTGTCTGGTGTGAATGTGCCTCCGGCAGATAACTCGGCCATGGATGGTTATGCTATAAACTGGGCTGATCGTGGCAAGACGCTGACTGTTTCCCAACGTATACCGGCAGGCAGCGCACCCCAGCCACTGAAGCCGGGCACCTGCGCCCGTATTTTCACCGGATCAGAAATCCCCGCTGGTGCAGACACCGTTGTGATGCAGGAGGTGGTGACTCTAACCGCTGATGGTCAGGCCGTTATCCCTGCTGATCTGCAACAAGGTCAAAACGTTCGCCCCTGTGGACAGGATATAACCGTGGGGCAGGTTGTTGTGCCGGAGGGAATCCGACTGGATTACCGCCATATAGGTTTACTGGCAAGTGTGGGGCAGGCAGAGGTTGAAGTGCTGCGTCGCCCAAGAGTAGCTTTACTGGCAACCGGGGATGAGCTGGTGATGCCGGGGCAACCCTTAAAAGCCGGACAAATTTATAACTCCAATCGGCCCATGTTGTGCTCCCTATTGCAATCACTGGGCGCAGAAGTCGTGGATCTTGGTAATATTGCAGACACTCAACAAGCCACCGAAGTAGCACTGCAACAAGCAGCGGATGAAACTGATCTTGTTTTATCCACAGGGGGTGTTTCGGTGGGTGAAGAAGATCACATCAAACCGGCAGTGGAAAAACTCGGGCAACTGAATCTGTGGAAGCTCGCCATGAAGCCGGGCAAACCTGTCGCTTTTGGTCAAATTGGCAAAGCCAGTTTTCTTGGGTTACCAGGTAATCCGGTTTCGGTGTTTGTGGGTGCACAGATTTTTCTGCGGCCATTACTGGCAAAACTTGCCGGTCAGCACACATCCGGTCAACTGCCACTGGAGCAGGGTGTAGCAAAGTTCAGTGGGCGCACACAAATCCGGCAGGAATACCTGCGCGTCAGGGCAGAGTTACAGGATGGGCAATGGCAGCTGCAATCCTTTGCCAACCAAAATTCCGGTGTACTCAGCTCGGTGGTCTGGGCCAATGCCCTAGCTGTTTTGCCACCGAGCAGTGACATCCAACCCGGCGACCCCGTGAGTTTTATACGTTATCAGTCGTGAGATCAAAGAAGTCCAGCACCAGCGGTGGGTTCATACCCGGATCAGCCCAGCGGCAACTACTGGCATTGGCGGTGGCATAACCTCCCTGAGAGGCAGGATAAAACCCATAACCTTCATGAATGTGTCCACAAACATGCAGTTGCAGCTCCGGCAGGTGCTGCAAGCGCTGTTGCAGGGCTTCACAACCGACATGAATCCCAGTGCTGGTCAGATCAGCCTTGCCCTGCGCTGGGCCATGGGTAATCAACAGCTGGGTTGATAGCGGGATACGCTGCCAGCGTTCTTTGATAGCCTCGCCTTGTCGCGCCAGCATAAAAGAAAAATCAAAAAAACGTGGCGTCCAGGGACTACCCCAGATCCGTATCCCTTCCAACTCACAACCACTATCCTGCAGATAATGCACCCAGCCCTGAAACTTGGCTTTGGTAGTTGTTGGTTGCTGCTGAAAGCAGCGGTCATGATTTCCGGCAATCAGTACTTTATGACGATGGGGTTGTGACTGGAACCAGTCAGCAAATGCATCTAAGGCCTCAGGCGAATCGTAGCCGGTAAAATCACCGGCATGAATCAGACAATCTCCATCAGGAATATCCAGCTCTTCGTGCTGTCCATGGGTATCACTGATCACGACCAAACGCATACTGCACTCCCTGTTAAGGATTCACTCATGACTAGTCATGGCATCACACTTTAAAACTATCGGTCAAGCTCTTCAGGCTAGACAGTGCAGCACGCAACTGCTCAGAGCGCTGCCGAGCGGCTTCGGCCTGATCTGCCAGCAAATCGGATGCAGTGCGGATTTTTTCAGTATTACCGGAAATTTCTGAGGTCACTGCATTCTGCTCTTCTACTGCACTGGCAATTTGAGCCGCCATATCACTGATATGAGTATTCGCCTGATCAATGGAAACCAGCCTTTCTGCTGCGTGCTCACTGCCCTGCACACTGTTATCAGCCTGCTGGTGGCAGCTTTTCATACGAACAACTGCCTGCTCTGTGGAAGACTGTAAAGCCTCTATCATCTGGCGAATTTCTTCTGTTGCTGAGCGGGTGCGCTGAGATAAAGCCCGAACCTCATCGGCTACCACAGCAAAACCGCGACCATGCTCTCCGGCTCTTGCTGCTTCGATGGCAGCATTCAAAGCCAGCAAATTGGTCTGTTCTGCCACCCCCTGAATGGTAACCAGAATGCCGGTGATCTGCTGCACCTGATCATCCACTTCCTGCAAGCTTTGCATTCCTTCAGTCAGTTGGCGTGCCAGACCTGAAATCCCTTCCCGGTTTGCCTCAACCAGTTTTAATCCTTCCCGAGTGGAGGCCGCAGCTTCCTGAGCCTGACTGGCAGTACTTTCAGCATTACCGGCAATTTCTCCGGTCGCTACCGACATCTGATGTGCCGCACTGGCCAACTGGGTAATCTCCATTTGCTGGCTTTCCAGTTGTTGCAAGTTGTCTGCAGCAGACTTACGTCCATTTTCTGCATCCTGATCCAGCTGTCGTGTTAACTCGATCACCTGCTGCATGATGCGCTGCAGACGTTCAACAAACCGATTAAATGCCAAGCTCATTCGCCCGAATTCATCATCCTTGTCAGCCTGCAGGCGAGAAGTAAGATCTGCTTCACCCTCCGAGATTTGTTCCAGTGCTGTGGCAAGCCGCTTAACCGGCTGCATCAACATTCGCACCAGCAAGAACAGCAGGCCACAACTCAGCAGGATAATCACCACCGAAAACACCACGGCACGCCAAGCCAGCCCCACCAATCCGGCTTTTGCTTCTGCTTCATCCACCAGCAACAAAAAAGTCCATCCGGCCTCCGACACATTAATAGTCGCTGCCATCCAGTAACGCTGATTGTATTCAACTGCAACTTGTTGTCCCAGCGCAGGCAAGGGAACACCACCCAGCAGTTCAACGGCATTACGGTTCAGATAGCTGCTATCTGGATGAGCCAGTATCTTCTGTGTTGAATCCAGCATCCAAACCTGAGCTGTCCAGCGTAAATCGGTTGCCAGCAATTCCTGAACCACGGATGTAATCGCCAGATCACTGGCAATCACATCTCGATCATCTGCCTGACGAGGCATTGCCATAGAAATCACCAGATCACCTGTACCCGCATCAAGATAAGGCGAGGTGACAATCAAACCCTGTTTTTGCCGAGCCTGCTGATACCATGGACGAGTGCGTGGATCAAACCCCGGAGGCAGCGTAGTGGATGGCAAGGACTGCACCATTTCGCCATCGCTGGTTCCCACATAAACCAGACCAAAACCACCGGATTTACGCGCCAGCGTTAGATTGCTGACCCACTGCTGCTGGTCTGCAGGTAAATGTTCGGATAAGGATTCAATCAGTGAGGATTTGCTTTCCAACCATGCAGATGCACGGCTATGTATCAGTCGTAGATTGTTGTTGATTTCACTATTCAGCGCTTGGTTAAGTTCACTGCGAAGCAGATTACCGGCCAGACCACCAAGCAATAACAAGGCCAATAGCAGCAAGGCCGCTACAGAGAGCAATAACTTATTCTGGAAAGAAAGTTTCATGGTGCCGTCCCGTAAAAGAGAGTCCTCCATGACTCGTATCTGATGGTGCCAATGAATCAACTCCTTTAAAGGAATAGTTCAAAAGCACCAAAATAACTAAGGATTTTTTTACCGTGTTATTTCACAAAGATAACAACACCTGTTTAGCCTGCTGCTCCACTGCATGGCGCAGTGATTTCATTAGCGGGCTTTCGGTTTGCCAGTAATGCCAATAAAGCGGAATATCCAGATGCTGGCCGGGCACCAAATCCACCAGTTGCCCACTGGCAAGGTACTGCTGCACTTGTAATTCCGGCATCATGCCAAAACCCAGACCGGCCAGTGCCATCTGTACAAAACCCTCAGAAGAAGGGCAGAGATGTATTTGTTGTGGTGCTGACACCCCCATCAGCTCACGCAAAAATCGGTGCTGCAACTGGTCATCACGACTGAACACCAGACAGGGGATTTGTGCCAGCGTCTTTTTGTCGAGCGGTGCAGCAAAGCTCTGCAATAAGTTCGGGCTGATCAGAGCACGATAACGCATCACACCCAGATGGCTGACCTTGCCACCATTCACGGCACGAGGCGAGCTACACAGGCAAGCCATCACTTCGCCACGTTTCATGCGCTTTAAACCGACATCCTGATCTTCCACTACAAGATCATATTGCACTCGCTGCAAGGGAGCGATGGCTGCCAGTGCGGTCGGCAACCAAGTCGCCAATGAGTCGGCATTGGTGGTCAGGCGGATCACCTGCAGATCCTGCTCCAGCATTGCATCCAACCCCAGCCCAGATTCCAGTTGCCGCACCTGTTGATAATGATTGTTCAGCCGAAGTCCAAGCTCCGTCAGCTCCGGTGGTGTGCTGCGCTGTAAAACCGGCGCACCCAGTTGTTGTTCCAGCAAACGAATACGTTGGCTCACGGCAGACTGGGTCAGGTGCAGGCGTTTGGCTGCCCGATCAAAACCACCCTGTTCCATTACTGCAGCCAAAGCGGCCAGAAGACGATAATCAATCATTAGATTTTTTAATTCCTACGAAAAAATATACATTGGATAAATGCTAACACGCTCTAGATCATTCGTATTCCGGCATCCAATCCTTGTGTTATTCTGTACTTAACAGGTAACACATGAGGTTCAAACAATGAATGAAGCGACTTTTACTTTCCGAGTCGATCAACAACTCAAAGCCGAGTTTGCCTCTGTCGCCAAAACGCTGGATCGCACTGGCGCTCAGCTACTGCGTGATTTTATGCGGGACTTGGTGAGTCAACAGCAACAAGTTGCTGAGCATGATCGCTGGTTCCGACATCAGGTGCAAAAGGGTCTGGATTCAGCAAATGCCGGACGACTTGTTGCTGCCAGTGAAGTGGAAAGCCACTTTGCCGCCAGAAGAGAAGCAACAAAGCGTGCTTTGAAGGCCTCTGAGTAATGCGTCTTTTCTGGACCGATGACACTATCAGAATCCTCAGACTACTCCATACATCCCAGCTTTGGCCGTCACAAGACTCTTAAACTTCAGCCGCCATCATTAGAGCTTCTAATATCTCAGTAATATTATTCGTTAGACGAATACCAACACGCTGCTGACAATAGCAAATCTTTTCCCTGATTCTTATTGTCGGAGTGCGTTATGTCCTCGCTGTTCACAGGTTTTATTGTTGCCATCAGCCTGATTGTTGCCATTGGCGCACAAAACGCCTGGGTGATGGGCAAGAGTATGCGCGGTGAACATCCCGGAGCGATTGCTGCTGTCTGTATTTCACTGGATACCCTGCTGATTGCACTGGGGGTTTTTGGTCTGACTCATGTGCAGAATTGGCTGCCGGAGCTGGTGCCATTGCTGACCTGGCTGGGTGTTGCCATTCTGTTGTGGTTAGCCAGCCAGTCTTATTATCGTGCCTGGACGGGCTCTACCGGTTTGCTGGCCAGTGCTGAACCATCCGGTGCCAGTGCCTTAAAACTGGCTGGGCAGGCGGCATTAATCTCGCTGGTCAATCCTCACGTGTATCTGGATACCGTGGTGCTAATCGGCAGTGTGGGTGCCCAGCAAGCCCAGCCGGGTGTTTTTGTTATTGGTGCTGCAGCCGCCTCGGCACTCTGGTTTACCCTGTTGACCCGTTTTTCGCGCAAACTGGGAGGCTGGTTACGTTCACCCATGCATTGGCGTGTATTTGATCTGGTAATGGGTAGCCTGCTGGTACTGGTGGCCGTGTCCTTGATTGTTTAACGCGGCATAATCCGAATATTACCTAGGTTTTCCAGTGGCTCTGGTCTGCCTAGGTGGTAACCCTGAGCAAAATCCACATCCAGTTGCCGTAGCACATCCAGTGTGGCGGCATTTTCAACAAATTCGGCAATGGTTTTTAGACCCATGATATGGCCAATATTATTGATGGAGGCCACCATTGCCTGATCAATACGATTTTCCGCCAGATCACGGATAAAAACCCCGTCAATTTTCAGATAATCAACCGGCAACTCACGCAGATAACCAAAAGAAGATAAACCACTACCAAAATCATCCAGTGCAAACCGGCAGCCCAGTTTTTTCAGTTCACAAATAAAATCGCGCGCCTTGCTCAAGTCTGCCATCGCCGTGGTTTCGGTTATTTCAAAACAGATATAATGCGCCGGTATCCGGTGTTTTTCGATCTGCTGTTGAATGGTTTGCAAACACACCTGATGCCCCATCGAAGCACCTGACAAATTGATGGCACAAATCATGGGCTGGTTGCTGGAGCGCAAACGATCACCCATCCAAGCGAGGGTATTGCTGATCACCCAGCAATCAATCTGTGGCATCAGATTAAAACGCTCAGCAGATGGAATAAAAGCACCCGGTGGAATCAGTTGTCCTTGTTCATCCTCCAGCCGCAGCAGGATTTCATAATGTGGCAAGCTGCCTTCCTGATCCGTCAGCGGCACCACCGGCTGGCAATACAACCGGAAATGATCCTGATCCAACGCCTGTTGGATACGATTAACCCACTGGATCTGCTGGGTCTGATTTTTTACTTCGGCATTGTCAGGTGCATAAAGATGTACCCGGTTGCGCCCCATATTCTTGGCTGCATAACAGGCAGTATCTGCATGGCTTAACAACTCATCCAGGTTTCCACAAGGGGCAACCAAATGCACCATACCTATACTGACACCCACTGCAAAAACCCGTTTTTCCCATGAAAAACGAAAGTCACAAACGGTCTGGCGCAACTTTTCAGCAATATCCAGCCCCCGCTCAACCGGGCAATGATTCAGCAACACACCAAACTCGTCACCACCCAGACGAGCCAGAGTATCACTCTGACGCAACAGGGGTTTTAGAGTAGCAGCCAGCTGTTTTAACAACACGTCCCCGGCACGATGTCCGCAGGTGTCATTCACTATTTTGAACTGATCCAGATCGAGGTAACAAAGCACATGCTCACAATCTTGATGGTTCACCTCTTGGATCATGGTCAGCAGGCGTTGCTCAAACTCACGCCGGTTCACTAACCCCGTTAGCGTGTCATGAACGGCCTGAAAACTCAGTTGCGCCTGCAGGCGGTTACTGTGAGTCACATCCTGCAGTACCAGTACCCAGCCAATTGGTTTTCCTTCGGAGTCATGCAGGGGTGCTGGTGTCAGCTCTATATCGGAAGGTTCACCTTGCAGCGCCAGCAGTTGCAGACATTGGCTTTGCTGCTGCTCACAAAGTGATGAAGGACTGACTTCTTCACCGTCCGAATTCTGCAGCCGCAGAATCTGATCCAGTGGTTTACCAAAAGCATCCCTTGAGTTCCAACCGGTCAGATGGACAGCCACCGGGTTGAGATACACCGTATTCATCTTGCCATCACAGGTAATAACACCCTCGGTAATGGCCTCCAGTGTGACCTGCGCCAGCTCGGAATGACTATGCAGCTGAGATTCCATACGCTTGCGCTCACTGATATCACGAATCACGGCACTGTATTGCACACCGCCTTCTGTTGGGCTGGCCGCTGTTGTCAGCTCAATATAAAACGCACTGCCATCCTTGCGTCGGGAGATCAACTCATGCGGGCCTTCGTTCTGGCCGGATGCCAAATCTGGTAACAATTGATCCAGCTTGATAAAAGGAAACAATCCCGCTGAATCCGCATGTAACAGGCTGGCAGTACTCTGACCCACCAGTTCATGCTGACCTCGCCCGAATAGATGCTCAGCACCGGGATTAACACTGGTAATCACACCCTGACCGGTAAAGGTGATCACCCCATCACGAATGTCCCGTACAATCAGACGAGTACGCACAAGCATACGGTTCAGTTTATCCATCACCCGATTGTACTGAGCCGCGATTTGTCCAACCTCGGTAAAAGGCTCCACCGGCATTTTCTGCTGCAGATCACCTGTCTTTTCTTGTTGCACCATCGCCATCAGCAGTTCATTCAGCTCTGTGCGGGCACCGTGTTCCGCCACGTTTAACCCTTCTGCTTCTCCACTGGCACTAACACGCAAGGGCATTAGGCGACGCAACACCAGCAGAAAACCCAGCGCCAGACTAAAACTGAAAGCACCAATAACCATGATGCCCAACAACTGAATCTGCAACTGACCAGCAAATGACAAACCAGTTTGTAACCGCTCGACATCTCCGAACAAAGCCACTGCCAGTGTGCCCCAGATCCCGGCAACCAGATGCACCGGAACCGCAGAAACAGCATCATCCAGTTTCAGCTTTAACATCAACTGTTCAGCCAGCAGCATACACAGGCTACCCAGCGCACCAATCAGCAAGGCTGCTGGTGTAGAAACCACATGAGCCCCAGCAGTGATGGCTACCAATCCGGCCAGTACACCGTTGATGGTCAATGGTGTCACCTGCTGCCCACCCAGCCACTGATAACTCAGCACCAAAGCCACTATGCCACCCGCCGCACCGGCCATCAGAGTGTTCACGATAATTCCGGGCACCCGCTCATCAAAACCCAGGGTACTTCCGCCGTTAAAACCCAACCAACCAAAAATGAACAACAACATGCCCAGCATCGCCAATGGCAGATTGCTGCCCGGAATATTATGCACTTCACCCTGATCACCAAAACGACCCCGGCGTGGGCCAACCACAATCACCGCAGCCAGTGCCACCCAACCGCCCACACCATGCACCACACTACTACCTGCAAAATCAACAAACCCCAGATTCTCCAGCCAACCACCTTGAGTATTAAACGCACTACTCCAGCTCCAGTGACCCACCAGAGGATAAATCACTACAGTAATCAAGATGGTCAGCAAAACATAAATGATAAAACGACTGCGCTCAGCAATAGCGCCGGACACAATAGTGGCCGCCGTGGCGCAGAAGGTGAGTTGGAAAAAAAAGAAACCGGCCTCGGCAAAACTGACCTGACTGAAATCTTTGGCTGCCCAGCTCAGATCTGGCAACCATCCGGATGGATTACCAAACATTAGAGAAAAACCGACCAGCCAGTAAAGAGTGACCACCACCAACAGGTCAAAGGCATTTTTTAATGCCACGTTGATGGCATTTTTACTGCGGGTCAGCCCGGACTCAAGGCATAAAAAACCGCCCTGCATGATAAGAACCAAGATGGCTGCCACCAGCAGCCACAGAGCATCAATTGCTTCCTTTTCATTCATACTCCTCTCCCGGAGTTGGCATCATGAACAGCATCATTTTACGTGCTCAAGACTGCAGCAACCTTTATGCCATTTCCGGAGCTGACTTTGTAAGCCGCTATTTTGATACATGATAAAAATAAAAACCTTACATTTATCAGGTTTAATAGTGGTGCTATAAAAAGCAGAATGCACCAACACAGTGCCGTAACAACTTGCATACAAACCAAATAAAGTTTGCTTTAAGCATTAGAAAAAAAACAAAAAACTGGAAAATATTCATTTAATGAATTATAAAAACAGCGCACTGGTACACAGCTTGCACGCCATAAAAACAAGATCATAACAAAAGAGTCCCACAAGGAATCTGCAATGAACAGCACCCTTGGCACAGCATCAAAAACCTATAAAAAGTATGGGATAGCTAATAACCCCATAATTATGTCATCGGATACAAAAAACCTGCTTGAAATATACAAAGGTAACAAAATACAGCATCAGCAGATACATTATAAATTTGCAGACACGCTGCTGAATCATCAGTTTGACTTGGATATATGTCAGAAGGTTTTTACTATCACCTCTGAACTAGTCAACAACGCCATAGATCATGGGTTACTACAGCTTTCATCCGGATTAAAAGATCAGGAAAATGGGATGGAGCAGTTTTATTCCCTGCGCGACAAACAACTGCAACAGCTCACGCACAACCACAAGCTGGTTGCCAGTCTGCAATGGCGAACCAACGGTGAGATCAGGATTCAGGTCAGCCATAATGGCCGGGGCTGTTATCCAGTCCGACAATCCAATCCCGGCACCCTGCAATGCAGCGGGCGAGGCCTGCTGCTAATCCGTGCACTTTCTTCAGAATACGAGTGCCTTGAAGGAGGCCGCCTGACCCGCGTAAAACTTTAACCACCAAAACTCCAGATCTTCCCTTGGGCTGGCTTGCTCAATCCGCTAAGATAGCGCCCTTTTCGAGCAAGCCACCTGCTGGAGTTCCCCCTGATGCCTGTCACATCCCGTGCACACCCTTCTTTTGTTCCCGGACAACGCTGGATCAGTGATGCCGAAGTTGAACTGGGGCTGGGTACGATCCTGCAATGTGATCGCCGCAGTGTAACCCTGCTGTTTCCTGATAGTGGTGAA
>NZ_JACUUA010000405.1 GCF_014859565.1 Marinospirillum sp. | reverse complement strand
ATCAAAATCACCCCTGAAATGCTTGAGCAAGGATAGCAGGATGACGACCTACAAGATTTTTTGTGATGAAAGCTGCCATCTCGAACACGATGGTGCGGATGTTATGGTGCTTGGAGCCATTCACTGTACTGCCGACAAAGCTGTGTCACTCATCAAGCATATTAAGTGGCTGCGCCATCAACACAACTACAAACCGGAGTTGAAGTGGAGCAAGCTGAACAAGCACCAATGGCCACTGTATCGTGATCTGGTTGATCTGCTTGTTTCTGATCCAGATGTGCGTTTTAAAGCCACAGTGGTACTCAATAAAAACATTCTTGATCATCAACAGTACAATGCTGGATCACATAGCAACTTTTACTACAAGATGTTTTATTACACCCTGCGGGATTTTCTCAAAGAAGGGAACGATTACCGCATTTACCTTGACTACATGGACACCCTGGGCGCGGAAAAAAGCCGTAAACTGTGTGATGTTTTGCAAAAAGGAACAAGCTGGCAGATCAAGGTTAACACCACCATCGTGCAGTCTTACGAAGCGCAGTTGATTCAATTATGTGACTTGCTGATAGGCGCTGTGGCTTATCGGAACCGTGATGATATTGAGCACGCCAGTGCCATTAAGATGCAGTTTGTTGAGTATCTGGAAGCAAAGCTGGGTTATGCGCTGAATTATGGCACCCCACCCTGGGAGCAACAGTTTAATATTTTCCGCTTCCAGCCAAGGAGATCCAATGCTGAGTGAACCTCTGGACTTATCAAGGATTGAGGCAACAGCCATTATTGACCTGTTATACGGGATTTTTCATCGGGACTTTGTTGCTGAAAAAACCTATCTGGCTGACAGAATTTATATCAACCCGCGCAGCCACCGGAAAGATGATGGCAAAGAGCAGGACTTCTGGCACTTGACGACCAGAGAGCAAAAAGAGGAAGTCTGGGAAAATGGCAGGCGCACTTTCAGAGTTATCGGGCGCTATCCAGACTTTGATCGGGCAAGCCGCCTGGAATGGGTAAAGCAGATACTGACGAATCATACGCATGACTCGATCAAACTGTTTTACCATCAGGAAACCAATAAGAAGAGAGACATTCGCCTGTACCTTTGGGCTTATGACGCCGACTTTGTTGTCATTTTGCAGAAACTGGGCAGGTCAGATACTTTTCTTGTCACCAGTTTTTACGTTTCACATGATGGCAAGCGTCGTGACTTTGAAAAACGCTTCCAGAACTACTGCCGAGGTGATGCTGTGCTGGCAGGCTGTGAGTGGTTTTGATAAAGAAACGAAGGGAAGAAAAAGGAATGGTCGCCTATTGTAGACCGGGCGATACGGTCACCTCTTTCTACTGAATAGTAGGTGAGCGAGGTGAATTGTGGTGTTTGATGTTGCTGCTGTCAAGAACTTCCCACTGCGGGCTGGATGCGAAAAGGTAAATGCGTTATACGCCCTTCTGGGTCAGAACAGAGTTCATTTGACGGTCATTTGACTCGCGGAGTGGGCCACTGGAATAAATCCATAATAATCAGCATCTTAAATGTATTTTTCATTTGACAGAATAGCCACTGAGCTACAGCGAACACAATAAATTGGATGGAATATGGTTTGCCAATCTGAAAGATTCAAGTGGTAGATCACAACTAGTTAAAGAAAGTGCGCCATCTTTAACTAAAGGCCGAAGCTAGTTAAAGTTGGTTTAGATTATGGGTTTAGCTGGCTGACAGAAATTTGCTTGACCCTTGCTTGACTGGATGACTGGATTACACCACCAAATATCCATAACTAACTGTTTTATATGTTTATTTTAATCTGCAATTGCTTGATGACTGATATTTTTTGAAGTCACATGCAGGAAAAAAGGATGCGTTATGGTCAGCAATACCAAAGAACAGGCGCTGGAAGCGGCG
>NZ_JACUUA010000404.1 GCF_014859565.1 Marinospirillum sp. | reverse complement strand
CACCCAGCTTTCATTCAACTCTCCGGCTTCCACTCCGATATAGAGTGCAAAATCGAGCATCAGTTGATGACGTTCACTGATGGGTGCGGTGCGATGGTTGATCGCCACCTGATCGGCTAGCAGCGGGTTTTTGCTGTAAATACGCAGGATTGCGCCGTGAGCTACCACACAATACAAGCAGCGATTTTGTGCGCTGGTGGTGACCACAAGCATTTCTTTTTCAGTAGGAGTCAGAGTGTCGGACTCACGTTCCATCAAGGCATCATGGTAAGCAAAAAAGGCACGAAACTCGGCTGGGCGGTGAGCCAGCATCAGGAATACATTAGGCACAAATCCGGCCTTTTCCTGTACGGCCAGGATGGCATCCTGAATATCTTGTGGCAGACCAGTGATTTCCGTGGGCAGATCAAAATAAGGGCTGAGACGGGTGGTCATGCGGATTCCTTTTGTTGTTTTTGTAACGTGGGTGTTTTCAACATCTTCAGACTGACGCTGCACAGCCCGGATGGCAAGCATAAAAAATGCCCTGTCAGTCACAGGAACTGCAGGGCATTGATGGTTTTTACTGAGTAGGCAGGCGCTGAATCAACTGGCGACTTTTAATGCCTGATCCAGATCAGCCAGAATGTCATCAATGTGTTCAATACCCACTGACAGGCGCACCATGTCTTCTCTGACACCGGCTTTGATCAGCTCTTCAGCATTCAGCTGGCGGTGAGTGGTGGATGCAGGGATGGATGCACAGCTTTTGGCATCACCAATGTTCACCAGGCGAATGAACAGCTGCAGCGCGTCATAAAAACGTACACCGGCCTCTTTGCCACCCTTGATGCCAAAGCTGAGGATACCGGAGGCTTTGCCACCCATGTATTTCTGCGCCAGTGCATGGTCAGCATGATCACTCAGACCTGCATAGTTGACCCAGGAAACCTGCGGGTGTTTTTGCAGGTATTCAGCAACCTTTTGGGTGTTTTCACAGATGCGCTCAACACGCAGCGCCAGAGTTTCCAGACCTTGCAGCAGGTTCCAGGCAGCTTGTGCCGACAGGGCAGCACCCATGTTGCGCAGTGGTACAACGCGGGCACGGGCAATAAAAGCCGCAGCACCCACATCACGGGTATAACTCACACCGTGGTAAGACACATCCGGTTCATTCAGCAGTGGGAAGCGGTCAGCATGTTCTGCCCAGGGGAATTTGCCGGAATCTACAATCACACCGCCAATAGTGGTGCCATGCCCACCGATGTATTTGGTTGCAGCGTGTACCACTATGTCAGCACCCTGCTCAATCGGACGCCACAAAAAGGGTGTGGCAACGGTATTATCTACAACCACTGGCACACCGTGGCGATGGGCAATTTCAGCCAGACGGGCAATGTCCACAACTCCACCGGATGGGTTGCCAACGGACTCGCAATACACTGCTTTGGTTTTGTCATCAATCAGAGCTTCGATTCCGGCAAAATCATTTTTATCCGCAAAACGAACTTCAATACCCTGACGTGGCAAAGTATGAGCAAACAGGTTGTAGGTGCCGCCATAAAGCTCGCTGATGGAAACAATATTGTCACCGGCAGCCGCAATCGTTTGGATGGTGTAAGTGATGGCGGCCATGCCGGAAGCAACTGCCAGACCGGCAATACCCCCTTCCAGAGCAGCAACACGCTGTTCCAGCACATCACAGGTGGGGTTCATGATGCGGGAGTAGATATTGCCCTGTACTTTCAGATCAAAAAGATCAGCGGCGTGCTGGGCTGAGTCAAAACTGAAAGAGGTAGTCTGGTGGATGGGCACAGCAACGGCGTGCTGATTATCGGGCTGGTAAGCATGGTGCAGTGCAATTGTTTCACGCTTCATGGTGTATCCTTATTCTATGGAGTGTTTTATTTTTGGTTATAATGCAGCTGG
>NZ_JACUUA010000112.1 GCF_014859565.1 Marinospirillum sp. | reverse complement strand
GCCAAGAGTTGATCCCAGTCATCCGTTGTATACTTTTGCTTCACTCACTTGGTCATTACGTATCCCTTATGTTGTATGTCTTACACAAGCAGGCTTTATGTAGTATATCCAACATTCATTCAGGTGCGTTTAGCAAATTTTAACGCTTTTGAATCATTTCTTTATCATATTACACACATATTTTGTAATGGCATTAAACTTGCCCTGCATGGCAACCACCTATCCCATTGAAGGGTTCTGCCATGACTCGTTTACTTCTGCTTGCAGTGCTATTTTCTGCATCCCTGCCCGTTGCAGCACAAACCAGTATTGAAACCCTGCAGGCAAAACTGGACATGATCTGGGTTGCTGTTGCCATTGGGCTGGTGTTATTCATGCAGGCTGGTTTCACCGGGCTGGAATCCGGGCTGGTTCGTGCCAAAAACAGTATCAACGTTGCCATCAAAAACGTCACCGATCTGATTTTTTCCATTGCCGGTTTCTGGGTGCTGGGTTTTGGCATCATGTTTGGTAGCACCGCCTGGGGGCTTTTTGGTACGGATAGCTTCATGTTAAAAGGAGCTGATGAACCCTTTGCACTGATCTTTTTTGCTTTTCAGGCTGTATTTGCCGGTACTGCTGTCACCATCATGTCAGGAGCCGTGGCTGAACGCGTCAAGTTTCATGCTTACCTGATTGCTGCAGTGGTGATTGGCGCCATCATTTATCCGGTTGCCGGTCACTGGATCTGGGGTGGTGCTTATCTGGAAGGTGAGGACGGCTGGTTGGCAGCAATGGGTTTTATGGATTTTGCCGGTTCCACCGTAGTGCATTCAGTCGGTGGCTGGGTCGGGCTGGCGGGGATTATTGTACTGGGTTCCAGAATCGGTCGCTTTGATGCTGATGGCAAACCACGCGACATACCCGGTTGTAATGTAGCCATGGCATCCATTGGTGTGTTGATCCTCTGGTTTGGCTGGTTTGGCTTTAACGGGGGCAGCACTCTGGCTGCCTCAACCGATATTGCCGGAATCATCCTGAATACCATGCTGGCTGCCGCTTTTGGTGGTGTTGCGACCTTTTTTATCTCCATGTTTATTCACCGTGTTCCGGTGGTTGAACGCATCCTCAACGGCATTCTTGGTGGACTGGTCGGCGTCACTGCCGGTGCCGATGTGCTGACACCTACAGGGGCTGTTCTGATTGGCCTGAGCAGTGGCTGTCTAGTGTACTTTGCCGAGTGGCTGATCCTTTATATTTTTAAGCTGGATGATCCGGTGGGTGCTGTTGCTGTTCATGGTTTTGGTGGCGCCTGGGGCACTCTGGGGCTGGCTTTGCTGGCACCTGCCGAAAACCTCTCCACGGGTAGTCACGCCAGCCAGTTTATGATTCAGCTGATTGGTGTTGCCAGCACCTTTGGCTGGGCTTTTGGCATGGGGTTGATTTGTTTTTATCTGCTGAAAAAAATGGGTAACCTGCGTGTTCCGCCGGATCAGGAATTAAAAGGATTAAATATCTCTGAACACGGTGCCCGCATGGCATGGCTGGACACCATGGAAACCATTCGTGAAATTGTTGACAAGGGTGACCTGTCCAAGCGCGTGGAGGTGGAAGTCGGTACAGAAATGGGCGAGGTGGCACAAAGTTTTAACCAGCTGCTGGACGAACTGGAGGATAAAACCAAACTGGCCAGAGCTATCTCTAAAGGTGATCTGACTCGCAGTATCCAGCCCAAAAGTGATCAGGATCATCTGGGGCACGCCATTGCAGACATGGTGACCAGCCTAAGTCAGGTCGCCAATAAGGTTAAAGAGGCATCCACCAACATTCATCAGTATGCTGAATCGCTGGGACAGTCTAGCCTTCATCTGAATCAGGTCAGTGCCGATCTTTCCAGCAGTGTGACCGCAGTACATCACAGTGTTGAGGACACCAACGCGGCTGCTCATGAAATGCAACAACACGCCAAGTCCGGCAGCTCTTTTATTGAAGACGCCGTACAGAGCATGGTGCAGATTGGTGATTCACTGACACACCTCTCCGGAACCATCCAGAAGCTGGATAGCAGCTCTCGTAATATCAGTGAGATCATTCAAAGCATCAGTGAAATTTCTGACCAGACCAATCTTCTGGCATTAAATGCTGCCATTGAAGCAGCACGTGCCGGAGAGTACGGGCGAGGTTTTGCAGTTGTTGCAGATGAGGTTCGTAATCTGGCTGAACGCACACTGGGTGCCACACGAGAGATTTTTCAACTGGTGGAAGATATTGCCACTGAAACTGGTCAAGCCGTTAACTCCAGCCAGGTCAGTGAGCAATTAACACGACAGGTTACCGGAATTGCAGGCCAGACACTGACCGCCATGAACAGCATTCAGGCTTCGGTGGACAAGGTATTATTACGGATGCAGACCATTGCCACTTCAGTGAATCAGCAGAACACCACCAGTAACCATTCAGCTGATTCAGCACGTGAGGTCAGTCATATTGCTGATCGGCTGTTACAACATGCCGATGAACTACACACCAGTGTCGGATTTTTTACTACCCGATAAAAAAACCTTCAGCCGTGTGATCCGGGTGTTTTGAGGATATTAATCCAGTAATCACCCAGGCTTTTGATCACACTGATAAACTGATCAATATCCATCGGTTTGCTGATGTAGCCGGATGCCCCCAACTGGTAACAGCGCCGGATATCACTTTCAGCATCTGAGGTGGTCAGCACTACAACAGGTATACTTTCTGCGGCTGATCTGCATTTATGGCAAGCAAGTCGGTTTTGCCATTCACGCGTGGATGTCACCGCAAGAATACTGCGCAGCCCCGGCCACTGCGGGTGGCGCTCAACAATCTGCCCGGCAATCTCCTTCTGGCAGCCCATGGCGTCAATGGTCACGATGGCACCCTCCAGATACACGTAGGCAGTCGTACCTTGGCTTCGATCAAACAAAGTGCTTGCAATAGAGGAGGAGTCCAAACATGCACTTACGTTTTACAACCTGGCAGGTTGAGTCGAGCTTTTTCTGCTGTTGCCCAGTGACAGATTCTTTCTCCTATCTGGTGCGATGCCATGAAATGTTGCGCTCTACTGGTGCATTTCATGGTTATTCCGTCACCCATAATCCCCGCATTTTTTACATTAGTGTATTGATCTAAATAGGTTTTTAACTTTCTGGCATTCCTTGTGCTCTCTCTTGTATACAAGTTAGCGCACAAGGTGATGAGTGATGCAGATCAAACCCGAAACAACTGGCTGGACACTGGCCGATTGGCAGCTTGCCCAGCAGCAGGGGCAGGGACTGGAGCGTTTGCTGGCGTTGCTGGCTACTCTGGATGCAGCAGAAAGCCAGTCGGCTGATGTGGCCTGGATTTTTCGTGTGGATGTGGCGGGTTTAAAAAGCCAGTGGCAACAACTGGAAGCCCGCAAGGTTGCCGGGGATGTGTTGCCTTTGTTTGGTGTGCCCTTTGCCATCAAGGACAATATTGATGCTGCAGGCTGGCCAACAACCGCTGCTTGTCCGGCTTTTGCTTACACCGCTGAAAAGGATGCTAGGGTGGTGGCTTGTCTGAAGGCAGCCGGTGCGGTGTTGATCGGCAAGACCAACCTGGATCAGTTTGCCACCGGTTTGGTTGGCACTCGCTCACCCTATGGTGCCGTACCCAACACCTTTGATCCAGATTATGTTTCCGGTGGCTCCAGTTCGGGTTCTGCTTCAGTGGTGGCGCGAGGATTGGTGCCCTTTGCACTGGGTACCGATACTGCCGGTTCTGGTCGGGTACCTGCCGGTTTTAATAATATTGTGGGATTAAAACCCACTCGGGGCTGGTTCTCCAATACTGGTGTTGTCCCAGCCTGTCGTACCCTGGATTGTGTTTCGGTGTTTGCCCTGACGGTGGATGATGCCGTACAGGTGGCACAAATCCTTGGTGCCGAGCAGGATCTGGACGATGCTTTTTCCCGCCCCAGTCCGCAGTCTGCAGCCGTGGGTATGCCGGAGCGTCCGCGTCTGGCCATTCCGGCACAACTGGAATTTTTTGGTGATACCGCCATGCAGGCCGCATTTGAGCAGGCTCGCAGTGAGTTGGCACAATTGGCCGAGCTGGTTGAAATCGATTTTACCCCTTTTAATGAACTGGCTGCGCTGCTGTATCAGGGACCCTGGGTGGCCGAGCGGACTCACGCACTGGGTGATCTGTTACAGCAACAGCCGCAAGACATAGATCCCACCGTTTATGCCATTGTCAGCAAGGGTGTTGAATACACAGCACTGGATTTTTTTGCCGCTGAATACCGCAGGCAAGAGCTGGCACGCAGCATCCAGCAGCAATTAAAACAGGTGGATGCTTTGGTGGTGCCGACCTCACCGACCATTCGTACCCTGGCGGAAATGCAGCAGGAGCCGATTCTTTACAACTCCCAGTTCGGCACCTACACCAACTTCACCAATCTGGCCGATCTTTCCGCGCTAGCGCTGCCAGCACCTTTTCGTACAGATGGTCTGCCAGCCGGTATCACCCTGATAAGCAACGCCTGGCAGGATTTTGCGCTGGCTGATCTCGGGCATCGCTGGCAGCAGCATCTGGCGCTGCCGCTGGGTGTGACTGATCAGGCCTTCAAGCCTTCAGAAGTGACCAGCAAACCTGTTGCTCCCGGTGCTGTCAGGGTCGCGGTGGTGGGTGCTCATCTGCGTGGCATGCCATTGAATTTTCAGCTCACCACCCGCCATGCCGCCTTTGTGGAAGCCACTCAGACCGCACCTGAATACCGCCTTTATGCCTTGGCCAACACTACGCCGCCGAAACCCGGATTGGTGCGGGTGGCTGAGAAGGGGGCATCCATTCTGGTGGAACTCTGGGATGTACCGCTGGCGAATTTTGGTGCCTTTGTGGCGGAAATCCCTGAACCCCTGGGCATTGGTAATCTGCTGCTGCAAGACGGTCGCAGCGTCAAGGGTTTCATCTGTGAGCCGCTGGCACTGGGCAGTGCAAAAGACATCACCCACTTCGGCGGCTGGCGCGCTTACATCGCCGATCTGAAAAAATCTCAGGAGACTCCCGCATGAATGCAACAAGCCACCGCTATTTCTCCACCGTGCTGATTGCCAATCGTGGCGAAATTGCCTGCCGGGCAATCCGCACCCTCAAGCGTCTGGGTATTCGCAGTGTGGCTGTGTATGCCGAGGATGATCGCAATGCCGTGCATGTGCGGGAAGCCGATGTGGCGGTTTCACTGGCCGGTCATCGGGCCGATGAAACCTATCTGGATATGGACAAAATTCTGGCGGCAGCAAAAAACACCGGTGCCGAGGCCATTTACCCCGGTTATGGTTTTCTGTCGGAAAGTGCCGAATTTGCCGAGCGCTGTGACATTGAAGGCATCACTTTTATCGGCCCCACCGCCAGCCAGATTCGTGATTTTGGTCTTAAACACCGTGCCCGCGCCTTGGCTGAAGCCGCTGGTGTGCCGCTGACTCCCGGCAGTGATCTGTTGCAGAGTCTGGATCAGGCACTGGAAGAAGCCGAGCGTATCAGTTACCCGGTGATGTTAAAAAGCACCGCTGGTGGTGGTGGCATTGGCATGACTCGCTGCAATACTGCAGAGGATTTAAAAGAAGCCTTCGACCGGGTGGTGCGTCTGGGTCAGCAGTATTTTAACGATGGCAGTGTGTTTCTGGAGCACTGTATTGACCATGCTCGCCATGTGGAAGTGCAACTGCTGGGGGATGGTCTGGGTGAAGTGGTGGCACTGGGTGAACGCGACTGTTCATTACAACGCCGTCACCAGAAGGTGGTGGAAGAAACCCCAGCACCTCACCTGCCGCAGGCCACTCGTAAAGCCTTGATTGAAGCTGCTGAAAGTCTAGGGCGTAGTGTGAATTATCGCAGTGCCGGTACGGTGGAATTTATCTACGATGCTGACAAGGATGCTTTTTATTTTCTGGAAGTGAATACCCGGCTGCAGGTGGAACATCCAGTGACTGAATGTGTCACCGGGCTGGATCTGATTGAACAGATGCTGGCGGTGGCAGCCGGTCAGGCGGATCTGGCGCCGTTGCGTAACATCACCCCACAGGGTGCGGCAATGGAAGTGCGGGTGTATGCCGAAAACCCCTTGAAAAACTTTCAGCCCAGCCCCGGTAGCCTGAGTGAAGTCATTTTGCCGGATGACTTGCCGGGCATCCGGGTGGATGGCTGTGTTGAAAACGGCAGTGAAGTTTCCTCCGGTTTTGACCCGATGATTGCCAAGATCATTGCCCACGGCAAGGATCGTGCAGAAGCCCTTAGCCGCCTGCGTGCTGCGCTGGAAACCACTCGTTTTTACGGTATCCCCACCAATCTGGAATACCTGCGAGCAGTGCTGGCGGATCAAGACTTTGCAGCAGGGCAGGTGTCCACCCGTGCGCTGGAGCATTTCAGCTACACCAGTCGCAGTGTGGAAGTGCTGGTGCCTGGCACCTACACCAGTGTGCAGGATCTGCCGGGTCGCTTGGGTTACTGGGATATCGGTGTACCGCCATCCGGCCCGATGGATGACAAGGCATTTGCACTGGCTAACCGGCTGGTTGGCAACCCGGCAGATGCCGCTGGCATTGAGGCCACCCTGATCGGCCCAACGCTGAAATTTAATATTGATACGGTGATTGCTGTCACTGGCGCCTGTGAATCGACCACGCTGGATGATCAGCCCTTGCCGAGCTGGCAGGCGGTGGCCGTAAAAGCCGGTCAGGTGCTGAACCTAGGGCAGGCAAAAAGTGGTTGCCGGGCTTATCTGGCGATTCGTGGCGGGTTGGATGTACCACTTTACCTCGGCAGTCGCTCCACCTTTGCACTGGGGCAGTTTGGTGGTTTTTGCGGTCGTACCTTGCGTGCTGGTGATCTGCTGGAGCTGCTGCCGGAAACCTCAACACTGACTGCACCCGGTCAGGCACCGGCAGAGCTGGTTCCTGCTTACGGTCAGCAGTGGCAAATCGGTGTGCTGGTCGGCCCGCACGGTGCACCGGACTTTTTCACCCAAGCATCCATGGAAACCTTTTTTGCCACCGACTGGGAAGTGCATTACAACGCCAACCGACTGGGGGTGCGTCTGGTGGGTCCGGTGCTGGACTGGGCACGCACCGATGGTGGTGAAGCTGGTTTGCATCCCTCCAATGTGCATGATTGTGAATACGCTATTGGTGCGGTGAATTTTACCGGCGACAGTCCGGTGATCCTGATGAAAGACGGCCCCAGCCTGGGTGGATTTGTCTGTCCGGTCACCATTGCCCGTGCCGAACTCTGGAAGGTGGGGCAGGTGAAACCCGGTGACACCATCCGTTTTGTGCCGATGACTTTTGATGCAGCAGTGGCGCTGGAACAAGCCTGGGATCAGGCCATCAACACCCTGCAACCCCTGCCATCCGCCTTGCGCGAATTACCGCCACTGGATGCCAGCCTGATTGCTGAAAAAACGGATATAGCCACTTTTAATATCAGTGCAGCAGCGGCTTCCCCTTGTGTGCTGGCCACGCTGCCTGCCACGGATGAGCGTCCGCAGGTGGTTTATCGTCAGGCCGGTGATGGTTACATCCTGATGGAATACGGCGAAAACCTGCTGGATCTGACCACCCGTATTCGTGTGCACCTGCTGATGAATGCTTTGAAAGACCGAGCGATTCCGGGAGTGCTGGAACTAGCGCCGGGTGTGCGTTCGCTGCAAATCCGTTATAACGGTCAACAGCTGCACCAGCAACAACTGCTGCAGCGCTTGCTGCAACTGGAAGACACCCTGGTCGACCCGTCCCAAGTGAAAATGCCCACCCGTGTTTTGCACCTACCAATGGCTTTTGAAGACAGTGCCACCCTGGATGCCGTGCAGCGTTACCGCGAAACCGTGCGGGATCAGGCGCCCTGGTTGCCGAACAACGTGGATTTTATCAGCCGTATTAATGGTGTCAGCCGTGAGCAGGTGCAGGACACCCTCTACAACGCCCGTTATCTGGTGCTGGGGCTGGGGGATGTGTATCTGGGTGCACCCTGTGCGGTGCCGGTTGATCCACGCCATCGCCTGCTGAGTTCCAAATACAACCCGGCCCGTACCCATACCGCTGAAGGCACCGTGGGCATCGGTGGCATGTACATGTGCATCTACGGCATGGATTCCCCCGGAGGTTATCAGCTGGTGGGGCGCACCCTGCCGATCTGGAACACCTGGCTGAAAAACCGTCAGTTTGCGCCGGATGCTCCTTGGTTGTTGCGCTTCTTTGATCAGGTGTGTTTTTACCCGGTTACGGAAGAAGAGCTGGATGTGCTGCGGGAAGACTTTCGCCACGGACGTTTCCAGTGCCGTATCGAACAAGAAGTGTTTGATGTCGCGCAGTACCTGCAATTCCTCGAAGACGAAGCCGACAGCATCGGTGAATTCCGCAACCGCCAGCAACAGGCTTTTGGGGAAGAAATCAGCCGCTGGAGTGCGGAAGACATAGCACCTCCGGCCATCACTCAGGCGGAAACACCGGATACAGGTGAAGGGCTGGATGCCAGTAAAACCCCGGTGACGGCGGAAATTGCCGGTAACGTCTGGAAACTGCTGGTGGAGCCGGGCAGTGAAGTAAAAGCCGGGGACACACTGCTGGTGCTGGAAGCCATGAAAATGGAAGTGGCGATCAAGGCTCCGGTGGCGGGTCTGCTGGAAGGCTTCAGTTGCACACCCGGCAAGGCAGTGCGAGCCGGTGAGCTGCTGGCGATCATTGCGAAGGAAGATGCCACCGAAGAGGTCAGCGCATGAGTCCGGCCAACTTCCTGAACAAGAACCCGAAAAACCAGCGACGTGAAAATCTGGCTGATCGCATCTATGGCCAGATCAAGGAAATGATTTTCAATTTTCAGTTGCTGCCGGGGGATTATTTCAGTGAAGCGGAGATTGCCGAGCGCTTTGAGGCCAGTCGCACACCGGTGCGTGAAGCCCTCTACCGCTTGCGGCGGGAACACTATGTGGAGGTGCATTTTCGCAGTGGCTGGCAGATCAAACCCTTTGATTTCAAGGTGTTTGAGGAACTTTACGATGTTCGTATCCTGCTGGAAACCGCTGCCATCGAACGCCTTTGCAACATGACGGAAACACCGCCGCTGTTGCAGGAACTGCGGGATTTCTGGCTGGTGCCGGAAGCGCAGCGGGTTGGAGACATCAGCCTCAGCGAGCAGGACCGGGAGTTTCATTCCTGCATTGTGGAGGCCGCAGGCAACCGCGAGATGGCACGCATCCATCGTGACATCAGTGAACGCATCCACATCATCCGGCGGCTGGATTTCACCAAGGGATATCGCATTGCCGCCACCTACGAAGAACATGGTGCGATTCTCGAAGCCATCGAGCATCGCCGTATCGATCATGCCCAGAGGTTGATGACTGCCCACATTGCCGTCAGCCGGGATGAAGTCAGAAAAATAACAATACACATGTTGCAGGAAGCAAGAGCCAGGCATCAGGAAGCCAGTGACAGTGAATCGCCGGAACCACTCAAAAACAGCTGAATTTGGAGTTAAAACGATGCAGATTCTTAAAAAAATCAAGTCAGGCAGCAAAAGCTTCGCCCTGGCCGCCGGTGTCGGTGTGCTGCTGGGCATGACCAGTCTCAGTGCCACCGCCCAGCAACCGATCAAGGTGGGTGTACTGCATTCCCTGTCTGGCACCATGGCGATCAGTGAATCCGTTTTAAAAGACACCATCGAAATGCTGGTGGCCGAACAGAACGCCAAAGGTGGCCTGCTGGGTCGTCCGCTGGAAGCCGTGGTGGTTGACCCTGCCTCCAACTGGCCGTTATTTGCCGAGCGCGCCCGTGAACTGCTGGCGCAACACCGTGTGGATGTGGTGTTCGGCAACTGGACTTCAGTATCCCGCAAGGCGGTGTTGCCGGTGTTTGAAGAGCTGAACGGCCTGCTGTTTTACCCGGTACAGTACGAAGGTGAAGAGTCCTCTAAAAACGTCTTCTACACCGGTGCAGCACCGAACCAGCAAGCCATTCCCGCGGTGGATTACCTGAAGAATGAACTGGGTGTGGAGCGCTGGGTACTGGCCGGAACCGACTATGTGTATCCGCGTACCACCAACCGCATTCTGGAAGCCTACCTGAAGGACGTGCACGGTGTGGCCGCCAGCGACATCATGATCAACTACACCCCCTTCGGTCATTCCGACTGGCAGAACATTGTGGCTGAAATCCGTCGCTTCGGCAGCCAGGGCAAGAAGACTGCCGTGGTTTCCACCATCAACGGTGATGCCAACGTACCCTTCTACCGTGAACTGGGTAACCAGGGCATAGATGCCGGTGACATCCCGGTCATCGCCTTCTCCGTGGGTGAACAGGAACTTTCTGGTCTGGATACCTCCCCGCTGGTGGGACATCTGGCCGCCTGGAACTATTTTATGAGTGTGAACACCGACGAAAACCACGCCTTTATTGATGCCTGGCAGGCTTACAAGGGTGATACCGCTGCTGTGACCAATGACCCGATGGAAGCTCATTACATCGGTTTTAAACTCTGGGTGAAGGCTGTTGAAAAAGCCGGTACCACCGATGTGGACAAGGTACGCACGGCCATTCACGGCCTGAAAGTACCCAACCTGACAGGTGGTGTAGCAGAAATGTTGCCTAACCATCACATCACCAAACCAGTATTGATTGGTGAAATTCAGGCCGATGGTCAGTTTGAAGTGGTCTGGCAAACACCCGGTACTGTACCTGGTGATGCCTGGTCTGACTTCCTGCCTGGCTCTCGTGATCTGATGTCCGACTGGCGTGCCCCTGTTAACTGCGGCAACTTCAATACCAAAACCAAGCGTTGTGGTGGCAGCACCGCTGCTGAAGAAGCCCGCGCCGCTCTGGGTCAATAATCACTGTTTAGTCACTAACAGCTGGAGTGGCGGCCAACCTCGCCGTCCACTCCAACATCGACCTGAAAAAAGGAAACCCTATGCCCCTGTTGCTCATGCTTCTGCTGTTGCTCTGGTTGCCGCTGGCTCAGGCCGAAGCAGTCCAGCCACCAGCAGCCGAGCCGGAAACCCAAGCCCAGCAGTTGCTGGAAGCGCTGGATGTGGCGTCTTTTCAGGACAAGGGTAGCGCCATCCTGCAAATAGTTGCCAGTGAAGATCCGCGTGCCCGCAACTGGCTGTCGGCCTTGCTGGAAGGTAACCTGCAGCGTGAACGCAGTGGCCGTTTTGTGTTGGTGGAAGGCACCAGTGGTCGTGATCTGCTGGTGAGTGATGCCCTGAGTGGCGAGGCACTTGGAGCCATCAATCGTCGTGATCTGAGTCGCATCAGCATCAACAACCCGCTGCGTAATCAACTGCGCAGCGCACTGGCATTGATTGACCTCTATTCATCCGATCTCAACCTGCGCCGTGCTTCTGCCGAGCGCCTGATTGG
>NZ_JACUUA010000403.1 GCF_014859565.1 Marinospirillum sp. | reverse complement strand
ATCCGTTCATTGGGTGATCCATCCGGCAGGTGGAGCGGAATCAGCGGGAAGTTGTCACCAACAGGTGCGCCACTACCACCAAGGTGAATATTCAGCTTGTCATTTTGCACCATTACGAAACGCAGGGACTGACTGTCAGGCTCCACCATATACAGTGTGCCTGCATCCGCCTGGGTCAATTCGCGCGCACTGACAAGAATCAATTCCAGCAGCTGACTCTGGTCACGCTGGGCAGACAGTGCAATACCTATGGCGTTAAGGCGGCGGATACGCTCATAACTTGGATTGGAGCTGGCATCGGAGGACATGCAGTAACCTCTGCGGGAAAAAAACTATAAAGAAAGCCATCTTAGCAAAACCACTGTTAATAAATGTGATCTGGTTCACACTTGCCAATTAGCCAAGTCCTTGTTAACTCAGTGGCTGCCGGTTCCAGTATAATGGCAGATATTATTTCTTTGTAAAATTCTGTGAGGATCGAAATGATCAAGGTTGCAATCATGGGTGCCGGTGGGCGCATGGGGCGCACGCTGATTCAAGCGGTGCAGGATAATCCGGATGTGCAGCTGGCTGCCGGTATTGTAGAGCCGGACTCCAGTCTGGTCGGTGTGGATCTGGGAGAGCTGGCAGGTCTGGGTAAGCTGGGCATCAAGACCAGTGGTTCGCTGGAGGCGGCGGATTTTGATCTGTTGATCGACTTCACCACCCCTGCCGTCACCCTCAAGAGTGCTGCTTTCTGCAGTGCTCATGGCAAGGCGCTGGTGGTCGGTACAACCGGTTTGAATGACAGTGAAAAGATTGAGCTGGCTCGCGCTGCTGAAAAAATTCCGCTGGTGTTTGCCCCCAACATGAGTGTGGGTGTGAATGTCTGTTTCCGACTGTTGGAACTTGCAGCAGCGGCACTGGGTGATGACTATGATGTGGAAATAGTGGAAGCACACCACCGCCACAAGGTGGATGCTCCTTCCGGGACGGCGCTGGGCATGGGTGAAGCAGTGGCGCGCGCATTGGGTCGTAACCTGAAAGAAGTGGCCGTTTATGGACGTGAAGGTCAGACCGGTGCCCGTAAGCGTGAAACCATCGGTTTTGCCACCATGCGGGTGGGTGATGTGGTAGGTGATCACACAGTGGTGTTTGGTACGGAAGGGGAGCGAGTGGAAATTACCCATAAGGCATCCAGCCGTATGACTTTTGCCAAGGGTGCAGTGCGTGCTGCGGGCTGGCTGCAAGGGCGATCTGCAGGTCTGTATGACATGCAGGATGTGCTGGATCTGAAATAACCCGGAATGCGCCATGACCTCGGATCTCAACTTCAGTCAGGACGGTCGCCCGAGAAGTGATTCGGAGCGGGAAAAACTGCGTCTGGAGCATGAGGCGGCTCGTTTATTCATGCGGTTGTATGAAGAGTGTTTTGATGTGCAAATCCGGCATATCTGGCACAACGAACCTATTAAGCCGGACGTGTCCTGTTATCTAGGGCGGGATCGCCTGGATCTGGAGATAGCTCATCTATATGGCAGTGAAGCCGAGGCCATGTTGCTGCTGGGTCGTGATCTGGGGGATAAAACCTGGCACTATCTGCATGAGTTGAACTCGACCAAATCGGATGAACGTTTGCTGACCGCGTTGAACCGTATTCTGGGTAACAAGGCGCAGAAAAACTACCATTCACAGAAAGTCTGGCTGGTGATTCGTAATATGAACCCCTTGTGGACCCGGCAAGATTTTCTGCAGCGACTGGAGCTGATCCACCTGCCAGATAGGCATCCTTTTGAAGCGGTCTGGGTTGTAGCCGATTTTCAGGGTATCAGTGGCCTGGTCAGGATTTTTCCACCGCGATTGGTGGACGTTTCTGGTGCATCTAAGGTAGAATAACGAAAATAAGCGCCCAAATGCAGGGCAGTAACGCTTA
>NZ_JACUUA010000402.1 GCF_014859565.1 Marinospirillum sp. | reverse complement strand
GTGGCTGGCTATGCCACCATTATCTCAAACTTTGAGGGAGTTAATCAGAGCTTCCTTAAGTTTGCGGCAAGCTGGCGACCATCACTGATCTATGGCCTGCTGTCACTTTTACGGTGATACACAGCCAGCCCTTTCTTGATGCCAGCCATAGTGGCTCCTATAATCAAATCAGTTGATGCCGCAATGGGTTTGTGGGTAATAAGTGCCCTAGGCGGAAACCTTGGATCAGGAGTAAGAAGATGGGCGAAATGACCAAAGATGAAGCCCTGAAGTTTCAAAAAACTGAGGCTGAAATTGCCAAGCTGATGGCTGAAACCATGAAAATTCAGAAAGAATCCTTCTGGTATCCCATTGCTATCAGCGGTGGCTTGATTGCCGCAGTAGCAGCAACAGTTAAAATATTTTTCTAATTGCCTAGCTGCACCAAGCCCTGCCACTGAGTAGGGTTTCTTCATTTGGGGCTTTACGCTTGGTGAAGTCACCCAAACCTCAGCAGGCATCAAAACCGGCTGAAAACCTTTGACAATTCATTGGCACGCGAGAACATAAAGTTTCTGGTGGCAGCGCATCTGATCAAACACCACGAGGTTGGCCAGCAGGATCATCGCCGGATACAGCAGTTGCTGGATGATGGTACGGTTTATCAAGTGCCAGACCGCAGTGAGCGCCTGATCTATATTACGCTGGATAATGTGATTTACTGGGCGGCATTAAAGAAAACGGCTGATGACAAGAAGAATTACTTTCTGACGCTGTTCCGGGTTAAGACAGATAATCCGCCGTCGGATGCAGTAAAGGTGAGATGAGGTCTGCCGCGTGGGAGGCACCCACGCTAGCCCTCATCAACGCCGAAGCGAAGGGGTCGGTAGCCATACCGATCGACAGACCAGCTTTCATTGTAGAAGTAAACAGTCATGATTGAAATCAACATAGGCTCTGATGCCGTTATCCAAGCCCTGCAAGAGGCACAGGCAGGCAGTGACAACCTAGAGCCTGCATACAAATCGATTGGCGAAATGCTGGTGGCATCCACCCATCAGCGGTTTAGGGATCGGGTTGACCCTGAAGGAAACGCCTAGGCAGAGCTGTCCGCAGTCACCCAAGCCATCAAAGGCCACAGCCGCCAGCTGGCTAAATCTAGATACTCACCGATGTCTGCAAAGGCGGGTTGCAGGTTGGTGGTTTTGGCGATGACCTAGTTGAGTACATCCATCAGGCTTTGGTCGTCTATAGTGATGCTGATGCTTGATCCGGCCATGGGGGCCGTCTCCTATACTGGGTGTGAGGGCGGTGTTTCCTACCGGAAAGGTTACGATCCTTTCGAGTTCGTATTATGCAGGTTCGACTCCTGCCGCCGCCCTTCCTCCTTTGCTTTCAATCAATCATCCAGCTTGCCTTGCAACAGCTCGTATTGCATATCAACGTTACCGATGCCTAAGGCCAGTTTCAATCCACGCGCCAGCGGGGACGCGACATCAAGCGCAGGGCGTTGGAAGCCATCAACAGCAGAAAGGCTAACGCAACGCACTAAAGGATCAGGCGAGCAATGGCGATCACGTTGATTGCGGCTGCCAGCGCAGCAATTCCCAATCCTGCCAGCGCAACGCCACCGCCGAAGTGTAAAAGCCCCAGCAGAAACACAAAAAAGCCCAGTGCCGCCAAACGTAAAGCCATCATAAGGGTGAATCCGTGTCAGACATGAAGTTAAAGGTAACACTCACCGGCGATGGTCACCAGCTTTCCGGCACCCTGAAAGATGCCCAGACTGGCGTGCGGCAGTTTGGTGGTGGTGCCCAGTCATCAGCCGCTCGGGCAGATACAGCCTTCGGCAAAACCCGCAGGCGACCAGCAACAACAGGCTGAATAGTTTCAATCCACGCGCCCGCTGCATATTCTGCCCCATCGTGAACACTCATTCTGG
>NZ_JACUUA010000111.1 GCF_014859565.1 Marinospirillum sp. | reverse complement strand
ATGATGGGTGGTGATCACAGCATGATGGGTGGTGATCACAGCATGATGGGTGGTGATCACAGCATGATGGGTGGTGGCATGATGATGGCTGGCCGCCCTCCCATCCGTTTTATGATCAATGGCGAAACCTTCCAACCTGGACGGGTGATGTTTGAAGGCCGAGTCGGGCAGGTGGAGGAGTGGGAGGTATTTAACAAATCCCATATGGATCATCCCTTCCACGTACACGGCACCCAGTTTCAGGTAGTGGCAGTACAGGACGCAACTGGCAACTGGCAACCCCCGGCTTACCGCAGCTGGCAGGATACCATCAACATGAAGCCAAACCAGCGCCAAAAAATCCGGCTGGTGTTTGAACAGCCGGGAGAGTGGATGTTTCACTGCCACATCATTGAACACGAAGAGCTGGGCATGATGGCCAGTATTCTGGTGAAGTGAGGAGGTCGATATGATGATGAATTCAATGCAGGAAGGTGGTGCCATGATGGGCTGGTTGATGCCGCTGGTGGGCTTCAGTCTGTTACTGCTGGTTGTGCTGAGTATTGCCGCACTGATCAAGTACCTGTTTGGAAAAAAAATGAACTAAGGAGGTGCTGCATGTCCATTAAAAAAACTTGGCTTCAAGTAGGCCTCTCAGCGGTATTGCTGGGATTTTCTGGCACCCTGCTGGCGCAGACCATGACGGTTTATAAGTCGGAAAGCTGTGGTTGCTGCAATGACTGGATTGATCACATCCGGGAGGCTGGCATTCAGGTAGAGGCGGTGGATTTGATTCACCTGAATCGCAAAAAGCAGGAGCTGGGCATGCCACCCCAACTGGCATCCTGCCATACCGCGGTGATTGAGGGTTATCTGATCGAGGGGCATGTACCTGCTGCGGATATCAAACGGCTGCTCAGTGAGCGCCCTAAGATCACCGGGCTGGCCGTGCCGGGTATGCCGCATGGCTCACCCGGTATGGAAACCGGGCGGGTTGATGCTTATCAGGTGCTGAGTTTTGACGTAAAAACGCAGCAGCAGAGCGTCTGGTCGGAATACAATACCCAGTGAGCATCAGGCCGTTGCCAGAGGTTGTAGCGGCAGGGTGAAATAAAAGCAGCTGCCCACACCGGGTTGGCTGCTGACACCAATTTCACCCTGCATCTGTTCAACGATGTGTTTGCAGATGGACAGCCCCAGTCCGGCACCCCCATAACGGCGGGAAATGCTGCTGTCGGCTTGGGTGAACATCTCAAATAATTGTTGCTGGGCTTCGGGTTTTATTCCAGGGCCAGTATCGTGTACCTCAAACCTCAATCCCTGGGGCTGCTGGGTGACCAGCAGCTCCACTCGACCTTGCTCGGTGAACTTTAATGCATTACCCAGCAGGTTTAGCAGAACCTGTCTGAGGCGACCTGCATCCATCTGATAGGTGTTATTAGCTTGTGGGTCTAGTGTCCAGCTGACAACCACTGGCTTTTCTCCAAGGCTGGCTGCAAAAAAATCCATGATCTCCTGCAGGAGTTGTCCAAGCTGCACCTCGCTAGGGTGAAGCAGCAGTTTGCCAGCTTCCAGACGGGAAATATCCAGCAGATCATTCAGTAACTTCAGCAGTGCATCCGCACTGTTATAAATGGCATCGGTGTATTTGTGTTGTTCACGGGTCAGTGGTGTTTCCCGCAACAAGTCGGTAACACCCAGTACGCCATTCATGGGTGTACGAATTTCGTGGCTCATGGTGGCAAGAAAATTTGATTTGGCAAGACTGGCCTGCTCGGCCAGTTGTGCGGTTTTTTTCAGCTCTTTTGCCATAAATTGCGCCTGCTGTTGTGCCTTGCGCGCCTCCAGCATTTTTCGGATCAACAACAGAATAATCAGGCTCATGGTCAGGGTCAGCAGTAGTACCAGGCCGCCTAGATACTGGTATAACTGCTGCAACTGCTGGCGATGTTCGGTGGTCAGGCGGGTACTGGTTCCCTTCATATGGGTCACCAGTGGGTCGGTCAGTTGTTGCAGTTGCTGGGAGAGTGTCAGCAGCTGCATCATTCCCTCCGGGGTTTGAGCTTGCTGCTGGATAAAGTAGTCATCCATGGTTTCGATTAGCTGAATGGCTTGCTGGGTACGCTCCGAGGAGTAATTTTCTGCACCAAAAACCCGTGCAAACTGCCCTTGTTGCAGCAGGTTGAGCCGACTGTAAAGTATCTCAAAACGCAGTTCGACTTCCTGCCAGTGAACTTTATCCGGATTGATACGGTGCTGGTTAAGCAGGCTGTTGAACCGGAGGTTTTCACGATCCAGTTGGTAGGCTGCCCATAGCGCATCATCACGTTCTGCTGTTTTGAACTTTTGCTCCCGGTTCTGCAGTGTGAATAACAGGGTTAAAGCAGCAATCAGGAATAGCCCGGCAATTAAGGGTAATAACCAGAGGCGCAGCTGTTTGTGGATCGTAGACCTATCTGGAGAACTGGACACGGAAACCTTCAGTAGAATTCGATCGCTTTGACTTGCCAGACGGATCGATTGTAATGCATTGCAGTCTGGAGCTCTGGATGGGCATCAAATGGATAGACGGTGAATAACGGGCCGCGATCACGGATGCGCAGATAACGTTCATTCTTTTGCAAGGCAAAAATCACGTCATAATTCATGAAATCACTGACCGGAACTTCTGCACTGAAGTCGTTCAAGGCGGTGATTTTCATCATGCTGGCTTGTTCTGCACCAACAGCCTGAATCAGTGCTCGTCCCAGCGGGCCGGTGTAACTGTCGATGTCTTCACTCCAAGGAGTGCGAGTGCGAGTGGTTTTCTGCTGCAGGGATTCCAGCATAACCAGGTCAAAAACAGCGGTGTCATCTTGGTTGGTGAAGCGGATTTTACCGCTGACGCTAAGCAGTACAGCCCCTTCAGGTTTTGGTAGCTCTGTGGCAATAGCAGGGGCAGACAGCAGCAGGGTCAGTAAAAGGGTGGCGAGTAATCTATACATGTCTGATCTCAGGAGTTGGGACAAGCAAACAAGTATGCAGTTTTTTGTTGTAGGAGGCACCCAGAAAGCGACAAGCTCGGGTTAATAATGGAATGCATCGGCTTCCAGGATACCAAGATTCATGAAGCGGGTCTTGAGTACTTCTAGATCGGCGTTGGGCAGGGTTTTCGCTGCGGCTGCGAAATTGTCGGATTGAAGGCTTTGAATATTGTACAATGAGCATCAATCACTTGATTTTAAGGATCTTTTATCTTGAGTGCTGCACCTTTATCACAAGCTTACTTGTTCCGCTTTGGTGGTGTTGCCCGTTTGTATGGCCGGTCCGGGCTGGAAAAACTGGCTGCTGCCCGTGTGGCGGTGATTGGTATTGGTGGTGTTGGCAGTTGGGTAGCCGAGGCTCTGGTTAGAACCGGTGTAGGTGGTATCGCCCTGTATGATCTGGATGATGTTTGCACCAGCAATATCAATCGGCAGCTTCATGCACTGGATTCAACTGTGGGTCGATCCAAGGTGGAGGTAATGGCGGAGCGCCTGTTGCAGATTAACCCGGAAGCCGATATCCAAGCACGCAGCTGTTTTATCACAGAAAAAAATCTGGCCGAAGAGCTGGGACAGGGTTTTGATGTGGTGATTGATGCAACAGATACGGTGCCGGTGAAAGCAGCCATCATCCACTGGTGTCGCCGTAACAAGGTACGGCTGGTGGTAGTGGGTGGTGCGGGTGGGCAGGTGGATCCACGCTTAGTGACCACCGCAGATCTGGCACGCACCACACAGGATCCGCTGCTGGCCAAGGTGCGAAATCTGCTGCGCCGGGATTATGGGTTTACCCGCAATCCCAAACGCCGTTTTGAGGTGGAGTGTGTTTATTCTACCGAACAACTGGTTTATCCGCAGGCGGATGGCAGTGTGGCCTGTCAGAAACCAGAACCCGGTGAGGCATTAAAGCTGGACTGTGCCAGTGGTTTTGGTTCGGCCAGCTTTGTGACAGGTACTTTTGCTTTTGTCGCGGCACAGCGAGCCGTGGATCGCTTGATCAAAAAATAACATGGATCAGTTCCCGCTGCGTTTTAAGCAAGGCTCATTCTCGGACTGGATGAACCTGATGGGTGCTTCCGTTGTTGTGGGTATTGTTGCCTCTGCCATTAGCGACCCTGCAGTCAGGGACGACCGTCTTCTTCCAGCACACCTTCTTTTACCGGAATTGCCAGATCCTCACGAGTAATCTTGAGGTTCAGCAGCAGGGTGCCCGCCACATAAATGGAGGAGTAGGTGCCGATCAGTACACCCACAATTAATGCCAGTGCAAAGTTGTGGATCATGGCACCACCAAAAATCAGCAGGGCGAACAGCACCAGCAGCGTAGTTAAAGAGGTGATGGTGGTACGGATCAGAGTCTGGTTGATCGACAGGTTGATCAGTTCTTTAGGTGAACCCTCCCGTACGGTACGGAAGTTTTCACGGATACGGTCAAACACCACAATAGTGTCATTCAGTGAATAACCAATCACCGCCAGCAAAGCTGCCAGTACAGTCAGGTCAAAGTCGATACGGAACAGCGAGAAAAAGCCCAGCAGCAGGATCACGTCGTGTGCCAGAGCCAACACCGAACCCAGTGCAAACTTATACTGGAAACGAAAGGCTACATAAATCATCACACAGATCAGTGCCACCAGCATACCCAGCCCGCCCTGATCGCGCAGCTCTTCACCCACCTGGGCACCGACAAACTCGGCACGTTTTAGCTCAACCCCGGCGTCACCACCGGCCAGCAGGCTGCGTACCTGATCACCCACATCAGGAGAAAAACCCTGATTCAGACGTACCAGCACATCTCTGGAGCTGCCGAAGTTCTGCACTATAAACTGCTCATAACCACCTGCTTCCAGTTGGTTGCGAACGGCTTCCAGTTCCGGCACCTGATCATAATGTAATTCCACCAGAGTACCCCCGGTGAAATCCAGACCCAGACGTAAACCCTGGGTTGCCAGAGAAACCACGGACACCAGCAGCAACACGACAGAAAGACCAAAGGCCAGGCGGCGCAGGCGCATGAAATCAATATTGATATTCAGCATTTTGTGAGTTAATGCTTTAGACATGTTCTGCTCCTGACCTATAACGAAAGACGTTCAATGCGACGACCACCATACACCCAGTTAACCTGCATCCGAGTCACCATGATGGCGGTGAACATGGAGGTCAACAGACCCAGCGACAGGGTAACCGCAAAACCCTTCACCGGCCCGGTGCCAATGGAGAACAAAATAACCGCAACAAGGAGAGTGGTGATGTTGGCATCCAGAATGGTCGAGAAGGCTTTTTCATAACCGGCATGAATGGCATTCTGAGGAGACATACCTCGATGATACATTTCCTCTTTGATCCTGGCGTTAATCAACACGTTAGCATCCACCGCCATACCCAAGGTTAATACAATACCGGCAATACCCGGCAGGGTTAGGGTGGCACCCAACGCAGAGAGCAGCGCCACCAGCAGAATCAAGTTGGTGGTGAGTGCCACACAGGCAAAAACACCAAAGGTGCGATACCAAAGCAGCATAAACAACACTACCAATGCCAGACCGATCTGGATCGACATGATGCCCTGTTCAATATTTTTTGCGCCCAGGCTTGGGCCGATGGTGCGTTCTTCAACAAAATAAATCGGTGCGGCCAGTGCACCGGCACGCAGCAGCAGCGCCAGTTCAGAGGCTTCCTGCACACTGCCTACACCCGTAATACGAAAGCTGGAACCCAGCTCACTCTGGATGGTGGCAAGAGAAATAATACCCTGTTCGGTATAAGGCTCACGGACTTCCACCCGCTCACCGTCCTGACGCTCAATGCGAGTGCGGGTTTTGTATTCAATAAATACCACGGCCATGCTGCGACCCACATTGTGGCGGGTAGCCTGACTCATTAAACGACCACCCTGACCATTCAGGCGAATATCCACCTGCGCACGGTTGTTTTCATCAAACCCCAGGCTGGCATTGGCGACATTACTGCCGGTGGTGATGATATCCCGCTCCAGCAGGGCGTTACGGCCCGGCTGATCACGGAAGGTAAAATCTTCGGTATCCAGAGGATCAGCGTTACGGCGAGCCTCCAGACGGAATTCCAGATTGGCGGTGGCACCCAGTACCCGCTTGGCTGCAGCGGTATCCTGTACACCAGGCAGCTCCACCACTATGCGGTTACGACCGGAGCGCTGTACCAGCGGCTCGGCCACACCCAGTTCGTTGACGCGATTACGCAGGGTGATCAGGTTCTGATCCACGGCGTAGTCTTCCAGATCACGGATGGCCTGCTCAGACATGCTGAGTATCAGCTGTCCGGCATCAGCATCTTCAGTAAAAACATAGTCACTCAGATTACGCTGCAGCAGTCGGCGGGCATCCGGCAATTGATCTGCGGAAGCCAGTCGAATCTGCAGTTGTCCATCTTCAACACTGACCTGACGAAAGCGAACCCGCTCGGTACGCAGGGTTGCGCGTACTTCGCTGGCCGTTACTTCCAGCTGCTGTTTCAGCGCGGCGTCCATGTCCACTTCCATCAAAAAGTGCACACCACCACGCAAATCCAGCCCCAGGTTTACACTGCGTGCACCCAGGTTGGTTAACCACTCAGGAGTAGTAGCAGCCTGATTTAATGCCACCACAAAACCATCACCCAGGGTCTGCTGGATTGCCTCTCTGGCGGCCAGCTGCTGCTCAACATCTGCCAGGCGAAACAACACCGTGTTGTTCTCCAGACTGGATTGCAGCACCCTAATACCGGCGCTCTGTAATGCCTGTTCAGCACGGTTCAGTTCGCGTTCGGTAATGACGATGGAGCTGCGCGAGCCGGAGATTTGTACCGCTGGATCTTCCGGGTAAATATTAGGCAGGGCATAAATTGCCCCGATGCCGATGACCAGCAAAATCAGCAGGTTTTTCCAGAGTGGATAACGGTTCAGCATGGCAGCCTTGTCAGGTCAGTAGTTAAAAACGGAATTACTCGGCGTCCACTGCTTTGAGTGTGCCTTTTGGCAGTACGGCGGTTACGGCGGCTTTCTGCACCTTGATGGAAACGTCCTGGGCAATTTCCAGCACCAGAAACTCATCAGTGACTTTGGTCACACGACCCAGCATACCGCCAGCCAGAGTGACTTCATCACCCTTTGCCAGATCAGACAGCAGGTTTTTGTGTTCTTTGGCGCGCTTCTGCTGTGGGCGAATCAGCATGAAGTAAAAAATGGCGACAAAACCCACCAGCATCAGAATGCTGGAGATGGGGCTGGCACCGCCACCGCTGGCGTGGGCAGCAGAGATAAAAAAGTCCATTGAGGGCTCCTAGGTTGTTGAGGTTAATTTAAAGCTTAAAAGTTTACGTTTGTATGATCAGTGTTTTCTGTTACGCCATGACTGGCGTTGGCAGTCCCCGCCGCGCATAGAATTCGTCCACAAAACACGTCAATTTACCTGCTTCTATCGCCTGACGCAAACCGGCCATCAGCCTTTGGTAGTGGCGCAGGTTGTGGATGGTGCCCAGCATGGCACCCAGCATTTCACCGCTGCGATCCAGGTGATGCAGGTAACTGCGCGAGAAATTCTGGCAGGCATGACAATCACAGCCTTCTTCTATCGGGCCGGTGTCTTTTTTGTATTTGGCATTGCGGATTTTCACCACACCTTCATCGGTAAAAAAGTGACCATTACGGGCATTGCGGGTGGGCATCACGCAATCAAACATATCCACACCCCGACGCACTGCTTCCACCAGATCCTCGGGTTTACCCACACCCATCAGGTAACGGGGTTTATCGGCTGGCATCAGCGCTGGCAGGTAATCCAGGGTTTTGATCATTTCTTCCTTGGGTTCACCCACCGACAGGCCACCAATGGCCATACCGTCAAAGTCGATTTCCAGCAGGCCATCCAGTGAACGCTTGCGTAAATCCGGGTACATACCGCCCTGAATAATGCCAAACAAGGCAGAAGGGCTATCACCGTGGGCAATACGTGAACGCTTCGCCCAGCGTAAAGACAATTCCATGGATTTTTCCGCTTCAGAAAAGGTGGCTGGGTAGGGGGTGCATTCATCAAAAATCATCACGATGTCTGAACCCAGCTCACGTTGTACCTGCATGGATTCTTCTGGCCCCATAAACACCTTGGAGCCATCATGCGGTGAACGAAAATGCACACCTTCTTCGGTGATCTTGCGCAGTTCACCCAGAGAAAACACCTGAAAACCGCCGGAATCGGTCAGAATCGGTTTTTGCCACTGCATAAAGTTGTGTAAATCACCATGCGCCTGCACCACCTCTGTACCGGGTTTTAACATCAGGTGAAAAGTGTTGCCCAGCACAATTTCTGCACCCAGGTCTTCCACATCACGCGGCAGAATCCCTTTTACTGTGCCGTAGGTGCCCACCGGCATAAATGCAGGGGTTTCGATGGTGCCGCGCGGAAAAGTGATGCGACCACGGCGGGCTTTGCCATCACTCTTGAGCAGATCAAACTGCATAAAACATTCAGAACGCATGATTCAGATTAACCCTGATGATTGGCTGTGCGGGACAGCAACATGGCATCGCCATAACTGAAAAAACGATAACGCTCGGCCACCGCAGCACGGTAAGCCTTCATGATTGGCTGATAACCGGCAAAACTGCTCACCAGCATCAGCAGCGTGGATTCCGGCAGGTGAAAATTGGTGATCAGCAGATCCACACACTGCCACTGATAACCGGGATAAATAAAAATATCCGTATCCCCACTGTATGCCTGCATTTCACCACTGCGGCAGGCGGTTTCCAGGCAGCGCACACTGGTGGTGCCCACGGCAATAATTCGACCACCACGGGCGCGAGTGGCTTGTACTTGCTCGGCCACTTCTGGTGTCACTTCCAGCCATTCCTTGTGCATCACGTGTTCTTCCAGCTTATCCACCTTAACTGGCTGAAAAGTACCGGCACCCACATGCAGAGTAACAAAGGCGGTTTCGATACCTTTGGTGCGAATTTGTTCCAGCAGCGCATCATCAAAATGCAGACCCGCAGTAGGAGCCGCCACCGCACCGGGGCGCTGGGCATAAACAGTCTGGTAACGCTCGCGGTCTTCCAGCTGATCTTCTCTATCTATATAAGGAGGCAAAGGCAAATGACCGTGCTGCTCCAGCAGTTGCAGCAGGGGTGTATCACCCAGAAAAGTCAGACAAAACAGCGCACCTTCGCGCCCGGTGCATTCCGCCTGAATACCGCCTTCCAGCAGCAGTTTGGCACCAGCCTTGGGAGACTTGCTGGAGCGGATATGTGCCAGAGCACGATGAGCATCCAGCGGGCGCTCAATCAACACCTCAATCTTGCCGCCGGTTTCCTTCTGACCAAACAGCCGCGCCGGAATCACACGGGTATTGTTAAACACCATCAGATCACCGGGACGCAGGTAATCCAGCAAATCAGGAAACTGACGATGCTGAACCTCATCACCCTCCACCACCAGCAGGCGAGAGCCACGGCGCTCGGCGGCAGGAAAACGGGCAATTAGTTCATCGGCTAAATCAAAATGGAAATCGCTGCGCTGCATGGGTGCTAGGAATCTGCGTAGTGGAGTTGACAAGGAATCGCATTCTAAACCAGAAACGCGCTGGGGTCATGTGTACAGCGTTACACCCTTGCCTATGCGATGGATCAATAGACTTTTTCTAGAAGAATGGGTAATTTGAAACGAAAGTCAGGCTGTAGGGTCTGGCAAGCTTTTAATCGTACCTGAAAGCAAAATAATGAGAAATTGAAGGTGTCAGCGCAGTACTGCTTCTGTGACGCATTTAAGACGCTTTGCCGTTTATCTTGGTACATTTTGATCTACATAGGGAGGGGGTGTTGTGGAGTTAAGTATTCGCTGGCTCGTGCCAAAAGATCTGGTTAGTGCTGAAGATGAGGGGATGATATACGCAGCCACTGATTTTGATACTTTTCCCGCTGATCCTGGTGTGTATATTTTTGCCAGACGCTACGGAGATACCATCGAGCCACTATATGTCGGAAAAGCAAAAAACATAAAAAAACGCATCGCTCAACAGTTGAACAACGTGAAGTTGATGAAAAGTGTTGAGATCGCGAAAAATGGGCAGCGGGTTGTACTGATTGGTGTATTTGAAAAGAAGCCAAACCAAGATATTGACAAGGCACTTAAAATAATTGAATCCGCACTCATCGAGCATTGCCTGTCGTGGGGCTATGACATTTTGAATCATCAAGGAACCAAACGCCCAGTTCATAACTTACAGTTCTCCGGTAATCGTGATTCTACATGCCTTACTGGCACGGTTATAAAAGTTCCTAAGCGTGTGTAGGTCATTTGGTTGGCTTAAGTCGTTATCAATTCTGCTTGCAGATTGGGTTTGGTAGAGGCTGTGGTCTAAGGGAATTTTATGAAAAAGTTGTTCTAACGAGGAAATCAACCCGAAAAGCCCTTCCGCACTTCAGACTTTGCTGGCTATTTCAGCGTTCACAAGAGGCAAGTATGGATCAGACAGCGCAAGATTTTTGGGAAAAGTTTGAATGTTGGAAAAAGCAATATCAATCTGTGTTCCATAAACTCATTGAGGAAATTATGAGCTGTGGCTATTCGGATTTTGATGGAGGATTTTGTTTCAGGAAGTGGCATGAATTAAATCAAGATCTCGTATTGGATTTGAATGTCTCGGAATCAGAGCTATCAAATCGAATAATTGATAAAATACAATTCATTAAAGGCTATCTTGTTGATATTTATTTTGACGGTCCAGATTTTGCGGATAAGTATTATAATTTCCTAGAGTTTCAATGTCCTAGTAAATGCGATAACGCTATCGGCATTTGGCTAGAGCAGGATCTTGAAGGCGAAGTGGAGGCTGGTAGTTATTTTGGATTTCAAGGATTTGATATGAATATATTTTGCAGAAGTGTCGACGATATTGACCTTGCCTCAATGAGAAATATTCTTCCATTTGATCGAATGTACTTGCGCCAACCGAAAGGCAAGATATGGGACGAGCAGAGCATTCGTAGCGTTGTACAGCAGGTGAAAGAAGATATTGAGTTTGATTATGAGGTAATAGTTACGCCTAGCAATAAATCAGAAGAACTCTTATCAATTAATTTTATTTTTAATTAACCGGAGTAACAAAATGGCACATGATGTATCTTTTAGCGTACCTAGTCGACCACTAGGTAAATCAGATATAGAGTTTATCATAAAAAACGACGGAAATACGTTGGGCACATTAAAAATATCCAATGGATCAGTTGTATGGTTTCCAAGTGGAACAACTTATGGACATCGAATGCGGTGGTCTAAGTTTGACAAAATGATGAAAGAAAATGCTACTGATTCTGAAACACGCTAAGCTTTTCAGAAACCCAACACCTATGAGCCTTCTCTCTGTCAATAGGCCGCAGAGTTTTTTATTGGCCGCGTGAG
>NZ_JACUUA010000110.1 GCF_014859565.1 Marinospirillum sp. | reverse complement strand
TGGCAGCAGGGTCAAACAGCGGTTCGGAGAGGCTGATTCACAGCCTCATGAATAAGGCGGGGTCATCTTTTGGCAGTTGATGCCCAACCTCCTTCCATTTGGTTTTTTCAATGCAGCCTTCGCCGGGTGGTGCTGAGTGATGTGGCGGCCTGGTTCCAGTCTCTGGCTCGTTCACCCGGCCAGGCCAGGGTGTACCAGAGTCCGGCTTGAGGTGGTACAGCAATCAGCAGGCTGAGTAAGCGCTGGCTGAATATCTCCAGCAGCTCTGCCCGGTTTTCGCTTTCATTCATAAAGAAGTTGTAACCAGCCAGCAACGCGCGGGAAAAATCTGCCCAGCCGTTGTATTCCGCAGTGATTAACTGGCGCACTCGTGCCAGCCATTCCTGCAGCTCTTCATCATTCAGCCAGTCCAACTGGTAACCTGCGACTGCCAGATCCACCAGCTGCACCATATCCCAGGCAGTGAGATCCACATCATTAATACCCAGCGCGTTGCTTTTCACTCGTAACAGGCGCTGATAATAGGCTTCCTGTTCTTCATCCCTTTCTTCCTGCTCATGGGTGTCGATTTCGACATCCAGCCGTGCGGCATTCAAGGTGAAGGGTGAAAAGGCAATTAAATACTCCTGCCGATCACCGGCATGCAGCAGATGATTCAGGAAGTCCTTCAGGTCATCACCATCCTGAAACAAATGGGTATCCTGCAACAGATTTTTTAATTCTTCTCGCGGCCATGCCGGTAGTTTTTCCGGCCAGGACCAGTGAATGCCGGTTAACGGACCAACCAGATTCATAATCGCCAGATCGGCTTCACTGACTGGTTTTCCCGGTTCAGTGAAACGTGCCGGGGGTCGTTTCCAGGGCAGAAAACGGAACAGACTGCCGGGGTCTTGCAGATGCCAGTTCAGCTCGGATTGCAGAGGTTTTTCTTCCCCGCCCAGGCTTAACACTTCATCCCAGCCCTGCCAGGCTTTTAACAGTGGCAAGGCTGCAGCATAGTGCCAACTTAAAAAATCTTTTAAGGCCAGTGCCAGCTGCCGGATTTCACCTTCTGGGTAGTGTCCGGTTTCCAGCGCCTTGACCAGATAAAAGGCGTATTTTTCCGCCATCACTACACCAGCAGGATGTTTTACCAGATCCGCCAGCAAGGGGGTTTGCTCCAACCAGGCATCCCAGACTTCCGGCACGGCAGCCAGATTGCTTGGCAGCAGGGGTTTTTTGCCGGTTCGGCTGTTTAATGCCAGTTGGTCATAATGGTGTACCCGCCCCGGCTGCCAAAAACGCGCCAGAGTGGATGTCAGGGTTTCATCAGGGTGAATATCCAGCCCAGCAAACAAGTAATCCCGCGCTTCGCTGCTGCGGCTTTCGGGTAATCCCTGAGGTTCCAGACCAGTCAGCAGGCAGGCATCATCCCGCAGGCTGGCAACCAGACACGCCAGCAACAAGGGATCATCCAACCCGGCTGAATACTGTTGGATGGCATCACGAAAATCCGGATGATCCAGCGACAGGGCATTCCAGTCCAACTGATGTATGGGTGAAAAAGGAGATTCAAACAACAACGCCCAGGTTTGTTCCAGCTCTGGGCTGAGACTAAATTCGGTTTGGGTTTGCCAGATGCTGTAACCCAGCCGGTAACTTTCTGCCAGTTGCTGCCAGGAGTCGTACTGAGTACGCAGTAACCAGACCGCCACCAGTGCAAAGGTGCGCCATTCTGCCTGGGTCAGGTAACCGGCCAGATAACCGGCCAGAGCCAGATCCGCCATCCGTACCCAGTCCCAGGCCGCCACATCCATTCCGGCATCCGGGTCACGGGTTTCCAGCAGTTCACCGTAGGCTTCATAACCCTCTGGCAGTTCTTTGTGCCAGACTTCACGATCTTCCTCGCTGGCTTGTTGCAGCCATAAAAAATCCAGCTGCCAGGCATAACGCTGCCCCTGCCCACCCAGCCAGTAAAGCAACTGGCGGCAATCCTTGTCAGAATGCACCTGCCAATATTCATTCAGGGTGGCTTCAACATCCGGCCAGAACCGCTGACGCAGGCTTTCTCTTTCATTCAGCGGCTGACGGTAAATCACAAAACTGGAAGAACGCACCGCCAATGCATAACCCAGTGGAGTTTTACGCACCTGTAATGGCTCTGGTAAATGGCGCAACAGGTAATCAAGATTCAACAAACCCTGCTCGCCGGATAATGGCTCTTGCCAGTTGGATAGGTCTGCCATTTGGAGGTGCTTTAATCGGGCGGGGCTTAACCCCTGCTGTGTCAGCTGTTGCAACAGGATGGTCGGAGTGGCACAAACCTGCTGCAAACGCAGGGCAAAACAGGCTTGCCAGGCTTGGCTTTCAGCGGCCTCCAGCCAGTGCAAGCGCTGCATGGCACTCAGCACCAACAAACCGTTCAACAACGGCAAAGCTGACCCATCCTGCCAGGCACGATATAAAAACATATAAGCATCCGCTAGCTGCGGCAGGTGACATTCAGCTAGAATTTCACCTGTTTCACGATCATCATCGGAAAGAGAAGTGAGTGGACGCAGCCAGTCAGGCAAGGAAACAGACAAAAGAACCCCCGAGGGAATAGAACAAAAGTGGCCTATTCTAACTGAGACAAGCGCCAGCGTCAGGCAAATGAACAGAGATCTCAACATGAAACACAAGCTAACCATCAAATGGATCTACGCACCCCCTGAAGAACAGGACGGTATTCGCATACTGGTTGATAATCTCTGGCCGCATGGCTGGGATCAGGATGAGTTGGGTGTTCACCACTGGTGTCAGCAGTCCGCACCTAGCAGCGGTCTAAAGCGCCAGTTAACCAAGGGAGAGCTAGACTGGAAAAACTTTGCACGCTGTTACCGGAGTGAGCTGCATCAACGCCCGGAAAAAGTTCAACTGCTATTAAAGAGCATTGAGCAGAATAATCTAACGCTGTTGACGGCTGAACGAGACTTGGAGCAATCCTGGGTGCAACTGCTGAAGGAACAACTGGAACTATGGATCAGCAACGGGTTGCCACCAAAATCCTTCTGATGCACTCCTTCTTTTATCACAGCCGCCTGTGCTCCAGCGCCGGTAACTGGCTGCGAACCTCCTGCAAACGTGCAGCACTGAACACACCGCTCACCACCCCTTCACCTTCCGGTAGGCAATCCAGCACCTCGCCCCAGGGATCAATCAGCATCGTATGACCAAAGGTTTTACGGCCTCCGGCATGGATGCCAGTCTGAGCAGGAGCCAGCACATAACAGAGGTTTTCCACCGCTCGTGCACGCAACAACAACGACCAGTGTGCCTGACCCGTCGGCACGGTAAACGCCGAGGGTAGAACCAGCAGATCCACCGCATCCAGCTGACGAAACAACTCTGGAAAGCGCAAATCGTAACAGATGCCCAGCCCCACCCGCCCAAATGGCGTATCAAAAGTCACCGGCTGATGACCCGGCACTAGAGTTGCCGCTTCATCATGGCGCTCTTCACCCTGCTGAAAACCAAACAGATGAATCTTGTCATAACGTGCCACGCGACCACCATCGGGTCCATACACCAAACAGGTATTGGTCAGTTTATCGGCACAGTAACTGTTTAACGGCAGGCTACCACCCACCAACCAGATGCCCAGCTTTTGTGCCTGTCCTGCCAAAAAATCCTGCATGGGACCGGCACCATCTTCTTCTGCCAGCACAAAGCGGGCAGGAACATCTGGGTTGATCATCGGGAAAAATTCCGGCAAGGCCACCAGTTCAGCCCCAGCATCAGCGGCCTGTGCCAGCAAAACCGCCGCCCGATCACGATTGGCAAACCACTCAGGGCCAGAAGTCAGTTGTACTGCAGCCAGTCGAGTTTCAGCCTGTTGATGAGAAAAACTGCGAGGATGCAACATGACGGACTCCAATACTGAAATGAAAAAGCAGAATAGGGTAAAATCCCAGTTTACTTGTGAAGTGCATCTGACAACAACAAGGAATCCTCGTCTATGGCTCCCAGCATTTTTTTTCTGCACTTTATTGGTGTAGTAATTGTGATCATCGGGCTTAACCTCAAGGAAAAACACAAGGCTCTGGGCATCTCCATCGCCATTGCCGGTTTTTTAATCGGCACCTGGCCGGTGTGGTACGGTCACTTTATGGCACCCAGCTCCAGTGAAATACGCCAGATGCAGATCCAGCAATACATGGTGCCCGACACCAAATAAAGTGGATTTTTTTATCTATCCCAGCTTGAAACCACCCTTTCAGGGGTTATAGTGTGCCCCTTACTTTGACGTCCGACAGGTTTTTTAAATGCAAAATGCTCTGCTGAAAAACAACTCCCTGCTGTCCCAGCTCAAATCCCAGCTGCGAGAATCCACCCCGCGAGCGGAGGGTCGCATCAAAGGCACCGACAAGGGTTTTGGTTTTTTGGAAACCAACGACGGCAAAAGTTATTTTGTACCACCACCCCATATGAAACAGGTGCTGCACGGTGATCTGGTACGCGCCAAGCTGCATGAAGAAACCGACAAAAAAGGCGAAAAGCGTGAAAGTGCTGAACCCGAAGAGCTGATCGAAGCCAGCCTCAGCCGTTTTATCGGTCGCATCCAGAAGGTGCAGGGCAAACTGGCAGTCGTGCCGGATCATCCCAGCATCAAACAACCCTTAAAAGGTAAAGCAGTTAAAGGGCTGGATGAAGCCTCGTTAGAGGACGGCGACTGGGTGGTAGCCTTTCTGGAGCGTCATCCGTTAAAACCCAATGACAACAGTTTTTTTGTTGAAATCACCCAACTCATTGCCAAAAACAATGACCACTACGCCCCCTGGTGGGTGATTCTGGCACGTCATGATCTGCCGCATGAACAGCCAGTGATTGAAGAAGACTGGGCACTGAATGACCCAGCTAGTCTGGTGCGTGAAGATATGAGCAATGAACACTTCTTCACCATCGACAGTGACACCACCAAAGACATGGATGATGCCCTGGCAATCCAGGCTGATGCGGACGGCGGCTGGACATTAAAAATTGCCATTGCTGATCCCACCGCTTATGTGGCTGAAGGCAGTGCCGCAGATATCGAAGCCAAAACTCGTGCTTTTACCCTTTACCTACCCGCCCGCACCGTGACCATGCTGCCCAAGGTGCTGTCAGATGACCTCTGCTCCCTGATGGAAGGCCAGCGCCGCCCATCACTGGTTGCCACCTTAAAACTGGATGCCGCTGGTGCCTTAACTGGCACTCCCAGCTTTACAGCTGGTTGGATCGAATCCAAAGCCAAGCTGGATTACCAGAAGGTTTCTGACTGGCTGGAAGGTCAGGGTGACTGGCAACCGGGCAGCGAACAACTGGCTAGGGATCTGAAACACCTGCAAGCTCTGACTGCTGCCCGCCTGCAATGGCGACACGACAATGCACTGGTCTTCAAGGATCAGCCGGATTACCGTTTTGTGCTGAATGCTGATGGCAAAATCATCGATATTGAAGTGGAAGAACGCCGTGTTGCCCACAAGATTGTGGAAGAAGCCATGCTGCTGGCTAACGTTTGTGCCGCTGACTTTTTGGCTGAAAAAATTGGTCAGGGCATTTACAACGTGCATCAGGGATTTGATCCAGAAAAAGTCGCTAATGCCCTCAAGCTGATTGAAGAGCAAGGACTGACTTACCACGAAGAAGCCTTTAGTGCGGAAAACCTGGATACCCTGCTGGGCTTTCGCCACCTGCGTCTGGCGCTGGATGACCTGCCTTCCGGCTGGTTGGATTCACGCTTGCGTAAACATCAGGGTTTTTCATTACTTTCTGCAAAACCCGGCCCTCACTTTGGACTGGGTTTTCAACAATACGCCACCTGGACTTCACCCATCCGTAAATACGGTGACATGATCAATCATCGTTTGATCAAAGCGGTACTGGCCGGTGAAACACCCCATCCACTGGATGAAGTGCTAACCGAACAACTGACCGCAGCACGTAAAATCAACCGTATGGCCGAGCGGGATGTTAAAGACTGGTTGTATGCCCGTTTTCTGGCAGAAAAAACCGGCGAACGTTTTGATGCTGAAATCATCAGCATCAACCGGGGTGGCCTACGTGCCAAACTGCTGGCCAATGGTGCTGTAGTATTTGTACCCGCCTCCACCCTGCATCCTGTTAAAGAAGAAATAAATTGTGATGCCGAACACGGCTGGATCATGATCAAGGATCAGGTTCAGTACCGCCTGACAGATCGCATTCAGGTTGAATTAACCGAAGTCAGAATCGACCAGCGCAACCTGATTGGACGCCTCTCTGCCTAGTCATCACTTCAGAAAAACTGCTTGCATATCAAAGCTAAAACGCTATGATATGCAACGTGTCGGAGTGTAGCTCAGCTTGGTAGAGCACTGTCTTCGGGAGGCAGGGGTCGAAGGTTCGAATCCTTTCACTCCGACCAGAGTTGATTAAAAAAGGCCATTGGATCACTGATCCGATGGCCTTTTCAGTTTTGATACAACACCCGATATTCCGCGGATGAGTTAATGCAATACAGGAATGTGTTTGATATTAAATCGGTCTGCCAAAGCATCTAATCGCTTGTCTAGTGTCCACAGCTCAACACCGGGCGATATCAGAGCAGATGACAGTAACAACAGATCTACCAGCGCAGTATTGTAATGCCTGAAATGATCAACCCATACCGAAGTGTCAACCAGAACAGCTTTCATTGCTGGTCATTTCCATGACGACGGGGAATGGCTTGCATATCGGGTTGAGTTCCCCCCCCCAACGCAGCCAGTCGCTTGGCAGACTGGATTCTCACAAAGGTTTTGATGGCTTCACGGAAGAGATCAGCTTTGTCCATGGCTGGATCAGCTACTTCAAGAGCCAGTTCATACAAGGCATCATCAATGCTTACTGTGGTTCTCATACAGCACCTATCGATCATCAATAATGATGTCATAGTGGTTCAGTTTTGATGCCATTGCAAGCAGCGCTCTGCATGTGACTGCTCCCCAGCAAGCCCTTTCCTGCTGATTTTATGGAAAAAAACCGTCATTTGTGTTTAACAGAAACTTTCTGGATGAGCTGGCGAAAGCGCTGCAGCCATCACAGGTTGCAGCGCTTTTTTATTTTCCGCCAGGTAAAGGAGATTACATCCCCAGATACGCCTCACGGACTTTTTCGTTGCTGAGCAGTTCTTTGCCGCTGCCCTGCAGTACCACTTCTCCAGTTTCCAGCACGTAGCCACGATCCGCCGTTGATCATGCATTCACGCAGCAGTTGCCGCAGTTCCTGCAGACGCTGATGCCCCACTACATAACCTTTTTCCAGCTTGTCCAGCAGCTCACTGGTATCCGGGCATTTTTCTCGCAGCAGCTTGTACAGGCGGATTTCAGTCGGCTGGCTGTGCACCCGGTTGGAAAAGTGCTCTATATAGTCAAAAATGGTGCCAAACAGCAGTTCATCCGGCTGTGTGGCATTAATGTTCATGTCCTGTTCCAGCTGATCCAGCAGATCAATAATCCGCCATAAACCCTGGTGCTCACGAACGATGGTACGGATGACCTGCTCACTGCGAGAGCGGGCAGGCGCAACCTGATTCTGTTCTTGCGTCATCTCTTTTGCCTCCACACTCAGCCGCCCAGATAGGCAGCAATAACATCTGGGTTATTGCGGATTTCTTCCGGGGTACCTTCAGCCAGTTTGCGACCATAATTCAGTACCAGCAGACGATCAGAAATCCCCATCACCAGCTTCATATCATGTTCAACCAGCACCACGGTGATACCCTGGGCTGCGACTTTTTTGATCAACTCTTCCAGTGCAGCGGTTTCTGTACCATTCAAACCGGCAGCCGGTTCATCCAGCAGAACCACTTTGGGGTTGGCAGCCAGTGCACGAGCGATTTCCAGGCGTTTGAGTGCACCGTAGGACATGGCCGAGGCATCACTGTGGATGTATTCACCACAACCAACAAACTTCATCAGTTCGATGGCATGATCACGGCAGTCATCTTCATCTTTTAACAGTGAAGGCAGGCGCAACAGGGTGGTCAGCAGGCTGCTTTTTAATTGCAGGTGGCGACCCAGCATGACGTTTTCCAGTGCGGTCATGTTCATACAGATCTGCATCTGCTGAAAGGTACGGCACATGCCCCGTTCAGCCAGCTGATTCGACTCCATACCCACCACATTTTCACCGTTTAACTTGATGCCACCCTTGGTTGGGGTGTAAATACCGGTAATCAGGTTAAACAAGGTGGTTTTACCTGCACCGTTGGGGCCAATCACCGAATAAATCTGACCGGCATCCACAGAAAAACTCAGTCCTTCCACGGCATGAACACCACCAAAGGCTTTATCCAGGCCGGTGACTTCAATTAACGCACTCATGCCTGATCCTCCGATTTTTTACGTGCTCGTTTAGCAATCAGTTTCTGGATGGTGGGTAACAAACCCTTGGGCATAAAAATCATGGTCAGCATCAGGATCAGACCAAACATCATCATTTCCAATTCCTGAAAATCCGCCAGCACCTGCGGCAGTAGTTTCAGTACCGCTGCACCCAGAATCACCCCAAAGGTTGAGGCCATACCACCCAGCACCACCATGGTGATGAGTACAATCGAGTGTTCAAAGCTCGCAATCGCAGGTGTGATAAAACCGGTGAAGTGGGCATAAACACTACCCATCACACTGGCGTAAACCGCAGAAATCACAAATACCAGGCTTTTATAACGGGCGGTATCCACACCCACAACACGAGCCGCCACCTCCGAGCCATGTACCGAGCGCAGTGCACGTCCAATCGGGGAATCAATGATGTTCTGCGCCAGCCATACCGCCAGCAATAACAGCACCCCGGCAAAAAAGTACCAAGCAACATAACCACTAATATCCATGCCCAGCAGGGAATAACTGTTAAAAGAACTCAACTCCCAGCCAAAAATGCTCATGGGGGCTACCGGCATACCATCCGGACCACCGGTCAGCCAGCCTTCGTTGTTGATGATAATGGCAATGATAAAACCCATTGCCAGAGTTGCCATCGACAGGTAATGACCTTTCAGTTTAAGGATGGGTCGACCGACCACCCAGGCAATGACACCCACCACCACCGCAGCAAGGATTAGTGTTGGCACCGGGGACCAGTTGTAACTGCTGGTCAGCACCGCACTGAAGTAGGCACCAATGCCAAAAAAACCAGCATGCCCCAGGCTGATCTGCCCGGCAAAACCCACCAGCAGGTTCAGCCCCACCACGGTGGCGGCAATGATGGCAATCTGTGTTGCCATGTCATAGTGGAAGGGATTACTCATAAACATTGGCAGGATCAGGATGATCACCGCCAGAATGACCAATCCCCTGAGGCGCATTTGCATAAACTTGTTCAGCATCAGACACGCTCCACAACACGGCTGCCGAACAGACCCCGAGGCATAAAGAACAGCACCAGCAGGATCATCGAGAAGGCTACCGCATCTTTATAGTCAGAGGAGATGTAACCGGCGGTCATGGCTTCCACCACACCCAGCAACAAACCACCCACCACGGCACCCACACCACTGCCGAAACCACCCAGCGCAGCAGCCACAAAACCTTTCAGACCCAGCATGATGCCGATGTCATAAGCGGTGAAGGTGATGGGAGCAACCACAATACCGGCCATTGAGCCAAGCAGTGCGGACAGCATAAATGCCAGCATCAATACCATCTGGGTACGGATACCCACCAAACGAGCGGCATCCTTGTTCATGGAGGTAGCCAGAATCGCCTTGCCGATCAGGGTGCGGGTAAAAAACAGCACCAGCGCCACCACCAGCAGGGCACCAATACCAACAACCCAGAAACTCTGGCTGTTTAATACCGCACCAAACAGGTGGACGGGTTCATTGCTGGAGAAGTTCTGCATCACGTGGTATTCCTTGCCCCAGACCAGCTGGGAAACACCACGGATAAATATGGATGCACCAATGGTGATAATGATCAGCGTCACCACGTCAGCCTGTTTGGCCGGTGCAATGGCAAAACGTTGCAGAGCAACACCGAGAATACCAGCCAGCAGAACGGCCAATACTATGGCGACAGGCATAGGGAATCCCATTCCCACCAGTGACACAGTGGCCATACCACCGATCATCAGGAATTCACCCTGAGCAAAGTTGATCACGTGACTGGCGTTATAGATGAGAGTAAAACCCAGAGCCACCAGGGCATAGGTCGCACCGATAGTAATACCGGTAAACAGGTACTGAATAAATTCTGCAAGCATGGTTAAAATCCCGTCGATAACCGGCCTGCTGGGGAGCGCCCGCAAAGGCACTCCCACAAACCGATTGGCAGGTTAATGAAGTTAAATCAGTCGATCAGTGTCCACTTGCCGTTTTTCACTTCCAGAATACGGAAGGAATCAGCACCCAAACCGTTATGATCCTTGGGAGACATGTTGAAAACACCAGTAACGCCCACATAACCCTGGATGCTTTCCAGTGCCTTACGAACCGCCTCACGATCGGTGGAACCGGCTTTTTCGATGGCTTCCACAGCCAGCATCAAACCGTCAAAGGCATAACCACCAAAGGTGGACACCTGAGTGTTCCAGCGCTGCTCATAGGCCGATTTGTAGGCTTGTACCACGGCTTTTTGTGGATCACTGTCTGGCAGGGAGTCAGGCACCAGCAAAGGAGAAGCAGGCAGACGCAGGCCTTCACCGGCACTACCGACCAGCTCCAGGAAGCGATCAGATGCGACACCGTGAGACTGATAAAACGGCAGACCAATACCCAGCTGGGAATAGTTGCGCGTCACAATCGCTGGAGACTGTCCAAAACCGAAGTTGAACACTGCTTGTACACCGGGCGTATTACGGATACGGGTCAGCTGGGCACTCATATCGGTATCCGTGGGGCTGTAAGTCACATCCGCCACAATTTCCACACCCATACCACCGGCAATAGCCAGGGTTTGTTCCCGACCGGAACGACCAAAACCATCGGTACCGGAGATCAAGCCAACTTTGGTCAGACCGCGTTTTTTCATATCCTGCAGCACACGCTGGGCAGCAGCACGGTCTGATTGAGGGGTTTTAAATACCCAAGGCTTGACCGGATCAGTGATAACCACCGCACCCGCCAGGGAAATGAAAGGTGTACGTGCCTGTTCGATCAGTGGCACAGCAGCCATGGTTGCACCTGTGGTACTGCCACCCACAATGATGTCAACCCGCGATCCGAACGCACCAGACGGCTGGCAAAGTTACGGGCTGCGGAAGCATCACCGGCATCATCATAATGAATCAGCTGTAATGGACGACCCAGCACACCACCGGATTGATTGATCCGCTCAACGTACATTTCCAGGGTTTTTAGTTCCGGATCACCCAGAAAAGATGCCGGGCCGGTTACAGAGAGGAAAGAGCCGATTTTGATCGGTTCAGCAGCCTGAGCACCGGCAAAAATCCCGGCGGCCAGGGTTGCGGCCAGAAAGCCCGCACGACGTAAGATTTTCTTACTCATTGTTGTTATTCTCCAGGGTTGGGACAGTGGCTGTCCTCGTTTATTTTTGTTAAGTTTTTGGCAAAGTGATTCAAAAGATGCCTCAAATCCATGAAACCTTGAC
>NZ_JACUUA010000401.1 GCF_014859565.1 Marinospirillum sp. | reverse complement strand
ACCCAAGCGCTGGCATCCAGCCTGGATACCCTGGTGGTAACCGCCAGTCGTACCGAACTACTGGACACCGAAGCTCCTTTCGCTACGGAAATTCATACTTGGCAGGATATTCAGCGATCAGGTGCAACCACCCTCTATGATTATCTCGACCGTCATACATCAGTGATTGCAATGCCCTCTTTTGGCAATCCTTTCACGCAGAAGCTTGATATGCGTGGGTTTGGCATCGGTGATGGTCACCAGAATATTGTGGTAACCCTGGATGGCAGGCGCATGAATAATGTGGATATGGCACCACAGCTGCTTGGCAGTGTGCCGCTGTCAAGCATTGAGCGCATTGAAATTGTCAAGGGAAGTGGCTCAGTTGCCCAAGGCGATGGAGCCATGGCTGGCGTCATCAATATTGTTACCCGCCAACGAGATGGTGCCAGTTTGTCTGTTGTGGGTGGTAGTCATGGTTTGATGGCATCGAATGTCAGTGCCGGCCTGGTCAGAGAGTATTTTTCTTTGAGTGTTCTCGCTGAAAATTACAGGCACGATGGTTTTCGTGATGAAGACACCAATGGCAACACAGATCAATCTGACGCTGATAACCTGCAAGTTCAGCTCAGGCTGTTTCCTGTGGAAGAAGTTGAGTTGCGGATTGGTAAAACACGCTCCTGGATCGATACCACTTATGGCAACAGCCTGACGCTGAAAGAGTTTCGTGATGATCCGTCGCAAATGGGACAAACACCTAATCAATGGACAGGCGAACCGACACCATACAATTCTCAGAAACTCGAATCCCACGTAAGCTCTGTGGGGGGAACGGCAGATCTTGGATATGGCTTGTCTTTGATTGCTGATCACTTCATTGAGGATAAATCATCCGTTTTTTCAAGCGGTTGGGGTTCGGATTATGACTACCAATCCACGGACTTGGCAATGAAGTATCAGCAGGGTGGACTGGATTTGGTATTTGGTTGGCAAGGTTTTGATGGTGTTCGTGAAGGTGGTGATAATGAAACCTCCAAGGACAACACCGGTGTTTATCTTCAGGGGCAGTATCGCTGGCTGGATACCTTGTTTGCTGCGGGTGTCCGAAAGGAAAAGGTTGCTTATGAGTACCGCCCTCAGACTGGATCATCTTTGAAAGATGATCACACGTTGACGGCCTGGGACCTGGGCATCAATCATCGTTTGTCTGAAGAACTCACTGTTTTTGGCAACCTGAGTCAGAGCTTTCAGGCACCAGACGTTGATCGGTTTTTTAATTGGGGTGGAACCTTTAACGATTTTATCGAGCCTGCAAAAGTAAGAACTTTGAATGCTGGATTTAATCATGTGTCAGATAGAAATAAGTTGAAGGTAACGGCTTTCTACTCTGATCTTGAAAACGAGATTTATTACGAATCCAGTACTTTCACCAATACCAATATTGATGAATCAAGTAAATACGGTCTTGAGGTTCAGGATCAGTTGCAGATAACTGAGCAGCTTCGTGGCAGCTTGAACTATGCATGGGTACGCGCCGTCATTGACAGGGAGAATGAGGGTGGCGGCGCTTACAACGACAAGGATCTGCCCGGTGTGTCGGAGCACAGTATTTCCCTGGCGCTGGATTATTCAATCAATGATCAGTCCAGTTTGAGTCTGACACAGGTATGGCGCAGTGAAGCCTGGGCAGCTAATGATTTTGCCAACAGCTTTGATCAGAAGCAGCAGGCCTATCGCATGACCAATCTGGGCTACCGTCATCGTCTGGATCAGTTTGAGCTGTTTGCTCAGGTTGATAATCTTTTTGATCAGGCCAACGGCATCTGGATTCGCGATGATAATATTTATCCGGTGAACTTCAGTCGCTCTTGGCGTGTGGGTGTACGTGCTGATTTTTGAAACTAATTCGAGGTAATAATGACCGACAACAACAAGACCCAGCGCCATAAACAGCGTATGGAGCGCCACAA
>NZ_JACUUA010000007.1 GCF_014859565.1 Marinospirillum sp. | reverse complement strand
ATGAGCACCCAGAGTTTTTACATGAACTGTCCAAACTGATTGGGTGGCCTGAATAAATTTTCTTGCCCACCCTTATCAGCGAAGTCTCCCCAGAGGCGGTGTTTTTATCTTTAGTCGTGTATGACCCGCTGGGTGATTGACAGCACAAGTAGATTTAAACAAAATTCATCTTTGAAAAATTCCTGTAATCAGAAGTTATACCACCAGATGCCTTAGCGCTGATACCTGTCTGATACAAGGGAGTTTAAATTAGAGGGAAATATGAAAAAAACCATCTTTGCTATTATTGTGTTACTAAGCATCACTGCGCAATCTGCTCTGGCTGTTGATATCCCGCAGTCCTCCAAACCTCTTCTTAACGCACAAGTAATTTTACAGGCCGAGGAAGAGCGGTATCGCCCATCGATGAACCGTATACTGCAAACCGCCTTGGATGGGCTGGAGCTCTATCAGACGAGCATCAGCACACAGCCTTTAAGCACCTCAATTGCAGATCGCATCAGCGGTAGCCGGACTGGCGATGCCGAGTATTTTGCTCTGCTGCAGATTGAGAGCGGCGAGGGTCGCCGTGGCCGCAACAATAAGATCGCTCGACTGCAAATTTACAATACAGCAACGGGGCAACCCAGCCTGCATTGGGAACAAGAGTATCCGCGCATCAATGATTTCCAGAGCTTGATGTCCATCCTCAGCTACGAGTTGCCATTGCAACTCAAGCGCCAATACCAACAAGTTGCTCAGGTAATCAATATTTCTGGTCGTGAGGTTTTTCTCGACTTCGATATTAATAGCGGTTACAAACAGGGAGATATTTTAAGAGTCTTCCGTGATGGTGAAGAAATCAAGGATGTCAATGGCGTAACTTTTGGCAAGCTGCAAGAGACTGTTGGTGTTGTCCAGGTGCAGTCTGTACACGCGTTTTATACACGCGCAGAAGTCATTATTGGTAGTCTGTCCATTCGTAATGGACATTATGCCGAACAATTGAAAAACGGTGATTCTGCCAGCGAGGGACGTGTATTGACAGTTCTGGAAGATCAGGTGGCAATCAGCATCGGTAGCAATGTTGGTGTCAATCCCGGTAGTTATTACGCCGTTTTCCGCGATGTCAAACCCATAGGTGATCACTCTGCTTTCCGTGAGAGGGTCGGCGCCATTGTTATCAATGAAGTGCATGAGGATTACGCCAAGGGACGATTCACCCTCTCTAACCATCACCAGCTTTCGAAGATCATGGTTAATGAGGGGGCTCTGGTAGAAGAAATTGATTCACCCTGGAATCAGGCTGTTCAAGTAGGTTTTGGTAGTTACGATTTGCTGGGTGATGACAGCAGTAGCATTTTCCGCGCCACTTGGATGCTGCCTTCTGATGCTCAGGTCGGTCTCAGTTATCGACTGCATGCTGGGCTAGGTGACAGCTGGATGCTGGGTGCAGGCTTACAAAAAAGTCTGAATTACAGCCCTAACTTTTTTACTGGTATAGATTTCCTATATGTAGGTGATGAAAAGAGTATAGGTACCAATCTGTTCTTCTCTGTTGAACCCCCGATCTATTTATGGCGCAATATCGGACCAGTGATTGACGTAGGCTACATGGTTGGAGGCGATGATTATTCTGGGCTGAATATTAACCTAGGGTTGAAGGTTCCCTTGAATTGGTAAGCCTCCTCTTCTCAGCTTGCTGATCCAACCTTAAAGTCTATTTTATTCCGCCTCCTGATGATCTCCGGATCAGAAGGCGGATTAATGTAAGGGGTTGCAGCAGATTAGCGGATTATAAGAAAGCCTTTTGAGGAATCAGACCTCGGCTCTTAGTTGTTTTGCCGCTTCAACCATGGCTGCCAGTGCCGGGGTGACTTCTTCCCAGCGGCGGGTTTTTAAGCCGCAGTCAGGGTTGACCCACAGGCGTTGGGGCGGGATTTTTTCTGCTGCCTTTTTCATCAGTGCCACCATCCAATCCACCTCGGGGATGTTAGGGCTGTGGATATCATAAACCCCCGGCCCGATTTCGTTGGGGTAGTCGAAGTCTTCGAAGGCATCCAGCAGTTCCATATTGGAGCGTGAAGTTTCGATGGTGATAACATCGGCATCCAGCTCGGCAATGGCTTCAATAATGTCATTGAACTCCGAATAACACATGTGGGTGTGAATCTGGGTGGAGTCCGCCGCCACTGCTGCGGTCAGACGGAAGCTGTCCACCGCCCAGCGCAGGTAGGCCGCCCAGTCAGCCTTGCGTAGTGGTAGTCCTTCACGGAAGGCTGGTTCGTCAATCTGAATTACACGGATACCGGCAGCCTCCAGATCCCGTACTTCATCCCGCAGTGCCAGTGCGATCTGTTTGCAGGTGGTTGCACGCGGCTGGTCATCGCGCACAAAAGCCCATTGCAGGCAGGTCAGCGGTCCGGTCAACATGCCTTTCATTGGGCGATCTGTCAGTGACTGGGCAAACGCGCTCCATTCCACGGTCATGGCACTGGGACGCGAAACATCACCATAAATCACCGGCGGTTTTACACAACGGGAACCATAACTCTGCACCCAGCCAAAGCGAGTGAAGGCGTAACCCTGCAGCTGTTCACCAAAGTATTCCACCATGTCGTTACGCTCGGCTTCACCGTGCACCAGTACATCTATGCCCAGTTGTTCCTGCTGACGGATGCAGTAGGCAATCTCCTGCTGCATGGCCTCCCGGTAAGCATTTTCACTCAGGTTTCCGGCCTTGTAGTCCCGCCGTGCCTTGCGGATTTCCGGGGTCTGCGGGAAGGAGCCAATACTGGTGGTTGGGAACAACGGCAGTTTTAACCAGTCTTGCTGGGATTGAATGCGTTGTGCATAGGGTGAGTTGCGTTGCAGCATCACAGGGTCTACAGCAGCCAGGCGTTCCTGCACCACGGCCTGATGAATACGATCCGATGTGCGGCGACTGATTTGTGCCTGATGGTTTTTTTCCAGTGCCTGACGCTGTTCAGTCGTGATACCACCACTTAAGCTGGCTGCCAGTAAAGTCACTTCATCCAGCTTCTGGCGAGCAAAAGCCAGCCAGGATTTTAGTTCTCTATCCAACTGATCTTCCTGCACCAGATCGTGTGGCACATGCAGCAGTGAGCAGGAAGGCGCCAGCCACAGACGATCACCCAGACGTTCAACGGCATCACCCAATTGGCTGTTCAGTTGTTCCAGGTTTGATCGCCAGATATTACGACCATCAATCACCCCAGCAGAAAGAATCTTGTAGGAGGGCAGCCGATCCAGTACTTGCAGCAGCTCTTGCGGTGCCCGCACTAAATCGAGATGCAGACCATCCACTGGCAGTTGCACCGCCAGCCCCAGATTATCCTCCAGACCACCAAAATACACCGCCAGTAGTTTTTTCACCGGTGCAGACTGCAGCTGGTTGTAAGCTGTTTCAAAAGCCTGTTTCCATGAATGGGGTAAATCCAGCGCCAGAATCGGCTCATCCAGCTGCACCCATTCGATACCCTGATTTGCCAGTTGTTGCAGCAGTTGGGCATAAACCGGCAAGAGTTCTGACAAGAGCGCCAGCCGATCAAAATCACCCTGTGCCTTGCCTTGCCATAAAAAGGTTAGCGGGCCGGTTAAGACCACCTTAACCCGATGCCCCAGTGTCAGCGCTTCCTGCACGTCAGCCAGCAGGCGCTGGGGTTGCAGGGAAAAGCTTTGTTGCGGCTGAAACTCGGGGACCAGATAGTGGTAGTTGGTATCAAACCACTTGGTCATTTCACAGGCAGCGGCCGGTGTGCCTGTGGGTGCGCGACCCCGCGCCATACAAAAATAGGTGTCCAGATCAGCTTGTTCCGCTAGGGTCTTAAAACGCGGCGGGATCACACCAAAGGTGAGGCTCAGGTTTAGTATCTGGTCATAAAAGGCAAAATCACCAACGGTGACAAAATCCAGTCCGGCATCCTTTTGTTCCTGCCAGTGACGGATACGCAGCTCTTGACCGGTTTGTTCCAGTGTTTCACGGGATATCTCGCCTGCCCAGTAGGCTTCAAGGGCTTTTTTTAATTCACGCTGGGCACCAATGCGAGGGTAGCCGAGGGTATGGGTGGTTAATTTCATGCTCTTGATTTCCTGTAGATAGAGACAACGCTCGCTTCTGCAAGGTAGCCTGCGTATCACTGGGTTCGACCTTCCCGGTCTCTACCAGTGCGCTTCGCTGTCCCTGCTCCGCTTCATGCAGGCAAACCTTGCCGCGAGCTCGATACTGTGTAGAAGTAAGGCATCACTGGTTCAGGCTGTCTGCAACAGGATGTTGCCCGAGCTTACAGGGATGTATTCACGCGTCCTGAACAGCGGTGCCTTACTCTCCACCAGCCAGTGACAAGTTGTGGTTTTCCAACTTGCAGTATTCTTCAGGAAGCGGATAATTGAATCAAACTCAAGTTTTTCCTGTTAAAGCTGAAAATAATTCAGCAAAGAAAAAAACAAGGGAGAAGGGGATGATTGATTTAAGGCACTTAAAAACCCTGGTTGCTCTGCGCAGTACCGGTAGTCTGGTGGATGCTGCGGATCGTTTGCATCTGACTCAGTCGGCGCTGTCTCATCAGTTAAAGGCGCTGGAGCATTTGCTGGATACCGAGTTGTTCATCCGCAAGAGTAAACCTCTGCAGTTCACTCCTGCCGGGCAGCGTTTGTTGAAGCTGGCGGATGATTTGTTGCCCAGAGTGGAAGCCGCTCAGCGGGATTTACAACGCCTGGCGAAGGGTCAGGCCGGTCGTTTACATCTGGCAATTGAGTGCCACAGTTGTTACCAGTGGCTGATGCCTACACTGGATGCCTTTCGGCGCAGGTGGTCAGAGGTAGAGGTGGATGTGCCGGGCGGGCATCATTTTGCACCTTTACCCGCACTAAAACGTCAGGAGCTGGATCTGGTGATTACCGCCGATCCTCGCCCGATTGACGGCATCAGTTATACCCCGCTGTTCCGTTATGAAAGCCTGCTGGCCATCCCCAAGGATCATGCATTAACAGCAAAAAGCTGGATTGATCCACAAGATCTGGTGGCAGAAACACTGATCACCTATCCCGTAGAGCGTAATCTGCTGGATATTTTTACCCATTTTCTTGACCCTGCCGGTGTTGAACCTGCCGGTATCCGTACAGCAGAGCTGACCATTTTGATGATGCAGCTGGTTGCCAGTCATCGGGGGGTTTGTGCGCTGCCAAGCTGGGCAATCACCGAGTATCTGGAGCGGGATTATGTTGCAGCAAGACGGCTGGGTGAGCAGGGCACCTGGGGTACACTCTATGCCGCTCACCGCGATAATCAGCAGTCACTTGAATTTATTGGTGATTTTATCAATACCGCTCGCAAGACCTCCGCCGAGGTACTGGAAGGTATTCTCCCTACCGAATAATTCTTGTTTACAGGGTGTTTTATTTGAGAAAATCAGTGCAGACTCTCCAGTCCAAACCTCCAAATGGAATGCACATGCCCGGTAAAAAAACGGCTTCTTTGCTTCTGGCTTTGTTGCTGCTTGTGTTGTTGGTCATCTGGCTGGCCAGTGGTGACTCTTTCTCCAGTCAGACCCAAGCACCTGAAGCTGAAAGCCCTCCATCAGAATCAACAACATCATCCATGCGTGTGGAAACCCGCTGGATGGATGCCCAACCGTTTACACCAATTGAAGTTCTGCAGGGGCAGCTGTTTCCTTTTCAACAGCTGGAATTACGTGCTGAAACTGGTGGACGTGTGACGGCTTTTAAAGCATCTGAAGGTCAACAGGTTCAACAGGGCAGTGAGTTGTTACAACTGGCAGTAGATGCTCGACCTGCACAGGTAAAACGCCTGCAGGCCGAACGAGCCAGCCGAGCAGCTGAGCTGAAAGCAGCAGCACGACTGCGAGACTCCAACTTGCTATCTGAAACGGATCTACTGCGCTTGCAAAGCAGCCTGTTACAGGTTGAAGCCGAGCTGGAAACCGCCCTGTTGGATCTGGCGCATACCCGTCCCAAAGCTCCTTTTAGTGGTTTGCTGGAACAGCGTCATGTTGAACTGGGTGAGTCTGTCCAACCGGGGCAACCCCTGTTTACCCTGCTGAATATCAATCAGTTAAAAGCGGTAGCGCAGGTGCCACAACAACGTATTCAAGCCCTGCAAAAGGGTCAGCAGGTCACACTGCAACTGCTGGATGGTAAAGAACTGCAGGGACAAATCAGTCTGATTGGTAGTATGGCGGATGCCAGTACACGCACCTTCCGTGTGGAGGCTTTGCTGGATAATCCTGAACAGCGGCGTCTGGCCGGTGCCAGCGCCACCCTGCAAATTCAATTAAGTCCCACCACAGCGCATTACCTGTCACTGGCACTGCTGAGTCTGGATGCACAAGGTCGCCCGGGAGTTAAACACGTTGATGATCGCCAGCAGGTGATTTTTTCACCTATACAGCTGCTGACCAGTGACAATCAGGGTGCATGGATAACCGGTTTACCGCCCAGAGCGCAGGTCATCACCCTGGGTGGTGGTTTTGTTAATGCCGGAGATAAGGTGACTCCAGTACCGCAGAACCAGCCGGGAGCAGAATAAATGTCCAGTCTGATTCGTGCTGCCATCAACCGCAGCCGTGCCACTCTGCTGGCTCTGCTCTTTCTGATTATTGCTGGCTGGGCATCCTATGTTGTCATTCCCAAGGAGGCCTTCCCTGACATCACCATTCCTTTTGTTTATATCTCGATGGGGCTGGAAGGGATCAGTCCGGAAGATGCCGAGCGCCTGCTGGTGCGTCCGATGGAGCAAGAGTTGCGCTCACTGGAAGGCATCAAAAAAATGACCGGTATGGCATCCGAAGGCCATGCTTCGGTGCTGCTGGAGTTTGATGCCGGTTCTGATCCGGCAAAAGCTTTACAGAATGTGCGAGAAAAGGTGGATACTGCCCGCAGTAAACTCCCCTCCGAGGCAGATGAACCCAGAGTGCATGAGATCAATACCGCACTCTTCCCTATTCTGTCGATTGGTTTATCCGGCCCCTTGGATGAACCTACACTGGTTGCTGTTGGACGACGTATCAAAGAAGAACTCGAAGCCATTCCCAATATTCTGGAAGTGGATATCGGCGGCGACCGCGAAGACCTGCTGGAGATTCTGGTTGATCCACTGGTGATGGAAAGTTATGGGCTGGACTACGGACAACTCTTTAATCTTGTTTCCCGCAATAACCGGCTGGTGGCTGCTGGCAGCCTGGATACCGGTGCCGGTCGTATGGCAATGAAAGTCCCCGGGGTAATCGAGAATCTGGATGATTTGCTCAAAATGCCGGTCAAGGTGGAAGGCAGCACCGTAGTCACTTTTGGTGACATTGCTACCCTTCATCGTGCCTTTAAAGACCCTGCAGGGTTTGCACGAATTAACGGCCAACCGGCATTAGTGCTGGAGGTGACCAAGCGCACCGGAGCCAACGTGATTCAAACAGTGCAGCAGGTCAAGGCTCTGCTGGATGCGGCTCTGCCTTTGTTGCCAGAGGGGCTGGAAATTGACTTCATCATGGATCAATCCATTGAGGTGGAAAACTCCCTGACCGATCTGCTCAACAACGTACTCACTGCAGTAGTGCTGGTGATGTTACTGGTGATTGCTGCCATGGGACTGCGTTCTGCACTGCTGGTGGGCATCACTATTCCCGGTGCTTTTCTGGTGGGTATCCTGCTGATTTCATCACTGGGTTACACCCTCAACATGATGGTGCTTTTTTCACTGATTCTGGTCGCAGGCATGCTGGTGGATGGTGCGCTGGTGGTCACTGAACTGGCGGATCGTTATCTGGAAGAAGGGCTGGAACCTGCCGATGCCTGGCATCAGGCAGCCAATCGCATGGCCTGGCCAATCATTGCTTCAACGGCCACCACCTTGTCGGTATTTGCACCGCTGTTGTTCTGGCCGGGCATGGTGGGGGAGTTCATGAAGTTTCTGCCCATCACGGTTATTTTATGTCTGTTAGCTTCCTTGGCGATGGCGCTGGTATTTCTACCCACCCTGGGCAGTGTGTCCGGCGGAAAAAAAATCCGTCCGGGAGCGGCTCCTGTTGATGCCGCAGAAGCAGTATCAGATTTTCATGCCAGTAACACACCCACCAGCCGCACTGGCAAAGTCTATCGCCAACTGCTGGCTAAACTTCTGCATCATCCTGGGTGGACACTGACCGGCATGTTGTTATTGATTGCCGTCATTTATGTCGCTTATGCCCGCTTTAATCATGGTGTGGACTTTTTCCCTGCGGTTGAACCGGAATCAGCCCAGGTGCAAATCCGTGCACGGGGTGACTTGTCCGTTTATGAGCGGGATCAGCTGGTGCGTCGGGTGGAAGACCGTCTGCTGGGCATGCCGGAAATAAAAGCCCTGTATGCTCGTTCGTTTGCCGGTCAGGCTGGTGGTGGTTTTGGTGGCAGTACCCCGGAAGATACCGTGGGGGTGGTGCAATTCCAGTTCACCGATTGGCACCAGCGCCGCCCTGCCAAACAGATCATGCAGGAGATGCGTGATAAAACAGCGGATATTTCTGGTATTTTTCTGGAGTTCCGCGAGCAGGAACAAGGGCCTGGTGGTGGTAAACCAGTAGTGCTGGAAATCAGCTCCACCAATACTCTGCTGGCTGAAGAAGCACTGCTGGCTATCATGCAAAAGATGCAGGAGCTGGGTGGCTTCACCGATTATCAGGATGATCGCAGTCTACCCGGTGTGGAGTGGCGCTTCCTGGTGGATCGTGAGGCCGCTGCTCGCTTTGGTACTGATGTATCCTCGGTAGGCAGTGCCGTACAGCTGGTGACTACCGGCCTGATGCTGGCTAGCTATCGGCCGGAAGATGCTTCTGATGAAGTAGATATTCGGGTACGCCTGCCGGTTCAGGCAAGAACACTGGATCAGTTACAGCGTATGACTCTGCAGACCCCGCAAGGACAGATTCCACTCAGCAACTTTGTCACTCTGGAACCAGCAGCCAAAACCGGCACACTGCGCCGACTGGATGGCCGTCGTACCCTGACATTACAGGCCGACCTGCAACAAGGTTATCAACTGGATGAGCGCCTGAGCCAGTTACGACCTTTTTTGTCGGAATTGCCGGAAGGAGTCAGTGTGCGCGTAGCCGGTGAAGATGCTGACATGCAAGAGGCCGCTCAGTTTCTGGTGGCAGCCTTTTTTGTTGCCATCTTCCTGATGCTGCTGATTCTGGTGCTGCAATTCAATAGCATGTATCAAACGGCACTGGTGTTGTCCGCCATCCTGTTTTCCACAGCAGGCGTGTTACTGGGGTTAATGCTGGCAGGTCAGGCTTTTGGAATTGTCATGGTAGGCATGGGGGTTATTGCCCTGGCTGGTATTGTGGTTAACAACAACATTGTGTTGATTGATACCTACAATCGCATACGTCAGCAGGGGTTACCCGCCTATGAAGCTGCACTGGAAACCGGCTGCCTGCGTCTGCGCCCAGTGTTGTTAACAGCAGCGACCACCATTCTTGGCTTGATGCCAATGGTACTGGGGGTCAACGTCAACCTGATGGAACCCAGTCTGGGCTGGGGTGCACCCTCCACACAATGGTGGCGACAGTTGTCCAGCGCCATTGCCGGTGGTCTGGCTTTTGCCACCCTGCTCACTCTGATCCTGACACCCTGCATGCTGGTGTTGGGTGATCGAATCTCCCTGACTTACCGTCAGCTGGCCAAAACACAGGCTCAGACCGTGAAAGAACTCTGACCGAGGCCTTCTGACCGGCAACAAAAACCGAGATCCCCGTAAGGAGATCTCGGTGACAAGCAGGTGTTGCCCTGGCTTTAAATGATCGGAGGAACCTTGCGGAAAGCGGTTTCAAACCTGACGTTGGCTGACCTTGCTTCCAGTTCTTCCATAAAATTAGCTTGAATACGTTCGTTCCACTGGAGAATTTCTCGATAACGACGAATGTTCTCAACATAAACTACCGGCTCTTTACCCCGGGCATAACCAAAACGGGTATGACGATACCACTGACGCTGACTTAATAACGGCAGGTGTTTTGCCACATCATCCCAGCTGTCGGGATTAAAACCCTGGGACTCGGTAATTCTGCGTGCATCTTCCAGATGCCCCATACCGACATTGTAAGCGGCCAAGGCCATATAAAGACGATCATTACCCTGAATCCGTTCAGGAATACGGTTGTACATCTGGCGCAAATAACGGGAGCCACCTTCAATACTTTGCAGTGGGTCGAGGCGATTAACACCCAATTCATCAGCAGTACGGCGGGTCAGCATCATCAACCCACGTACCCCGGTGGGAGAAACAGCATTCTGCCGCCAGTGTGATTCCTGAAAACCCACTGCGGCCAGTAGCAGCCAATCTAAATCCTGCGCCTCTGCTGCAGCACGGAAGTGTTCTTCATACTGCGGCAAACGAGAGCGAACATGCCGCAGAAACAAAGGCGCACCTACATATTCCAGATGCTCTTCGTGACGATAATAACGCTCACGGACTTCATCCACCAGCCCTTGTTTACGCGCCAGCTGCACAAAACCACTGGCCGCCATCCCTATCTGGGAACGCAAATTCTTCTGGAACAGCCACACCAGATCGGTGGTTTCCTCGGTATCAAAAGCTACACCCACACGAGGAAAAAAGAAGCGGTTGATATTAAAATCCTGGGCACTGACCAGTGCATAATCCAGGTCACCGTCCTGAATCATCTTCAGCAGATCCGTCACTTCCAGATCTTCAGTTTCCATCCAGCTCAGATGCGGGAAAGCTTCCTGGTGGCTCTTTAATACCTCGGCCTGACGTGAACGTGCCAGCACAGCCAGAGTACCTTCCTGCAGATCATCCCAGGTTCTTGGACGAAAATGACCACGACGGTAAACCACCATCTGGGGCGACTGCAGCAGCGGTGTTGATACAGAGAAGTTGCTGATGCGCTCGCGGGTTAAACCCAGGCCACCCGCAGCCATATCCACTGTACCATTCAGCAATGCACGTTCCATTTCCGCTTCACTGTCCACACTGACAATATTCAGCTCAACGCCCAGATGTTCAGCAAAGGATTGCACCAGTTCATATTCAAAACCGGCATAACCTTCACGGTGTTGATAATAAACAGAGGGCGTGTTACGTAAAGCAACTGTCAGACTGCCTTTACTGAGTACCTGATCCAGCGTGTCGGCTTGTCTGCAACCGGTAACGACCAGCAGCATGACCAATAAAATCAATACAATTTTAATCTTCATAAAAGAAAGGCTCATCGAAAAAACTCGACTGTTGTTTAAGCGTTATGCTCGGATTGAATTGCCGAGCCTATGTCTGACCGCTGCCAAAAAGGTAAAAAAAGGCAGCCGGAGCAGTGGTTTCCCGATCAGGCTATTCTTGTAATTAGGGGTGTAATTGCGTTGTATTGTGTAATTTTAACAGAGGGTGATTAAAAAAGCGCCAATCCAGATACATTTTTTGTGACTCACTGCTCATTTTTTGTCCTTTCGTAGCCCTCTAAGCCGCTTTGCGCTATCATTCGCGGCAATTTTTCCTGCTCTGATGAGGCTTGCTCATGCTGCAACTGCGAGGCGCACCTGCTCTTTCAGCTTTTCGTTCCCAGAAACTCCTGACTCAGCTTCAGGCGATTTCTGCTTCTGTCACCGGACTCTACGCTGAGTACCTGCATCTGGCAGACCTGTCTGCCGATTTGAGCACCGAACAACTTCAGGTATTGGAAGCCCTGCTGAACTATGGCCCGACCGGTGAACAGCAGGATTTGAGTGGCGAACTCTTTCTTGTGGTGCCTAGACTGGGTACTCAATCCCCCTGGTCATCCAAGGCAACCGACATTGCCCGCAACTGTGATCTCACACAGATTCAGCGACTGGAACGAGGTATTGCCTACACCGTCCAGAGCAGTCAGCCACTGAGTAGTCAGGAAGCTGAGTTAATCGGCAACCAGCTGTTTGATCGCATGACCGAAACCCTGCTGCGTGATACAACCTCTGCCAGCCAGCTGTTCCGCCATGAATCCCCTCGCCCGCTGGGCAGTGTGGATATTCTGGGTGGTGGCCGTGCGGCACTGGTCAAAGCCAACACCAATCTGGGACTGGCACTGGCTGATGACGAAATTGATTATCTGGTAACAAGTTTCAACGATCTGGGACGCAACCCCAACGATGTTGAGCTGATGATGTTTGCTCAGGCCAACTCGGAACATTGCCGCCACAAAATTTTTAATGCCAGTTGGACAATTAACGGTGAAGACTCCCCTCACTCCCTATTTGGCATGATCCGCAACACCTACAAAGAATCACCCGAGGGTGTGTTATCTGCTTACAAGGATAATGCCTCGGTGATTGAAGGTTTTGAGGCACCGCGCTTTTTCCCTCAGCCGGAAACCCACAGCTGGCAGCCGGTCACTGAACCCACCCACATCCTGATGAAGGTGGAAACCCACAACCACCCGACAGCCATTGCACCCTTCCCCGGTGCGGCAACCGGTGCCGGTGGTGAGATTCGTGATGAAGGTGCCACTGGTGTTGGTTCCAAACCCAAAGCCGGTCTGACTGGTTTTACCGTGTCCAACCTGCGCATCCCCGGTTATACCCAGCCTTGGGAAGCACAGGATTATGGCAAACCGGAGCGGATTGTTTCTGCACTGGACATCATGATTGAAGGCCCGCTGGGTGGTGCTGCTTTTAATAACGAATTTGGTCGCCCTAACCTGAACGGTTATTTCCGCACCTACGAAGAAGATGCACCGGGCTTAAACGGCAACGAGCGTCGTGGTTATCACAAACCCATCATGCTGGCCGGTGGTCTGGGTAACATTCGTCCCAACCACGTGGAAAAAGGCGAAATCCCGGTCGGTGCCAAACTGATTGTGCTGGGTGGTCCAGCCATGAATATTGGTCTGGGTGGTGGTGCCGCCTCTTCCATGGCAACCGGCTCTTCCAGTGCCGATCTGGACTTTGCCTCGGTACAGCGTGAAAACGCCGAAATTGAACGCCGGGCGCAAGAAGTGATTGATCGCTGCTGGGGTATGGGCGACAAAAACCCCATCTGTTTTATCCATGACGTAGGTGCCGGTGGTTTGTCCAACGCCCTGCCGGAGCTGGTCAAGGATGGTGAACGCGGCGGTCTGTTTGATCTGCGTGCTGTTCCCAATGCCGAACCCGGCATGAGCCCGCTGGAGATCTGGTGCAACGAAGCACAGGAGCGTTATGTGCTGGCGATTGCGCCAGACAGCCTGGAACTCTTTGATCAACTCTGCCGCCGTGAGCGTGCCCCTTATGCTGTTGTGGGTGAAGCCCTGGCTGAACACCATCTGACCGTTAAAGATGGCCACTTTGAAAGCAAACCAGTGGATCTGCCAATGAGTGTGCTGTTTGGCAAACCACCCAAAATGCAGCGCAGTTTTGATCGTCAAACCCTGCAACTGCCCCAGCTGAACTTGCAGGATGTATCACTGGCTGAGGCGGCTGAACGAGTACTCAGCCTGCCGACCGTGGCCAGTAAACAATTCCTGATTACCATTGGTGACCGCAGTGTTTCCGGCCTGGTGGCAAGGGATCAGATGGTTGGCCCCTGGCAGGTGCCGGTAGCCGATTGTGCGGTCACCACCACCACCTCGTTCAACGAAACCGGCGAAGCCATGGCGATGGGTGAGCGCACCCCGCTGGCACTGATCAATCCGGCGGCTTCCGGTCGTATGGCGGTGGCTGAATCCATCACCAACATTGCTGCGGCCTCCATCCGCCAGCTCAGTGACATCAAACTCTCGGCCAACTGGATGTCTGCAGCCAACCACCCCGGCGAGAATCAAGCCCTGTATGACACGGTGTATGCCGTAGGTATGGAACTCTGCCCACAGCTGGGTATTGCTATTCCGGTGGGCAAGGACTCCATGTCCATGCGTACCGTCTGGCAGGATGAACAGGGACAGGAAAAAGCCATCACCTCTCCCCTGTCTCTGGTAGTCACCGCTTTTGCGCCGGTCACCGCAGCACGCCAGACCCTGACCCCTCAGCTGCGTACTGATCAGGGTGAAACCGACCTGCTGCTGATTGATCTGGGTCGCGGCCAAAACCGTCTCGGCGGTTCAGCACTGGCTCAGGTGTACAACCAGCTGGGTGATACTGCCCCGGATCTGGATGATGCTGAAGACTTAAAAGCTTTTTTTGCCGTGATTCAGGGGCTCAACAGCGAAAACAAACTGCTGGCTTACCACGACCGCTCTGATGGCGGCCTGTTTGCTACCCTGGCTGAAATGGCTTTTGCCGGTCACACCGGGTTGGATATAAAACTGGAACTGCTGGCAGAAAACGCTTCTGAAGCCCTGGCTGCACTGCTCAGTGAAGAGCTGGGTGCCGTGGTGCAGATTCGCCAGCAGGATACCGAATATGTGCTGATGCAACTGGCTGCCGCCGGTCTGGGTGATTGTGCTCAGGTGATTGGTCGCCCGGCAAGTGATGACCTGCTCAGCTTCTCATTGGATGGTGACCTGCTGCTGCAGGCCAGCCGTATTGAATACCAGCGCCGCTGGGCAGAAACCAGCTATCACATTCAGGCACTGCGCGACAATGCTGACTGCGCTCTGGAAGAATTTGACAACCTGCTGGATGCCAAAGACCCCGGCATCAGTCCAAAACTCAGCTTTGATCTGAACGAAGATCTGGCGGCACCCTACCTGAACCTGCAGCAGCGCCCGAAAGTGGTAATCCTGCGTGAACAGGGTGTCAACAGCCACATGGAAACCGCTGCAGCCTTCTACCGCGCCGGTTTTGATCCGATTGATGTACACATGAGTGACCTGCTGGCTGGTGCCGTGAATATGGCAGAGTTCCGTGGACTGGCCGCCTGTGGTGGTTTCTCCTACGGTGACGTACTCGGTGCCGGTGGCGGCTGGGCCAAGTCCATCCTTTTCCACCCTAAAGTGCGTGATGCCTTTGCTGCTTTTTTTGCGCGTGAAGACACCTTCTCACTGGGTATCTGCAACGGCTGTCAGATGTTGTCTCAATTAAAAGACCTAATCCCTGGTGCTGACCACTGGCCGCGTTTTGTACGCAACCAGAGTGAACAGTTTGAAGCACGGGTTGCCACGGTTGAAGTGCAGAAAAGTGCCTCTATCCTGCTGGCGGGCATGGAAGGTTCACGCCTGCCGATTGCGGTCTCCCACGGTGAAGGGCGTGCGGAATTCCGTGATGCCAGCCACCTGCAGCAGGTAGAGCAAAACAGCAGCATTGCCCTGCGCTTTGTTAACAACTACGGTGAAGTGACCCAGCGTTATCCATTTAACCCCAACGGCTCACCCGCGGGTATTACTGGCCTCACCAGCCAGGATGGTCGTGCCACCATCATGATGCCCCACCCGGAGCGAGTTGCACGCACCATCAACAACTCCTGGCACCCGGATCACTGGGGTGAACAAGGGCCCTGGCAGCGTTTATTTGCCAATGCTCGTCGCTGGGTTAAGTAGTTGTTCGTTATAGTTGCTACGGAAAGGAAATCACAGGGATTGGTTTGTCAGGACGCGTGAATACATCCATGTAAGCTCTGGCAGGATTCGTTCCAGACGAATCACTGCACTGACTACATCCATGTAGGGCGGCCGCGACGTCCTGTCGCGGACAGCCTGACAAATCCAATTCCCTGCACTTTCCCGTTGCTAAAGAGGACTCAGAATATGACCATCAAGCGCTTTATTGCCGGGGCCATCTGCCCCAAATGTGGAGCCATGGATCGGCTGAAAGCCTGGCAGGAAGCCCGATTACAGCATAGGGAATGTGTTGAGTGTGGTTTCACCGATGCCATGAGTCTGGACATGCCAGAAGAACTGCCCACTCGCGTCAACAAGACCGAGGCAGATCCCAGGGATGAAATCCAGGTGGTGAAGTTGATTCAGTGAAAAAGAATGACCCATTAAAAAAGGCGAGCCACCCACAAGTGCTCGCCTTTTTTATTTCTATACAAACGTTATTGCAGTGTTATCAACCCAGAGCTGCTGTGATGGTGTTGTACTTCTCCATCAGCTCGTCTTTGTCTTCGACATGGTTCGGATCTTTCGGGATACATTCCACCGGGCAAACATTCACACACTGGGGCTCATCATAGTGACCCACACACTCGGTACACAGGTTGGGATCAATCACGTAGATTTCATCACCCTGAGAAATGGCACCGTTGGGGCATTCCGGTTCGCATACATCACAGTTGATGCATTCATCGGTAATGTACAAAGCCATACTTTGACCTCATTTATCAAGTAGCAGGTGGGGCTGGTTAGCCTGAGACGGGGTTTTACTCTATTGGTTCACGCTCTGGCGGCGTATTTTTTCTTTAATGCATCCACCACGCAGGGATGCACAAACTTGCTGACATCCCCACCCAGACTGGCCACTTCACGAACCAGCGTGGAAGCGATGAAAGACAGGTGCTCGGAAGGTGTCAGAAACACACTCTCCACTTCGGCAGACATGGCGCGGTTAAGGTTCGCCAGCTGCAGTTCATACTCAAAATCGGATACCGCACGCAGCCCCCGCAGGATGATACGGGCATTCTGCTGTTTCAGAAATTCGGTCAACAAGCAGTCAAAACCGATCACTTCAACATTATCATGATGCACCAGCACCTGACGTGCCAGTTGAATTCGGGTATCAAGATCCAGTGCCGGTTTTTTACCGGGGCTGACAGCAATGGCAACAATCACCCGATCAAACATACGGGCAGCACGCTGCACCAGATCACTGTGACCGTGGGTGATTGGATCAAAAGTACCGGGATAAACAACCAGACTCATCTCATGACCTCGGCAACAAAAGGCGCATCTTACCGAAAAGGGTCAAACGTCTCAAATAACCTTTTCATCTGGCGTACAAACCAAAGCGCACTTCACCGGCCTGTTTGTCCTTTTGCAACGACCAGTTGGGCGGCAGGGTAATCGGCTCACCCTGTTTTTCCTGTTCGATGTAAATCAGGGCATTGTCCGCCAGCCAGCCTCGTTGTTCCAGCAACTGACAGGTCGGCTCCAGCAAACCCTGATGAAAAGGTGGGTCCAGAAACACCAGATCAAAAGGTGCCTCGGGTTCACCTTCCAGCCATTGTAATACATCAGCATTCAGCAGTTGCAGGCGTTTACCGGCCAAGGGTGTCAGCAACTCACGTAACTGTTTGGTTACTTTAGGGTCTCTTTCAATCGCTGTCACCTGGGCAGCACCGCGACTTAATGCCTCAATCGCTAGTGCTCCACTGCCGGTAAAGGCATCCAGACAACGACGACCGGCTAAAGAAAACTGCAACCAGTTAAACAGGGTTTCCCTCACCCGATCAGAAGTGGGCCGTAAACCTTCTCCCTCCGGCACTGGTAATTTGCGCCCTCGCCATTCACCACCAATAATTCTTACCTGTCCCTGCAATCCCTGCTTGAGGGGTTTCTGTCGTCTCGGCATAGTACACCTTTTGTTTATGTTCTACCGTCACGGGCAGGCAGGTGATAGGATACCGCATTCACTAAACGATTAAGACACCTCTGCCATGCTCGGATTATTCAAGCGCAAAAAAAATGAGCCGGAAATCAAGGCTGATCAAGAAAATGATCATCCGGCAACTGCAATCTCCACTGAACAAACCAAACCCTTGCCCGAGGCTGCACAGCCGCAGACCGCCAGCCAGGAACCCGCAAAAGGCGGCTTCTTTTCTCGTCTGAAACAAGGCTTGGCACGTACCCGCAGTGGCCTAATGGATGGCCTGGCTGGATTGTTTCTCGGGGCCAAAAAAATTGATGATGAACTGCTGGAAGAACTGGAAACCCGCCTGTTAATGGCCGATGTGGGTATGACAGCCACCCGCGAAATCATCAGCAGCCTCACCGACAAGGTGGCGCGTAATCAACTTAAGGATTCTGATGCCCTGTTCATTGCATTAAAAGATGAACTCAAGGCATTACTGCAACCTGTCTGCAAACCTCTGGTATTGGCTCATAACCCAGAAAAACCTCAGGTGATTCTGATGGTGGGTGTAAACGGTGTGGGCAAAACCACCACCATTGGCAAGCTGGCAAAAAAATATCAGGCAGAAGGCCACAAACTGCTGCTGGCTGCCGGGGATACCTTCCGTGCCGCTGCTGTGGAGCAATTAAAGATCTGGGGTGAACGCAATCAGGTGCCGGTGATTGCTCAGCATACCGGTGCTGACAGCGCCAGCGTGATTTTTGATGCCTTGCAGGCCGCTCAATCACGCAGGATGGATTTGCTGATTGCTGATACCGCCGGTCGATTACACAACAAAAGCAACCTGATGGAAGAGTTGTCGAAAGTGCGCCGCGTGATGCAAAAACTGGATGCTGATGCACCCCACGAAACCCTGCTGGTACTGGATGCCGCCACCGGCCAGAATGCTCTGGCACAAGCACGGCAGTTTAATCAGTCTGTCCCCTTGACGGGTCTGGTACTCACCAAGCTGGATGGAACGGCCAAGGGCGGTATCGTGTTTGCTTTAGCTCGTGAATTGGGTATTCCGGTACGTTTTATTGGTGTGGGTGAGCAGGTGGATGATCTGCGGGAATTTGATGCCGACAGTTTTGTGGATGCCTTGCTGGATCTTGAAACCAGCGAATAAATATGACCACAGGGAGCGCGCATGATCCAGTTCACCAATGTTTTTAAACGCTACGAAAGTGGGCATGAAGCCCTGCAGAACATTAACTTCATCCTGCATGAAGGTGAAATGGCTTTTTTGACCGGCCATTCCGGTGCTGGTAAAAGCACCCTGCTGAAACTGATCATGCGCATGGAAGTCGCCACACGCGGTCAGGTGGTGATTGATGGGCAGCATCTTTCCAAATTGGCACGTCGTCACATTCCTTACCTGCGCCGCAAAATCGGTGTGGTGTTTCAGGATCACCAGCTGTTATTTGATCGCAGTGTGTACGACAACGTGGCATTGCCCCTAGTCATTGAAGGCATGGATCCGCAAGATGTCGGCAAGCGGGTTCGTGCTGCACTGGATAAGGTCGGCTTGTTATCCAAGGAAAAACTCAACCCGATCATGTTGTCCGGCGGTGAACAGCAACGGATTGGCATTGCTCGTGCTGTAGTCAACAAACCCCCCATTCTGCTGGCGGATGAGCCAACCGGTAACCTTGATCCACAGCTGTCGTCCGAGATTATGCAGCTGTTCCGCCAGTTTAATGCCGTGGGTGTTACGGTACTCATTGCCTCACACGATCTGGATCTGATTTCCCGTATGGGGATGCGCATGATGGAACTTCGTCAAGGCGGCCTGAGTCGGGATGGAGTTACAGCATGATTGGAAAACGCCCCCCCGGAAAACCCAGTGGAGCTACCTTCCCACCCAGCTCACGCAAGGAAGCACCCAAACTTGTTACCCGAAAACCACCCAACCGGCTCAGAAGCAGCCCTGATCCTCGCAGCAGCAAATCAGCGGCCAGTGGTGCACGCATCAGCACGGTGGATACCAGCAAACGTTTAAAAGCCTGGCGTCGCCACCACCTGCAAATGGCAGCAGACAGTCTGGGACGGTTGCTCGCCACACCCTTTGCCAGCATGATGACCTGGGCAGTGATTGCCATTGCCCTGTCTTTACCTGTTGCTCTTTATGTATTTCTGAACAACGCTCAGCTGGTATCCAGCAACTGGGATGGCAGCGCCCAGATCTCGCTTTATCTTAAGGATCAGGTTAACGACAATGTTGGACGCCAGTTGACCCAGGAACTGCAACTGCGCCCGGAAGTGGCGGAAACCCGTTACCTATCCCGAGAACAGACACTGGCTGAATTCAAGGAATTCTCCGGTTTTGGTGAAGCGCTGAATTATCTAGACGACAACCCCCTGCCTGCCGTAATCATTGTTCGCCCAGCGGTGAGTGGTGTAGATGCCCAGCAAGCACTGGTTCGGCAACTGAGCGAATTAAAAGAAGTGGAAGAAGCCCAACTGGATCTGGCCTGGGTCAAGCGCCTGTTTCATATTATGGAGCTGGGGCAACGCATGATCACCGCGTTGGGTATATTGCTGGGGCTGGCCGTATTACTGGTGATCGGCAACACCATCCGGCTGGCGATTGAAAACCGCAGGCAAGAGATCGTGGTGGTCAAACTGATCGGCGCCACCGATGCCTTTGTGCGTCGACCCTTTTTATACACTGGCATCTGGTATGGACTGGGCAGCGGCCTGTTGTCCTGGCTGCTGATTAACATCTCGCTCTACTGGCTGGATGGCCCGGTACGATCCCTTGCCAGTGCTTATGCCAGTGACTTCAGCCTGATTGGCCTGAGCCTGCCAGATTCGCTCCTGCTGTTGATTTCCAGTACACTGCTGGGATGGTTTGGCGCTTGGATTGCGGTCAGTCGGCATCTCGGCAAGGTAGAGCCACAGTAGCAGGATAGAAACACAGTAAAGAGCAGCGACGGGAACTTTAGTGACTTCCCGTCAGTCTCAGCAAGCGTTAGAATACCAAGTGGTATGATTCTATTGTCAGCTGTTTTACGGAGAGTCTATGAGCACCCAATTACAAGTCGCCGGCATTTTATCTCCAGGTCGCGACCTGAATGCTTACATGCAGACCGTGAACACCATTCCGCTGCTGAGTGTAGAGGAAGAACAGGCACTCGGTTATCGCCTGCAGAATGATGGCGATCTGGAAGCCGCCCGCCTGCTGGTTATGTCGCACCTGCGTTTTGTGGTGCATATCGCCAGAAGTTACAAGGGTTATGGCCTGCCAGAAGCAGATCTGATTCAGGAAGGTAATGTTGGCCTGATGAAAGCCGTTAAACGTTTTGATCCGACCATGGGTGTACGTCTGGTTTCTTTTGCGGTGCACTGGATCAAAGCTGAAATCCACGAATTTGTCCTGAAGAACTGGCGCATCGTCAAAGTAGCCACCACCAAAGCTCAGCGTAAACTCTTCTTTAACCTGCGCGGCGCCAAAAAAAGTCTTGGCTGGCTGAATGGTGATGAAGTACGTGCCATCGCTTCTGATCTGAATGTTAAACCAGAAACCGTGCGTGAAATGGAAGGTCGCCTGGCATCCACTGATGCAGCCTTTGATGGTTACACAGATGACGACGATGAAACCTACAGCGTAGCTCCGGTCAACTATCTGGTGGATCACCGTTATGATCCGGCCAGTATGATCGAAGCGGACAACACCGAAAATGATGCCAGCAGCCGCCTGCAGGAAGCCCTGTCACAATTGGATCAACGCAGCCGTGACATCTTACAACAGCGTTGGCTTAACGACAGTAAAGCCACCCTGCATGATCTGGCAGCGGTTTATGGCGTTTCTGCCGAGCGCATCCGCCAGCTCGAAAAAAACGCCATGAACAAGGTTCGTAATGCCCTCGAAGGTGAACTGGTGGCTTAAGACCGAATCACCGACTGCAACCAGGCTCGCAACTGGCTCGCTTGCATAGCTCCAGCTTGGCGAGCCAGCTCCTTCCCACCCTGAAACACCACCAGACTCGGAATGCTGCGTATGGCAAATTGTGCTGCCAGCGCCTGACTGGTTTCCGTATTGATCTTGGCAAACCTCAGTGATGGCTCCATCTGCGCCGCCACCTGTTTGAATACCGGCGCCATCATCTGACAGGGACCACACCAGCTCGCCCAGAAGTCCACCACCACCGGTAAATCACTTTGCATCACCAGAGCCTTGAAATTCTGCTCGTTTATTTCCAGCGGCTCGCCGGTAAACAAGGGCTGCTTGCACTGACCACAACGTGGCTTATCATCCAGGCGATCTCGCGGAACACGATTGATAGCTAAACAATGGGGACATCCCAGATGCACTCGATCACTCATTTTTGACTGCTCCTCAAAACATTAGAATAAGCTAATAATGGGGATGATCAGAAAAAATGCAAGCAGCACCACCCAGGGTTAAAACAACCCACAAGAGTGATTTTAACCCTTCATGTATCAGGTTGTTTTTACCCAAAAGCATTGCCCTGTCCCTCACCGTAACGGGCGAATACTATGCCTCGTTGCTGCATGAGCTGCATGAGCTGCATGAGAAGTTGGAAGCCTCGCCCGTGGCGCTTGAGCTTAGGGCGGGGAGCAGTCACTTATGAAAAGTAGTCAGCGTGTCAGGATGGATACATCTTCAGCCTGCAGGCCTTTTTCACCATCCACTGCGGCAAAGCGTACACGCTGACCTTCTCTCAGGGTGCGATGCCCTGTACCCCGAATGGAACGAAAATGTACAAACACCTCACCACCAGCATCACGGATGATAAAACCAAAACCCTTGTTGACGTTAAACCACTTCACCACACCTTCTTCGCGATCATCACCTTCAGCGTGTTCAGTCTCAGGCTCATAGGCTTCATCATCACTGGAATAACTGGCTTTCAGACGCAGCAACTCATTAATGGTAGCAGCCAGCATCAGCAATACAAACACCAGCAGATAGACTTTTAACGCAACTGTGCCGGTCATGGTAATAGCAGGAGAAATAGCCAGAAGCGGCAGAATCACGGGGGCAAGCAGGGCAACCACAAGACTAACCAGAATGTTTCTTATCAGTGTATTATTCAGCATAAAATTTCTCTAAATCCAGATACTATGAACAAAAGGAAAAACGGCATCAAAGTTTGCCGCGGATCATTATAACCATGTCTGAAACGAAATGCTTAAACAAGGTAAGGGGTTACGCGAGATGAAGCAATACGAGGAACGTCTTGTCAGGCTGGAAACCCAGCTGGCCTTTCAGGATGACCTGCTGGAACAACTGAATCAGCAGTTGGTATTACAGAACCGCGACACGCGACTGCTGCAGCAGCAGCTGCAACTTTTATCCAGTCGTTTCAAGGAACTGCAGCAAAATACCGACAATTCCGGGCAGCAGCCTTCCGCTGCCGACGAAAGGCCTCCCCACTACTAACAACTTAGTGCCCGGCACCCTGGCAGTTGGGTGAATCAGGACGTTGCTGGCCTGCAGCCTGCCATTCTTCCGGGGTGTACAGATGCAGCGCCAGCGCATGAACCGGCCCGGCCAGTTCATCGGCCAGCAGGGCATAAATTTTCTGGTGGCGTTTAACCGGCAGCAACCCGGCAAACACTTCGCTGACCAGCGTGACCTTAAAGTGGCTTTCCCTTCCGGGTGGCCCTTTATGACGATCACTTTCATTTTCAATATCCAGCTGCAGCGGGTTTAATGCAGCGGTTATTTTTTCTCTGATACCTGCTTCAATCTGAGCCATGTTTCTCACCTTCCTGCTTCAGCGGGGGTTTTCCCGTTCGGGATCACTGGCCTCAACAATAAACTTTTTAATCCTGTGGGTCACCCACCAAACGGTTCCCACCACCAGGGGCACAGCAACAGCAGTGGCAATATCCTTGTTCAACGGCACACCTAAGGGTTCCAGCGCACCAAACAGATAACGCAACAGACTGATACCGTAATAACTAATTGCCGCAATGGACAGGCCTTCCACGGTTTCTTGCATGCGTAACTGCAATCTGGAGCGACGGTTCATGGAGGCCAGCAAACGACGGTTCTGCTCTTCCAGCTTTAAATCCACACGGGTACGAATCAGGTCACCGGCACGTTCAATCCGCCGCGCCAGATCCTCCAGACGCTGACTGACTGAATCACAGGTGCTGGCTGCCGGGGTTAAACGACGACTGAAAAAAGCACTCAGAGTAAAATTTGGGCCACTCTGACGTTCTTTTAACTCCTCCAGACGTTTCATCACCAGTTGATAATAAGCCTGGGTGGCAGAAAAGCGTGAGATGGTATCGGCTCGATGCCGTTCGATCTGTGCTGCCATACGGGTCAGTTGTTGCAGCAGCTTACGCTCTTCTTCCAACCCTTCTGTGCTGGACAACTCGGCGATGATTTCCGCCAGTTGCTGATCCAGCTGACGTAATAGCGGTGCTAGATCCCGAGCCGGGCGAGCACCCAGCAGTGCCATCAAACGATAGGTTTCCAGCTCCAGCACTCGCAGGATCAGGCGGCCGGTTTGGTTGTCGTTTAATCCATGATTGTGCAACAGAATCCGACCACAACCATCACCATGTAATCGAAAGGCGCTCCACAGGGTTGCAGCCCCCTCCATCAAACGACCGCTGACCAGTCGCTGACCTTCAAAACATGCTGCTAGTTTTTCCCGATCCAGCAGCTCATCATCGGGTGAGCGTACCTCCAGATGCTGGGCAGCCACCAACTGGCCGGGGACAGCTTCCAGCCAATCCTGCGGCAACAACGATAGTGCCGTCTGGGAAAAAGGTGACTCATTACGTCCGGGACGAATAAAAGTGTAGGTCACAAATTCCAGATGTCGCTCCCAGCGCACATCCAGATCACCCAGCCGCTGATAAAAGCTGTTGTCATGCGCTGCAGGTGGGTTCACTCCATAACGTGTACAAAGTGCACATAGGTGCTGAAAATCCATTTCTCTGTCACTTTCATCCAGCAACAGTGCCAGGTGTGAAATACGCACTGGACTGCCAATTACCGGGAAAGGTCGGGCGTGCAGCTCGTGGTAAAGGGATTCACGTGCTGGATGCAGTTGACGCGGCAATGGAGTACGAAAGGCCACAGACACGGGTTCACCTATTTAGAAAGTAGCTCATTGATATTTAGAACATCATGCTATGCCTTCTAGTGAACCGCAAGTCCCTGAGGCTCTGAGTCGCAGCAATACTCTCCACCATTTCAGCTGAGTTGTTTTAACAACTGATGCGGAGCAGCTTGTAATGATGATCTCAGCGCCAGATGTGCAAAGGCCGCCAACAGCACGGCTCCCAGCAGTGGCGGCAACACCCAGAACAGCGGTGCAGATGACCAGGGCAGATTAAACACCTGCCCGGCCATTAGGCTGTATAAGCCCTCGCCTAGTAACGCGGCCAGCACACCAGACAAACCGCCCAGCAACAGAAACTCAGCCAATTGCCGACTCGCCAGCAGATTGCGGCTGGCACCCAGCACTTTTAATAGTGCCTGCTCCCGCTGGCGGGCATCCAAGCTCGCCATCATCAGCGCCCAAGTCACCAGTAAACCGGCCAGCAGTACAAACCCTAGCAGGTATTGTACCCCTAGGCTTAACTGCCGCAGGATACCTTCTGCCTGAGCCAGAATGGCACGTACATCCAGAAAGGCCACGCCGGGGAATTCACGTGTCAGGCGGCGCATAAATTCACCTTCCGCTTCCGGCATGGTAAAACTGGCCAGAAAGGTATGCGGCTGAGACTCCAGTACCTGAGGTGGAAAAATAACATAAAAGTTGGGGTTAAAACTTTCCCAGCGCACCTCACGAAGACTGGTGATCTGGGTGATGATCGAGCTGCCAGCCAAATTAAAGGTGAGCTGATCATTCAGCTCCAGACCCAGTCGCTGAGCCATACCCGACTCCACCGAAATGGGCAGTACACCTTCTGCCAGCTCTGGCGCAGCATCCCACCAGTGACCGGCAATCAGCTGGTTGCCTTCCGGCAGAGTGTCACTCCAGGTCAGATTTAACTCACGTCGCAGCGTGTTGTCATTACGGGAGGCCTGCGGCACCCGACTTTCAGCCTCTTCACCATTAATCTGCAACAAGCGCCCACGCAGGATGGGATAAACCTGACTGTGCACCAGCCCGGATTCATCCAGCAGGGTGACAAAAGCATCCCGCTCATACGGCTGAATATCCACAGCAAACTGGTTGGGGCGTTGTTCCGGCAGCTGGTTTTGCCAGTCACCCACCAGTTGATCACCACCCCGCGCCACCAGTAACACCGCAGCAAAAGCTAGGGTAAAGGTGCTCAGTTGCAACAGGGTTTCACCAGAATTACGACCCAAACGTCTTAAACCCTGACGCCAGCGCCAGGGAAACAGCTGCAAGCGGGACATCAACAGGCGCAGCAATAACCAGCCGATTCCAGCCACCAACCCACCCAATAACAATAACCCCAGCAGTGTCCAGAGCGTCAGCAGTAAATCCCCCGAGATCCAAAAACCCAGACCCAGAGTGGCTAGTGCTGCCAGCCCATAACTCAGCCAAGCCGAAGAGGTCAGTTGCCAGGGGCGGGATTGCAACACCGCCAGCGGGCTAACCTGTGCCAGACTCAGCAGTGGTGCCAGCGAAAAACCCAGCAACAACCACAAGGCCAGTAATACCGCTACCAGTAGCGGCACGAGTGATGGTGGTGGCAAGGTGAGTGGTAATACCGGAGCCAGTAATTGCACCAGCCCCAGATGTGCTAGATAACCCACTGCCCCTCCTATCAGGCCACCCACTAACCCCAGCCAGAATAACTGCAGCAGAAAAAGCCGTTGCACTCGCACTCGTGACTGCCCCAGACAACGTAACAAAGCGACTTCTTTTGCCTGGCGTCTGGCTTGCCGCTGGGATGCCAGAGCAACTGCCAGTGCTGCCAGCAGCACTGCAATCAAACCAGCCAGCCCCAGATAACGCCGCCCTTCATGCATGGCTCTGGCGATACCCGGTTGGCTTTCTTCCATATCACGTAAACGCTGATGTGGGGCTAATAATTCGGGTAACTGCTCACGCAGGGGGTTCAACAGAGCACGCGATCCGGTGATACCCAGACGCCAGCGTGCGCGACTTAAAGAACCCAGCAAAGCACTGCCTTCCAGGCTATCCAGATGCACCAGTGCTGCCGGTGAAAAACTGGCAAAACCACCACTCTGATCCGGTTTTTCCAGCAGGATGGCACTGAACAACAATTCACGATCACCCATTTCGACCCGATCTCCCGGCACCACATTCAGTCGCTGTGCCAGTCCCGGCTCCAGCCAGACTTCACCACTGGGTGGAGGCTGATTCTGGTTTAATTCCTGTCCATCAGGTAACTGCAGGCGTACTTCACCCAATAATGGATAAAAATCATCCACAGCACTCAGGCTAACCAGTACAAAAGCATCACCATAACTGGCCATACTGGTCAGCTCCACCCGCTCGGATGTTTTTAAACCCTGCTGTGTTAATAATGCTTTTAACTCGGGTTCAGCGGCTTCACGTCCGGAAATTACCAGATCACCACCGGAAATCCGCGCAGCCTCGTGATCCAGTGCTCCCTGCATGCGTTCACCCACCACCCCCAGCAGGGTGGCACAGGCCACTGCCAACATCAGCGCCGCCAGCAAAACTCGATATTCACCAGCTCTTACACCACGCCAGGCCAGACGTGCTGCCAGTCGCAGATCATTCATCAGCCGCCTCCGGCATCACCAACTGACCGGATTCCAGCTGTAGAATACGCTGGCAACGTGCCGCCAGTTGACGATCATGAGTCACCAGTACCAGCGTCATGGCCTGCCCGGCATGTTCATTCAGGTCAAACAACAGATCGGCCACCTTGCGACCATTACCCTCATCCAGATTGCCGGTGGGTTCGTCAGCAAACAATACCGAAGGGCGACTGGCAAAAGCTCGTGCTATGGCAACCCGTTGTTGTTCACCCCCGGACATCTGTGTTGGTCTGTGCCCGGCGCGCTGACTTAACCCCACACGATCCAGCCACACCCGTGCCTGCTGCTCAGCATCAGTCTCATTACGCAACTCCAGTGGCAACATCACGTTTTCCAGCGCAGTCAGTTCCGGCAATAACTGAAAAGACTGAAAAATAAAACCCACTTCTTTTGCGCGCACTGCCGCCCGCTGATCTTCACCCAGGCTGCTGAAGGCTTTGCCATCCCACAGCAGTTCGCCCTCGGTGGGGGTATCCAGACCTGCCAGCAGCGCCAGCAGCGTGGATTTGCCGGAACCGGATGGCCCAAGAATGGCGACTCGTTCACCCCGCTGGATGTTCAGATCAAGATTGCGCAGAATAACCAGGGGTTGATCCTGCTGAGAAACGCTGTAACCCAAACCTTTCGCCTGTAACAGTGTCTGGGTTGGGGTTAGGGTGTTCTTTGAAAAGTCTGTCAAGGAGTCTGGTGTCATGTGTTGTCCGTGGATGAATAAAAAACTGCTGTCACTCAAAAAAGTTATTTTCTGTTTGCTGCTGGTGTTACCGATTTCTGCAACTCTGGCCAGCCAGCAACCGCTGCTGATGGTAATGGGTGACAGCCTTAGTGCTGCTTATAACTTGCCTGCAGACCGTGGCTGGGTCAGCCTGCTGGAACAGCGCTTGCAACAACAGGGTTACGCCTGGCGGGTGGTGAATGCCTCAGTCAGCGGTGAAACAACCGGAGGTGGACTCACGCGTCTACCTGAACTGCTGAGACAACACCAGCCGCAGATTGTTCTACTGGAGCTGGGAGCCAATGATGGCTTGCGCGGACAACCACCCCAGCGCATCACCGTCAACCTGAATCAGATGATACAGCTGAGCCAGCAAGCCGGGGCAGAAGTTCTGCTACTGGGCATCCTGCTGCCACCTAATTATGGGCCGCGTTACCTGCAACAATTTGAACAAATCTACCCACAGCTGGCAAAACAACATCAGTTACCCCTGGTGCCATTTCTACTTGAAGGGGTAGCTGATAACCCTGCACTAATGCAACAGGATGGACTGCATCCTACAGCGGAAGCCCAGTCAAGAATCCTTGAAACAGTCTGGGTTGAGTTAAAACCCCTGTTGAATTAAGGTGTACTTTTCTGGCATGACAACAGGAGGTCTAGAATGACAGAATTCGCCACCCCGGAAAACACCGCTCCGGATCTTGCTGCTGAATCAACAGCGCCCAGCCCGGAACAATCGTTACCTATCCCGCAGCCCACTGCTGCCGACAAGCTCAGCAAGTCTGCTGAAGCGGCTTTTGATGCCACTAACTACCCCTACAAGAAAAAAATCACCACCCGTGAATACGAGGCGGAAAAACGCCTGTTGCAAATTGAATTATTAAAAATGCAGCGCTGGATCAAAGATGAAGGCGAGCGGGTGGTGATCCTGTTTGAAGGTCGTGATGCCGCCGGTAAAGGTGGCACCATCAAACGCATGATGGAGCACCTGAATCCACGTGGTGCACACGTGGTAGCACTGGAAAAACCCACAGAGCGTGAACGCAGCCAGTGGTATTTCCAACGTTATATTCAGCACCTGCCGGCAGCTGGTGAAATTGTGCTATTTGACCGCTCTTGGTACAACCGTGCCGGTGTTGAGCGAGTCATGGGGTTCTGCAGCCAGGAAGAGTATGTACAATTTTTGCACCAAACCCCGGTGTTTGAACAAATGCTGGCAGACAGCGGTATTCGTTTGTTCAAGTTTTGGTTTTCCGTATCACGCAAAGAGCAGTTCCGCCGTTTTATGGCACGTCGGGAAGACCCACTCAAACAGTGGAAACTCTCCCCTGTGGATCTTGCATCCCTGGATAAATGGGATGATTACAGTCGTGCCAAAGAGGCCATGTTCCTGCATACCCACAAGGGGCAATCACCTTGGACAGTGATCAAGTCGGATGATAAAAAGCGTGCACGCCTGGCCGGAATGCGTAAATTACTTGCCAGCATCCCTTATGCCAATCGTGATGATGCCGTAGTTGGTGAGCCTGACCCACTGCTGGTTGCCAGTGCTTCCGAAGTGCTTTCTAACCCAAATATCTGATACCGAGGTGCTCAAAAATGAGTCGGGAACACCTGAAACATGCCCAGCGAGTTGTTGCGGCTTTTAGTGAAAAGCTCAGTCAGAGTGGCCGTGATCACATCGGCGCAAAACACTTTGCTGAACTGGAAGTGCTGATTGAAGTCGCCATGGCAACTACCGTGAATGAAACCCGTGAGCAGCTCGCCAATCAGCTGGACGAGCTGACTCGATCACTGCGTGCGTCGGAATACAGCGACTGAAGACAGTAAAAAGCAATTCTGGGTAAACATTGGAAATATGTGCTCTCTCAAATTTTACATCCAGTTAAGAGCAGGAACTATTTAGCTGTATTTACTCACAGCGCAAATTAGCAAGCCTGCTATGATGATCTGAGTTTTCAAGTAGGTCTTTTGATCTGTAACCTTAAAAGGAACCCGGGTTCTGGGTCTGTTATCCACGAAGGAAAAAACCATGCAGCTAACCCGTCAGACTGATTATGCTATTCGTGTCATGATGTTTCTCGGCATCCAGCAGGATGACCGCCTGGTGACTATCAGTGATATTGCTTATCACTTTGATATTTCACGCAACCACCTGATGAAAATTGTCCACAAGCTGGGTCAGATGGACTATGTCCAGACGGTACGGGGCAAGTACGGTGGCCTGCGCTTAGAGCGCGAGCCAGGCAGTGTTAACCTCGGTTATCTGGTACGAGATTTTGAAACCACCCTTGAAGTGGTGGACTGTAAAAAACTCACCTGTCCAATCACCGGCGCTTGTGAGCTCAAGCCGATGATACAGAAAGCACAAGAGGCTTTTCTGGCAGTGCTGGATCAGTACACCCTGCAAAATCTACTCAGCAACCCTGCCGACATGCGCTCCCTACTAGGCATATCCGAAGATGAAGAGTTACCCTTGCAGGTTATGGCCGTTTCCTGATTCGGCCATAATCACTCCAGCAGAAGCCAGTTAATCTGGCTTCTGCTATTTAACATCCCCGCCCCCCGCACAATTGATATTTATGCCACCAGCCTGCATAGTTGCACCAACAGCAGACAACAAAAGAAGATCACCATGAACCCCAAACCCATTATTAACCCCGAACTACTGGAGCGGGTTGTGAACGAATCCCAGGACGGTATTGTTATTGCCGAACAGGAAGGTGACGAAAACATCCTGATTTATGTCAACAAGGGCTTTGAGCGCCTCACTGGTTACGCTGCAGATGAAATTCTTTATCAGGATTGCCGTTTTTTACAGGGTGATGATCGTGACCAGTCCACATTGGATAAAATTCGCAACGCCATTAAAAACAATCAACCTTGCCGGGAAATTGTGCGTAATTATCGTAAAGATGGCTCCATGTTCTGGAATGAACTATCCATTACACCGGTTTTTGATGACGCGGATCAGCTGACGTATTTTATTGGTGTGCAAAAGGATGTCACAGAATTGATGCAGCTGCGTCAGGCTCTTGAGAAAAACTGATACAGCCATAAATAAAATTTTCTTGTTTTCATCACAAAAAACACCTATATAGCTCCTGTATGCAAAGTAACTGGATATGCAAACTAACTGGAGTTGCCTGAGCCATGGGTCGTGAAGAAGCCTCTTTTGTTGACGAAGATGTCTTTGAAGCTGCGGTCAATGATGACGAATATAATGCTGATATCAGTGGTAAAGATGGCATGACAAACCGTGACAGTTCACCGATTGCCAAACGCCGGATGATTGAAGCCATGTTAGAAGAGCGCAGGCTGCGCAAACAGCTCGAAGATGATTTTAACTTTGATGATGATGACTGACACGCTCTGGTCGCTTCATTAACAAAAAACCGCCAGCAGTCTGACTGTTGGCGGTTTTTACATTCAGAGCCTGTATTACAACGGCATTAGCTGACCATTCAGCCTTAGCTCACCATTTTCCAGCAGCAGGTGCTGCTCCTGATCGGGATTATCAACCATATAAGGCGGAATACCCAGCATCAGCAGTAAAATCGGGTTGATTTGATCAAAAACCAGCTCCAGTCTTACTCGGCTGAAAAAGTCTTCCGTACCCAACTGACCTAAACTCAGTTGCAACAGATAGTCGGTTGGTAAATTGGTGCCATCAAAACTCAGTGAGCCATGAACCTTTTGATCGAATTCCATGGGTGCTTTTAAGCTGAATTCCAGCTGCTCCAGCAGTAGCTGCGGCGAACTAGCCAGCAGACGATCAGTCGTTGCCAGCAAGGCCTGATTCTGAGATTCACTCAGCGGGTCAAAACCCATCTGCCCATCCATTTGCTCCAGCAGATCTGCCATAGCCTGACCATCCAACTGTTTTGTTCTTAATGTCAGCCGACCCGCTGCAAGTGACTTGCCATCACTGGTCACCTCACCAAGATCCAGCTTCATCAGCAGATCAAATGCCTTTTTAGTGAAATCCAGTTGCAACTGCCATAAAGGTTTGTTGATCTGCACATTGCCCTGTGAACCACTAAAGTCCAGTGATTCAAAAGTCAGCTCAATCTGTCCTTTAGACCAGGGATAATCCACCCGCTGTTCAAAGGTCATCAAAAGGCCAGCGAGATCCAGATTACTGGTGTTATAACCCTGTCCGCGAGCTTGGAGGTGATCCATGCGCAGCTGTCCAACTTGCTGGCCTGTGTAGTGATACACCCCTTCATGCACCAGACCGGATGACTCCAGCAGCACACCTGCCTCTTGCAGGTTAAAAGGCTCCAGCACCAGGCGATAAGTGGCTTTGTTCCAGTCTGCTTTACCGACGTAAGTCAGCGGGGTTATGCCCAGTTCCTGCAACAGGTCAATGGTCTCACCATCCTGTAAGGATTCTGCTTTTAGATTGACATCACCGTTAAAATTCAACCAACCGGGTAAATGACTAGCCTGCCAGCGGGTTTCAATCAGCAGTCGGGTTTCTGCATCCAGATTCATGGCCAGGGTTTGTTGGCCGGATGAACTGAACAAACCTTCCTCCACCTCATTCAACACCAGCTCAATACGTGGATCACGTACCGATTCAGTGGTGACTTTCTGCAGCTCGGCATGGAACATTCGGCCAGTGGTAATACTGGCTGCGACTCCGGCAACCAGCAGCACCAGTAATAAAATCCACAAAAACTTTTTCATCAAAACTCCGTTCAACCCAAGAAATAATAAAACGAGTGCAGGATCAGCGCGGCATAAACTGCGGCCAGCACATCATCCAGCATAATTCCAAAACCACCGTGTACACGCTTGTCCACCCAGCCAATTGGCCAGGGTTTGATGATGTCAAAAAAACGAAACAGCACAAATCCAGCCAGTGCCCAACCCAGGCTCACTGGCAAGGCCAGCATGGTCAGCCAGTAGCCAACAAACTCATCCCAGACAATACCACTGTGATCATGTACGCCAAGATCTGCCGAGGTTCGTCCACATAACCAACAACCCAATACAAAACTGACCAGTAGCACCAGCAGATAAAAAGGCAGGGATAACTGGGCAATCAGGAAATACAGGGGCACGGCTGCCACTGTACCCATGGTGCCCGGTGCCCAGGGTGAGGCACCACTGCCCAGACCAAAAGCCAGAAAATGGATCGGGTTTCGCCAGACACTGGCAGGAGCTTTATTCATGAGTTGTTTTCACTGGCAGAAAAATGATTGTATCCACGGGGTTCCAGCACCTTGCCTTCAGGTGTGCGGATTCCGGCACCGGACACACAACGCCCGATCATCTGCAAGCCTGGGCAGAGGCTACGTGCCAGAGCAAAATCCTGTTCATCAAGAGTCAGCAGCAAAGCGTAATCATCACCACCGTGCAAGGCTGCATCCATGGCACCCTCCTCACCCAACTGTTCTATCAGACCGGCATCCAGCACCAGAGCATTCAGATCCAGCTCAGCACCCAATGCAGATGCAGCCAGTAGATGTTGTAAATCCACCAGCAGCCCATCAGAGATATCCATGGCGGCAGTCACCCGTGTGCCCTGCATCAGCCGTTGAGCTTCTATCAGCAGCGGTTGGGGCAGCATGTAGGCTTGCTCCAGTGAATTCCAGTCAGAGCGATTTTTGGCGCGATCCGGTTGCTCTAACATCAGGCGTAAACCAGCATGCGCGAGCCCCACGGTGCCAAGCAAGGCAATCACATCACCACTGCGAGCAGTGGAGCGCTTCCAGACATGAGATGGACTGACAACACCCTGTACCTGCACACTGATGGTCAATGGCCCTTTGGTCGTATCACCACCAATCAGGGGACATTGTGCCGCATCAGCCAGCGCCCGCAGTCCCTGACTGAAGGCATCCAGCCAGGGTTCATTCACTTCTGGCAGGCTGATTGCCAAGGTAAAGCCCACCGGCCTGGCACCCATGGCCGCCAAATCCGACAGAGCCACTGCCAATGCCCGCCAACCAATCGCCCAGGGATCAGCCTGTGCCGGAAAATGCCGATCAACCACGGAAGTATCAATGGACAACGCCAGTTGTTCACCGGGTTGTAACTGCAGCAGGGCGCAGTCATCACCGATGCCGGCAACCACCTCCGGCAGCTGAGGTCCGATGCCGGTGAACCAGCGGTTGATCAGGGCAAATTCATCCATGGGTCTTAGCCTTGAGCGCTGCGACGCGCCTGAATTTCTGCAGCACGAACCCGCTGTGCCAGTTTGTCGAGGATGCCATTGACGTATTTGTGGCTATCGGTGCCACCAAAACGCTTGGCCAGCTCCACGGCTTCGTTGATGATCACCCGGTAGGGTACATCCAGCCGTTGACTGAGTTCATAGCTGCCCAGACGTATAATGGCCAGCTCTATCGGATCGAGTTCATTCACCCGTCGATCCAGGAAGGGCGCAAAACTTTCATCCAGTTGCTGTTGTTGGCGGGGAATGGCCTGTGCCATTTCGTGAAAGTAGGCCAAGTCTGCTTTTTTCAGAACCTCAGTAATATCTTCATGCGGTTCCAGTTTATCATCCGGCAGTGCCGCACGAATATGCGCCTCAACTAGGTTCATGGGATTACCACTGACCTGCCATTGATAGAGTGCTTGCAGAGTCAGCTGACGCGCGGCACTGCGTGCAACACTGCGTGAGGGTTTACGGGTTTTTCCTGAGCCCATCTTAATTCCCCAGCGTGTTCAGCAGATTAACCATTTCCAGTGCCGCATCTGCGGCTTCAATGCCTTTGTTACCCATTTTGGTGCCGGAACGTTCCACCGCTTGCTCAATGGAATTGACTGTTAATACTCCATTGGCAATCGGAGTTTCAAACTCCATCATCAAACGGCTCAGTGCTGAGTTGCATTCACCAGCCACATATTCAAAATGCGGAGTACCACCACGGATTACCGCACCCAGCACAATCACCGCCGCCGGTTTACGGGTCTGCAGCACTTTTTTAGCCGCCAGTGGCAGCTCCCAGGCACCGGGAGCACGTACAATTTCTATCTGATCCGCAGTCACACCATGGCGACGCAGGGTATCCACAGCGCCAGATACCAGACTTTCCACCACAAAGCTGTTGAAGCGACCGACCACCAGTACGAACTGACCCTTGGCTGCGTGCAGTTGTCCTTCGGTTTGTTTAATCTCTTGCATATCCAGTATCTCTTTAGCTGTTATTCAGAAGGGTTGCTTCGTAATCTTCTACACTCAGGGTTTCTACGATTTCCAGATCGAAACCGGATAGTGCGCCAAATTTTAACGGTGAGGATAACAAGCGCATCTTGCCTACCCCAATTTCACGCAATATCTGAGCACCGGTACCGATGGTCAGATAAGTACCTGCACCATCTTTGGCGCTGGTGCGGGCTTCACGCTCCAGCCCCAGAAAATGCCGCAACTGCACTTCCAGCGAAGGTTTGGGGGCAGAGTTATCCAGCAACACCACCACACCTTCACCTTCTTCAGCGATACACGCCATGGATCGGTGCAGGCTCCAGCTACTTTTATCCTGTACACGGCCATCCAGCAAATCCCGGAAGGTATCGGCTTGATGCACACGCACCAGCGTTGGACGATCCATCTGAGGCTGACCCATCATCAGCGCCAGGTGGGTACCGCCCTGCACATCATCATGGAAAGAAGTGACCTGAAAGGTGCCATGACCAGTCTGCAACTCATAACTGTCACCCTTGCGAACGGTGGCTTCATTCACTACCCGGTAGTGGATCAGATCCGCAATGGTGCCAATTTTAAGCTTGTGTTTTTCAGCAAATTTTTCCAGATCCGGACGTCGCGCCATGGTGCCGTCATCATTCATGATTTCAACAATCACCGAGGCAGGTTCACAACCAGCCAACCAAGCCAGATCACAACCGGCCTCGGTATGACCCGCACGTTGCAACACACCACCGCGCTGGGCACGCAGCGGGAAAATATGCCCCGGCTGCACGATGTCGGCAGGTTTGGCGTTACGCGCCACCGCCACCTGTACGGTATGGGCACGATCAGCCGCAGAAATACCGGTGGTCACCCCTTCCGCAGCCTCGATGGAGAGGGTGAAATTGGTGGAGAACTGGGCACCATTACGATCCACCATCAGCGGCAGATCCAGCTGATCACAGCGTTCTGAAGTCAGTGTCAGGCAGATCAGACCACAGGCATGACGCGCCATGAAGTTGATGTCTTCCGGACGGACTTTTTCTGCCGCAATAATCAGATCACCTTCATTCTCGCGATCTTCATCGTCCATCAGAATAACCATCTTGCCCTGACGGATGTCTTCAATAATTTCTTCGATTGTATTTAAAACCATGATGTCCTCTATATCAGCAGTGACCAGCTTAACACTTTGCGGCACTGGTATCAGGATAGCCCCTGCGGCTCAATAATAAAGCGCCAATCCTGGCCGACTGCACGAATATCACGGACGGTCAGTCGAGGTGCATCCACCAGTTGATCCAGTCCCGGCAAATGCAATAATCCACGTGCAGCATCACCCAGAAGCAATGGAGCCATATAAAGACGTAACTCCTGTACCAGACCCGTCTGTAAAAATGCCCCCGCCAGCTGTGCACCCGCCTCCACCAGCACCTCGTTGCAACCTCGCTGCGCCAGTGTCTGCAGCAGCTGTAATAAATCCAGCGGATGGGTTTCACCGGCTTGCAGCAGCACTTCTGCCCCTGCTTGCTGCAGGGCAAGAATTTTTTCCGGTTGTGCCAGCGCTGTGGCTTCTCGCGTGACCAGCAGTGTAGAGCCCGGCTGCTTAAAAATGGCCGCTGTTGTTGCAACCCGCAGTTGTGAGTCAGTAATGACTCTTAGCGGCTGGGTAAAGCCATATAAATCCGTCAGTGATGGTTCACGCACCGTCAGACGGCTGTTATCACTGATCACTGAATCTGCACCGGTGATAATGGCACAGCTGGCGGCTCGCAGATGCTGTACATCCTGCCGCGCTTCAGCGCCGGTAATCCACTGGGATTCACCAGAGGCCATGGCAGTGCGACCATCCAGACTCATGGCCAGTTTGATGGTCACACGCGGCAAACCCTGACTCATACGTCTGAAAAAACCCGGATTCAACTCACGCGCATCAGCTTCCAGCAAACCCTGCTCCACATACAAACCGGCATCTCGCAGCTTTTGCAGCCCACGTCCGGCCACCTGCGGATTGCTGTCCAACTGAGCCACACAAACCCGTTTAACTCCCGCCTCAATCAGGGCATCTGCACAGGGTGGTGTACGCCCATAATGACTGCAGGGCTCCAGTGTCACATAAGCATCTGCACCCCGAGCCAATTCACCAGCCTGACGCAGAGCATGGATTTCGGCATGGGGTTCACCAGCTTTGAGGTGTGCACCCTGTCCAACCACTTCACCAGCACACACCAGCACACAACCTACACGAGGATTGGGGCGGGTAGTGTACCAGCCCTGACGCGCCAACCGGATTGCCAGTGCCATGTGTTCGGCGGAGAAGCTCTGGGGTTGTACAGCAGTCAAGTTTATATCCCAGTGGTTAAACCCAAGAATCCGGCAAGTTACTTGCCGGAGGAAGATATTGATGAAGGGTCAGCAGCCAGCTGGTCTATTTCAGCACGGAACTCTTTGAGATCCTTGAACTGGCGGTAAACAGAAGCAAAACGTATGTAAGCCACCTGATCCAGCTGCTTTAACTGCTGCATCACCAGCTCACCAATCATCATGGAAGGCACTTCACGTTCACCACTGGCGCGTAGCTGCTGGCGAATGCGCTCCAATGCGGATTCCAGTGCTTCAGTATCCACCGGACGCTTTTCCAGCGCCCGCTGTAAACCGGCACGCAATTTGGACTCTTCAAACGCCTCGCGGGAACCATCCCGCTTGATCACCCGAGGCATCAGCAGCTCTGCTGTTTCATAGGTGGTGAAACGCTCACCACAGGACAGGCACTCACGGCGACGCCGCACCTGGTCACCATTGGCAACCAGACGGGAGTCGTTCACCTTTGTGTCCTGCGCACCACAAAAAGGACAATGCATGGCTGCTGCCTCGGGTTACACCTCAGTCCTGATACACCGGAAAACGTGCGCAGAGTGCAGCAACCTTCTGCTTAACACCTTCCTGTGTGGCGGTATTACTAATGTCATCCAGAATGTCACAGATCCAGCCAGCCAGCTCGGTACATTCTGCTTCTTTAAAACCACGAGTGGTCACAGCCGGAGTACCAATACGCAGACCGGAGGTCACAAACGGGCTTTGTGGATCTTTGGGAACCGCATTTTTGTTCACGGTGATGTGAGCAGCACCCAGTGCAGCATCAGCATCCTTACCCGTCAGACCCTTGCTGATCAGGCTTAACAGGAACAGGTGATCTTCTGTGCCATTGGACACCACATCATAACCACGCTGAATCATCACACCGGACATGGCCTGGGCGTTTTTCACCACCTGCTGTTGGTAGGCTTTAAATTCTGCACTCATGGCTTCTTTGAAACAAACTGCCTTGGCCGCAATCACGTGCATCAGCGGGCCACCCTGACCACCGGGGAATACCGCAGAGTTCAGCTTTTTATAGATGTCTTCATCACCACAGGCCGACAGAATCAGACCCCCACGCGGGCCGCGCAGGGTTTTGTGAGTGGTGGTGGTGACAACGTGGGCGTGTTTCATCGGGCTGGGATAAACACCGGCAGCCACCAGGCCGGCCACGTGTGCCATGTCCACAAACAGGTAAGCACCGACCTTGTCAGCGATTTCACGGAATTTAGCCCAGTCAACAATCTTGGAGTAGGCAGAAAAACCGGCAATGATCATTTTTGGCTGGTGTTCAACCGCCAGACGCTCCACTTCGGCGTAATCAATTTCGCCGGTGTCCGCATTCAGACCATACTGCACAGCATTGTACAGCTTGCCGGAAAAGTTTGGCTTGGCACCGTGAGTCAGGTGACCACCTTCAGCCAGACTCATGCCCAGCACGGTATCACCGGCCTTGACCAGCGCCAGGAATACGGCAGAGTTGGCCTGAGAGCCAGAGTGCGGCTGCACGTTGGCATAGGTGGCACCAAAGAGTTCACAGGCACGATCTATGGCTAGTTGCTCCACCACATCAACATGCTCACAACCGCCATAATAACGCTTGCCGGGATAACCCTCAGCGTACTTGTTGGTCAGCTGGGTGCCCTGAGCTTCCATCACCGCTGGGCTGGTGTAGTTTTCTGAGGCGATCAGTTCGATATGATCTTCCTGGCGCTGTACCTCAGCCTGCATGGCAGACCAGAGATCGGCATCAAATTCGGCAAGTTTGGATTTACGGCTAAACATGGCTACCCCGGCGTGGTGGGAGGAATAAAAGGGCAAAAATTCAAGGCGGGCATTTTACCTTAGTCTGCCCTGGTGTTCACATGAAAAAATTCAATGCCGGTGAGGAGTTTTTTTCAGGCTGGCTTTCCAAGGCCGCTGCTTCTATCATGCTGCCAGTATTTACACCATCAAAATCAGTTCAGGAGTTGTTGTTCTGCCATGGCACAATATGTTTACAGCATGCACCGGGTCGGCAAAACCGTTCCCCCGAAACGTGAAATCCTCAAGGATATTTCACTGTCTTTTTTCCCCGGCGCAAAAATTGGTGTTCTGGGTCTGAATGGTTCGGGTAAATCCACCCTGCTGCGCATCATGGCCGGAATTGACACCGAAATTAACGGCGAAGCCCGCCCCATGCCGGGCATTAATGTCGGTTACCTACCTCAGGAACCCGAGCTGGATGCAGAAAAAACCGTTCGTGAAGTGATTGAAGAATCTCTGTCCGTAGTTAAAGAGGCTCAGGCAAAACTGGAAGAAGTCTATGCTGCTTATGCTGACCCGGATGCTGATTTTGATGCTCTGGCTGCTGAACAGGCACGACTGGAAAATATTATTCAGGCCGCAGATGCCCACAACCTTGAACGTAAGCTGGAAGTAGCTGCGGATGCCCTGCGCCTGCCGGAATGGGATGCCAAAGTAGGCAACCTGTCTGGCGGTGAAAAACGCCGCGTGGCTCTTTGCCGACTGCTGCTGTCCGGCCCGGACATGCTGCTGCTGGACGAACCCACCAACCACCTGGACGCCGAATCCGTCGCTTGGCTGGAACGCTTCCTGCACGACTACCCCGGCACTGTGGTTGCCATCACCCACGACCGTTATTTCCTCGATAACGTGGCTGGCTGGATTCTGGAGCTGGATCGCGGCATGGGCATTCCTTTTGAAGGCAACTACTCCAACTGGCTGGAAGCCAAACAAAACCGCCTGGAACAGGAATCCAAACAGGAAAGTGCTCACCGCAAGGCAGTACAACAGGAACTGGAGTGGGTGCGTCAGGGTGCCAAGGGTCGTCAATCCAAATCCAAGGCGCGTCTGAAGCAGTTTGAAGAGCTCTCCAGTCAGGAATTCCAGAAGCGCAACGAAACCAATGAAATCTATATTCCGCCCGGACCTCGCCTGGGTGACAAGGTTATTGAATTTCACAACGTCAGCAAGGGTTTTGGCGGCAATCTGCTGTTTGAAAACCTTGACTTTGCCATCCCTAAAGGCGCTATTGTGGGTGTTGTTGGTGGTAACGGTGCCGGTAAGTCCACCCTGTTCAAACTGATCAGTGGCAAAGAGCAGCCTGACAGTGGTGAAGTGGTGATTGGTGACACCGTACAACTGGCGACCGTTGACCAGTCACGCGAAGGTCTGGAAGATAAAAAAACCGTCTGGGAAGCTGTATCCGGTGGAGCCGACACCCTGAAAGTTGGCAACGTTGAAATGCCATCCCGTGCTTATGTTGGTCGTTTTAACTTCAAGGGCAACGATCAGCAAAAACGTGTTGGTGATCTCTCTGGTGGTGAACGCGGACGTCTGCATTTGGCACTGACTCTGAAGCAGGGTGCCAACCTGCTGCTACTGGACGAACCGTCTAACGATCTGGATGTGGAAACCCTGCGTGCACTTGAAGATGCACTGCTGGCTTTCCCCGGCTGTGCACTGGTCATTTCGCACGACCGCTGGTTCCTGGATCGTATTGCCACCCACATTCTGGCTTATGAGGGTGACTCAAAAGTGGTGTTCTTTGAAGGCAACTATCAGGAATACGAAGAAGATCACAAAAAACGAGTGGGCAACGACACTCCAAGGCGCATGAAATACAAACGTATTGATGCCTGATGCTCTCGCGCCTGCACAAGGATCGTGCAAGCAACAAGTTGTTACTCAAGTGTACTGGAATAAACCAACATCAATTATGGATAATTGTTCGGTTAATCAACACGCAACCAGAAGGCAAAGGATGCAGGTTTTTCGCGTTTATAACCATAAAAGCAAAGGCTACCAAGCTGTACCCGTTGGCTTCAGCGTGAGCGCCTTTCTTGCCAGTTTTCTCTGGGCCGCTGCCAACAGCCTCTGGGGCAAGGCTTTTGTGCTTTTTTTTGGTTTTCTGATGATGATTGGTGGCGCAATAGCCGGTGCCATGCTGAATATGCCACTGGTGATGCTCTCATCCCTTGCCGGAATCAGCCTATTGCCACTCTGGGCAGGGGTACAGGGGCAGCAGTGGATTTGTGATCGTTTTGAACGTCAGGGTTACAGCTTGGTCAAACGCATCAGCGCCGAGTCTGCCACTCACGCCATCAATGCCGCCAAGCGCAGCGTGAAAAAACCGGAAGCCAGCCACTCAAAAGAACCCGTCAACAAACCGGCTGCCACCTTTGGCCGTGATTTTCGTGATGTGCGTGACAATGCCGCACCCAATTCCAATCAGCCACCACCACAAGATTTTAATGCCAGACCCTGGAAACGGCGTTAAACCTACCCGCAACAGTATAACGGGGCTTGATATTTAGCCTGCCAGCCCCCATATTTCCTGCAACCCTTTTGTTTTGCCGGTACAGGAAACCTCATGAGCAGCTCTCCGCATATTATTGACATCACCTTGGAAAACTTTCAGCAGGTGATCCTTGAAGGCTCGATGCAGCAGCCGATTCTGATCGACTTCTGGGCGGACTGGTGTGCCCCCTGCAAAGCTTTGATGCCTGTGCTCACCAAACTGGCTCATGAATTCAACGGTCAGTTCATCCTTGCCAAAATCAATATTGAAGAACAGCCGGAGCTAGCCGCACAGTTTCAGGTACGCAGTGTGCCCACCGTGATGCTGGTGAGTCAGGGGCAGCTGGTTGATCAATTTAATGGCGCCAAACCGGAAAGTGAAGTACGGACCTTCCTGAAACAACACCTCACCAATCCGGTGGAAGCCTTTAAAGATCAGATCAAACAGCTGGTGGGAGAAGGTGATCTGGATCAGGCTCAGACACTGCTGCAACAGGCTATCAGCCAATTGCCAGATGACATCGACCTGCAGATTGAACTGGCCAGGGTATTACTGCAGAAAAACTTATCTGCTGATGCTCGTTCGGTACTGGATCAACTGCCGGATGCCGACAAGGCTCGCCCGGAAGTAAAAGGTCTGATTGCCGGATTGCAGTTTGTTGAAAAAGCACCCTCTGCTGAGCTGCTGACAACACTGGTTGATCGGGATGACAGCGAAGCCCGTTACCTGAAAGCCATGGCTGCACTGGTGCAGGCCAACTATGAAACAGCACTGGAGTTACTGCTGAATCTGTTGCGTGATGATCGGGCTTACGAAGAAGGTGTTGCCCACAAAACCCTGTTGGAAGTCTTTGCGCTCCTGGGTGAAGGCAACCCGCTGGTGGTGTCTTCACGGCGCAGACTGTACACCCTGATGTACTAAAATCAGCTTAATGCCTGCATTGCCTGATGCTGAGTCAGAAACACCTGCCCGGTCAGGTGTTTCGGAAAATCAATCAGCTTCAGGCGATCCAGCACCGGCCCTTTGATCTCGGATAGGTGCAATAACACTCCCTGCTCTTTTAACAGGCGGTTCAGCTGCTCCAGCACTTCCACACCACTGGCATCAATGTGATTGATGCCGGAACCCATCAGAATGACATGTTGTAATTCCGGACGTTGTCCAACTTCATCCAGCACCCGTTGTTCCACTTCCTGAGCATTGGCAAACATCAGACTTTCATCAATCCGCAGTGACAGAATGCTCGGATGCAGCTCAACATCATAACGCTGTACATTGCGGTAATGCTCCGTGCCGGGCAAGCGACCCACCACCGCCACATGCGGGCGACTGTTTTTTGCCAGCCAACTGGCCAGTGACACCATTACACCCAGCATCAACCCCAGCTCGATACCCAGAAACAGCACCCCCATCGCGGTTGCCAGCCAGGCCAGTGCATCACCACGACTGTAACGCCACAAATAGGGCAGCTGTTTCCAGTCAATCAGTGAAAAGACGGCAACCATGATTACTGCGGATAACATCGCCTGTGGCAAGTAATACAGCCAGCCAGTCAGAAAAAACAACACCAACAACATGCCCAGTCCGGTGAGGATGCTGGCCATGGGGGTGATGGACCCAGCATCATGATTCACGACGCTACGGGACAATCCACCCGTGACAGGAAAACTGGCCGACAGCCCCGCAGCCAGATTGGCAACACCTAACCCCAGTAACTCACGATTGGAATTAACCTGCTGACGGCGACGGGCAGCAAAGGTGCGGGCAATGGCAACCGATTCAGCAAAACCCACCAGACTGATCATCACGGCCATAGGTAACAGCAACAGCAGCACTTCCGCTGTGATGCTCGGCAGCTGCAACAGCGGTAAACCAATAGGTAGCTCGCCCACTACTTTGATTCCAGCCTGATCCAGCTTAAAAAAAGCCACTCCGGCAGTAGCGACCAGCAACAACAGCATGGGAGCCATGCGTGAAGTCAGATTGGCAGCAGACTGTGACAGGCCATACTTCATTAGCAATCCAGCCATGGAGTGCCTGGCCCAGTAAAGAAAAGCCAGAAAAAAACTGCTCAGCAACAGGGTGTTCAGATGCAGAGTTCCCATCCCATGATAAAAACTCAGCAGCAGAGTTTGCAGGGTGCCGCTCTGCAGCGGGATGCCAGTCACACCTTTTAACTGCCCCAGCAGAATAATCAAAGCTGAAGCACTAACAAATGCCGACATGACGGGATGGCTTAAAAAGTTAGCCAGAAAACCCATCCGCAGCGCACCCATCAGCAACAAACAGCCACCGGATAAAAGTGCCAGCAAAATAGCCAGTGCCACATACTCAGCACTACCCGGCATTGCCAGCGGACTGAGTGCACTAAACGTCAGCAGGGAGGTGATGGCCACCGGCCCAACGGCCAATACCCCGCTGGTGCCAAACAGGGCATAAGCCATAGCAGGCAGAATGCTGGCATACAAGCCGGCTTGCAGTGGCAGGCCGGCTAGCAGGGCATAGGCCAAGCTCTGGGGTATCAGCAGCAGACTGACAATCAGCGCAGCAGTGGCATCCTGACGCAACATCGCCAAATTATAAATGCGGTGTCGGAACAGACCCCACAAACCCTGCTGCATGGCCGTGCCTTGCAGTGTTTTGAAATCTGCTCCGTGTTGCTTCATGCTGGGTGTCGAACTCCGCAATCAGCTGGTCAGGCGCTTGAAAAAATCAGGCAGATCAAACCCTGCTTTCTGCAGCTGTGCAACCAGCTCCTGACCGGGCTGTTGATCCTTACGGCTCAGTGCCCAGAGGCATCCACAACGTGCACCCGTCCGACAAAAAGCCACTACCGGCTTGGGTGCTGCGGCATAAATACGACCAAACTCAACACCCTGTTCATCCGTCACCTGCCCGGAAACCACCGGCTGGTGTACCCACTGCATACCCAGTGACTCAGCCAGCGCTTGCAGTTCAAGGGTGCTGGGCTGATCCGCTTCTTCATGATCAGGGCGGTTAAAAATCAGGGTTTTTACACCTTCGGCAGCCAGTTCACGAATCTGGCCAGTAGTCAGTTGACCACAGGTACGCAGATTTTCTTCCAGTTGACGCATTGCAGGTAATTCAGCCATAACAGGCTCCTTATTTAAACTGATTCAGGGGAAGTTTGAGATAGCTTACACCATTAGCCTCCGGTGGAGGAAACTGTCCGGCACGCATGTTGATCTGCACCGAAGGCAGAATCAGATGCGGCATCGCCAGGGTTGCATCCCGTTCAGTTCGCATTTTGATAAACTCCTCTGCCGTTTTACCGCCACCCACATGAATGTTATTGGCTTTTTCTTCCGCCACGCTGGTTTCATATTGATACTCATCACGCCCCGGTGCCAGATAGTCATGACACATAAACAAGCGTGTTGTATCCGGCAGGGCAAAAATTTTCTGGATGGAATGATACAGGATGGCGGCATTACCACCGGGAAAATCACAACGAGCCGTACCATAATCCGGCATAAACAGGGTGTCACCCACAAACCCTGCATCACCGATCAGATAAGTCAGACAGGCCGGTGTATGACCCGGAGTGTGTATCACTCGGCACTGCAGTTGCCCGATATTAAACACATCACCATCAACAAACAGCCGGTCAAACTGGCTACCATCACGTGCAAAGTCAGCACCAGTGTTAAACAAGTTGGCAAACACCTGCTGCACTTGGATAATTTCAGCACCAATGCCGAGCTTTCCGCCCAGCTTGCTTTTTAAATAGGGCGCAGCAGACAAATGATCAGCATGAACGTGGGTTTCCAGAATCCATTCCACAGTTAAATCCAGCTCCCGAACTCTGGCAATCAACTGATCAGCACTGCTTGTGCCGGTATTGCCGGAAGCAGGATCAAAGTCCAGCACCGAATCCACCAGTGCACAAGAGTTGTTTTGTGGGTCACGCAGTAGATAACTGTAGGTATAGGTATCCTGATCAAAGAAGGCTTCAACTTCTGGATTCATGAGGTGCTCCTTATATTGAATAGTGATCCCAGTGTAGCTTAAACAAAAAAAACCGCCGAAGCAGGGTTTGTGGACCTTATTTAAAGCATTTCAAAATCATGTTAATTTTGTTGTCTACAGTTTTGAACAAGGTGGATATATGGACAAGAAACAAGCCAGTGAAACTAACAGCTCAACGGAACTGCCCTCAGCATTGGATTTGGGGCTGGCTTATCACCTGAAAGACAACAACGAACTCTGGGTGGAGTTTAATCCGCTGGACACCACCCGAGAGCTGAGCAAAGAACAATTTGCCTACCTGACTTATCAGGCAGACTTTCTGCCAGAGGATTTTCCACTGATCGGTGAAGCGGTTGCTGTATTGCTGGATGCCGTACGCCGCCGTGATCCCCGCGAAGTCTGTGTCAGCATTCCCACTGATGCGCATCTGGATGTTTTTGTCAGTCCCAACAAACTGCTGGCCGGTATGGTGCTGCACGGTGCCCAGGGGCGCGGTGCGTCGATAGATCGCAGCAAACTGGATCAGCTGTTAAAAAAATCCAAAGTCACACGCGGGCTGCTGGATGACGCACTGGAACAACTGCTCAGCCCTAAACTAGCCGAAGAACTGAGAAACACCGATCAGGTGTACTGCACCGTTATTGCTTATGGCGAAGGCCACGAAGCCGGTGTTGATGGAAGAATTGAAACCCTGATCAAGGATGCCTCTGACCGTCGCCCCATTAAAGATGAACATGGCAGAGTCAACTTTCTGGAAAAAGGTGACTTTCCTTTTATTGAAGAAGATACCCCACTGCTGCGCCGCTACCCCCCCACCAAAGGCAAACCCGGCTGGACAGTCACCGGCAAAACCGTTCGTGCCAAAGATGGCAAGGATCTGCAATTTAAAATCAAGGATGCCACGGTAAAGGTTGCTGATAGTGATGAAAACCTGCTGGTTTCAGCTGTTGCCGGTATGCCGGTGCTGTATGACAAGGGTGCCCAGATTGAGCAGGTATTAAAAATCAACCAGGTGGATGTGGAAACTGGTCATATCCGTTATCGCGGCAGCATCGAAATCAAGGGGGATGTCCGCGACGGCATGCAAGTGGTTGCCACCGGTGATATCAAAATCGGTGGCGGTGTGGATGCTGCCTTTATTAAAGCCGGTGGTCATATTGAACTGCTCGGTGGTGCCATCGGGCACAAGGATGCCCAGTACCTATCCGAAAAAGCCGCCTTAAAAGCCGAATGCAGCATCAAGGCACGTTTTGCCCACGAAGCCATGCTGGAAGCCGGACAAGAAATTATTATCAATAATCAGGTCATGCACTCCAGCCTGGTGGCCGGCAACTACATTCAAATCCTTGGCAAGGGGCAGGCGGTGGGTGGTCGCCTGAAAGCCGTGGACTACATCGAACTGAACACCTGCGGCGCGGTGGCCTACAGCGAAATGGAACTGGAAGTAGGTGAATGCGCCCAGCAGCAGGAAACCTATACCGAGTTATTGGCTAAACTCAACCAGATTGAAGATCAAAAATACAAACTACTGGAGATGACACGCAAAACCCGCCAGCAAGGTCGCCAGCAGATGATCAAAATGAAAGACAAACTGATTCAGACCAAGGAAAACATCCAGGCCAGACAAAGAGAACTCAACACCCGCATCAGCCTGGCGGAAAGTGAATTAAAACGCTTTTATGCCGCCAGAATCACCGTCAACCGCCGCGCCTACCCCGGCACCCAGATCATCATTGCTGGTAAAAAGTATGAAGTGAATCACGAACTCGACAAGGTCACCTTTGTACTGCAAGACGACAAGGTGTTTCCAAAGCAGTGAGCGGATAGAGCCTGCTAGACAGCCATGGTTAAAGTCTTGCGTACGCATGGCCATGCGCATAGCACGAAGTGCCTATGCATACACCAACCTGTTCGTATCATCTATTCGACGAGACCAAAAGCCAGCTAAATTCACCTTTAGTGGTGCAGGTTTGCCTATTCCCACACGATTAAAAAATATATCTATACCCTGAATAGAGATTATATTTTGTTATCTGGCAACTTAAGTTGCCTCTCGCTCCGCCAGACTCGGATAAGCAAAACTTCTTTGGCCTGCCTGAAGTAGACAACCCGAAATGGTGTGTGAATCAATTCGCGAATATGATCCAGGTTAAATTCAGGAACAACTCGGCCAGCATCAGGGTGGAGTTGAAGCATTTCGCTATGCTCCAGAATAGCAGTCACGAAATCATCACCGATATGTGGCGCATCCAGCTCTCTGTAGTACTCCTGAATGGCCAGTAAGTCCTCAAGAGCAGACTGTGCAATGCGTAATTCCATTTACTTGATGCCCAGCGCTTTCCTGGCATCCTCTAACGACAGGGTGTTGCCATCACGAACATCCATAAGCCCCTGCACCACCGCCTTTACAAACCGCAATTCCTCTGTGGTTCTCTCATAATCCTCTAGCCCCTGAACAACAGCAATGCCGCGACCTCGACTGGTCAGCAGGATTGGACGATGTGTCTCCTGCGCTCGACCAACCACCTTTCCGGGATTGATCTTCAGGTCTGATAGAGGAACAACATCCTCGGAAAATTTCACTTGCATAACAATTACCCAGTCAACGCTTGAGCACCATTAATAGCACCAGTTAACAGGTGCGGTCAAGGCAAGCAAGAATCTTCAGCTTCTTGATGATGTCTTTACTGTTCATGGATAACATTACACACACATCTGCATCATTAACGGCGACGTGATGCGATTGGTTAGAGTTGGCCTGCACTTACTTGTGCGCTGGCGTAGCGTGCAACTCCACACCAAGGGCGCGGATCAGTTTCAATATAGTGTCATAGCGTGGTTTTGCGCCAGGCGCCAGCGCCTTGTAAAGGCTTTCACGACCCAAGCCTGTATCTTTGGCAAGTTGCGCCATACCACGCGACTTGGCGACGTCGCTAATGGCAACAAGAAAAACATCAGGATTTTCGTCTTCAAGAGCCGTGTTCAGGTACTCCGCTATAACCTCTTCGTTGTCGAGGTACTCGGCAGCATCAAACTGTGCCAGTTTCTTTTTCATAACTTAACCCTCACAATGGTTCAGACAGTTTCATGATGCAATAGCACCGTAGTTGCAAAGCTCCTCA